>JAYTPC010000079.1:0-1206 GCA_043747425.1 Bdellovibrionales bacterium
ACAGCGTTATTAAGAAAGTCTGCAAGGTAGTATATGAATAAAAGTGTAACTAGTGAACGCGGAAGAAGAGTTGAGCTACAAGGAGAAGTTGTTGCCAACAAAATGCAGAAAACTATTTCTGTATTAGTGTATCGTACCATCAAGCATGAAAAATACGGCAAATACATTAAAAAATCCTCTGTGATTAAAGCTCACGATGAGAAACAACAATGCAAAGTTGGCGACACTGTTGTGATTTATGAAACTCGTCCGCTAAGTAAAACAAAACGTTGGGCTCTAGCCTCTGTTTTGACGACTGCGAAACAGGTGTAATTATGATTCAAATGCAAAGCCGTTTAAATGTAGCAGACAACTCAGGCGCAAAAGAAGTTATGTGCGTTAAAGTTTTGGGTGGATCTAAAAGACGTTTTGCTTCGATCGGCGATATTATCGTTGTTTCGATCAAAGACGCTATTCCAAACGCTAAAGTAAAAAAAGGTGATGTTGCTAAAGCTGTGATCGTGCGTACGATTCACAAATTACGTCGTGCAGACGGCAGCTATATTCGCTTCGATGACAATTCTGCTGTTTTAATTAATGCCGCTAAAGAACCAATCGGGACTCGTATATTTGGTCCAGTTGCAAGAGAGTTAAGAGCTAAACAATTCGTAAAGATTGTTTCTCTTGCTCCAGAAGTACTGTGAGGAAAAAATGAATCGTTTACAAAGCTCTTACAAAAAAGAAATCATACCTGATCTAATGAAAAGACTTGGGTATGAAAGTACAATGCAAGTTCCAAAACTTGAAAAGATCGTTATCAGCGTTTGTAGCTCTGACTTTGTTCAGAACCCAAAATTGGTTAACGGTGTTGTGGATGAAATCACTTCGATTGCTGGACAAAAAGCCGTTGTAACAAAGGCTAAGAAAGCAATTTCTAACTTCAAGCTTCGTGAAGGCATTCCAATCGGCGTTCGTGTTACTTTACGTCGTGACAGAATGTGGTCATTTCTAGATCGTTTACAAACTTTGGCATTACCGCGCGTAAGAGATTTCCGTGGTCTTCCAAGTAAGGGTTTCGACGGTCGTGGAAATTACAACATGGGTCTTAAAGAGCAAATCGTATTTCCAGAGATCAACTTTGATAAAATTGAAAAAGTACGCGGAATGAATATTACTATTTGTACAACTGCTAATAATGATAACGATGGCAAAGCGCTTTTAGAAGCT
>JAYTPC010000080.1:0-73514 GCA_043747425.1 Bdellovibrionales bacterium
AAAAAGAGCTAAAGGTTACTACTCAGCAGGTTCACGTTCGTATGCTCACGCGGTTGAAAAAAATGACCGTGGTATGGCTTACGCTTACAAACACAGAAAAATGAAGAAAAGAACTTTCCGTGCTTTGTGGACTCAACGTATTAATGCAGCGGCACGAATCAACGGTACAACGTACTCACGTTTAATCGGTGGTTTGATTAAAGCCGGTATCGAGCTTGATCGAAAAGTGTTAGCAGATCTAGCGATCACAGATGCTTCAGCATTTACGTCTCTATGCCAACACGCTATTAAACAATAAGTTAAAGTTTATTTGCTTATGTCTAAAGGCGAGTTGCAACACAGCTCGCCTTTTTTATTTGTCTTTTTAATTTGTCTTAAAGGATAAAAGCTAATGTCCGAAGAATTCGAGCAACGAAAAAAAGATCACATCCGTCTTGCCTTATCAGGGGAAACTCAGGGCCTAGTTGCCAATTCATTTTCTAAAATAAAACTGACTCATGAAGCGCTTCCAGAGATGAAATTCAGCGATGTTAGTCTACAAACTCATCTCTTAAATCACACTTTTTCTTCGCCGCATTTTATTGGCTCGATGACAGCCGGGCACCAGGAATCAAAACAGATCAATTTAAAATTAGCCGTTGCTGCGCAAGAAAAAAATTGGTTAATGGCGGTGGGTTCTCAGCGCCGAGAATTGACTGATAACAGCGCGATCTCTGAGTGGAAAGAAATTCGCAAAGCGGCTCCAGATGCCAAGTTAGTATCCAACATTGGAATTTTAGAAGTCATCCAACATCCTGTGGAAAGCATCATTCAATTAACAGAGAATTTAAACGCAATCGGATTGTATGTTCACCTAAACCCGCTACAAGAAGTTTTTCAAAAAAATAATAATATTGATTTTACCAATGGCCTTAAATCGATCGAGACCTTGGTAAAAAAACTGAAAATTCCGGTACTTGTTAAAGAAGTAGGTTTCGGTATTTCAGCAGATCTGGTTAAAAAATTAATCGATATTGGCGTTTATGCAGTCGATGTTTCTGGTAATGGTGGCACGCACTGGGGCTATGTCGAAGCATTACGCCAAGAAGATAACAGCATCGAAAAAAGTGCAGTCTCTGCTTTTGCGGATTGGGGCCTAAGCACGATTGATTGCTTGTTAGAATCTCAGCAGTACATTTTGTTTCATCCGATGATGGCGTCTGGCGGAATTCGTAATGGTGTTGATAGTGCTAAATGTTTAGCTTTGGGTGCAAGAGCCGTTGGCTTAGCGCAGCCTTTAATGAAAGCTGCTGTAAGTGATATTGACAGCGATAAAGCCGGTGATAAAGCCAGTGAAATTTATAAAATGATGGATTTGTTTGATTATCAATTAAAAGTTGCGATGTTTTGTTCAGGCATTAAAAAGCCCGAAGATTATTTACATAAAAAGGTATGGCAATGTCTGACTTAAAAAATAAAATCAGTTTGTTATTCAAAGGATTTTCTAAACTTGTGTTCGAGCAGCGCTTATCGTCGTTGACCGACGTGGGTTTAATAACTTCTGAAGACGCCAATTATTTGCGTCAAGGTGGAACCAAAGACATAGCTCTTGCAGAAAATTTTGTTGAAAATGTCATCGGTTACTTTCAGTTGCCACTAGGTGTGGCTACCAACTTCAATATCGACGGCAAAGATATCGTTATACCAATGGCCGTCGAAGAAACATCAATCATTGCAGCCGCTTCAAAGACTGCAAAATGGATTCGCGAAAATGGAACGTTGACCACAGAGATTTTAGGCACAGATATCATCGGTCAAATTCAGTTTGCAAAAGTACAAAATTTTGAAACTTTTCAAAAACAAATTCTGCAGCAAAAAAACTATCTCATTGAAATTGCAAACCGAGAAGTTGCTTTTGGTCTGGTTAACCGTGGCGGCGGAGTCAAAGACATCACTGTTCGTAAACTTTTACGTGATGACGGTCTTGTTATGGGTGTTGTGCATATCTATATGGACCCATGTGATGCCATGGGTGCCAACGTCATGAATCAGGTTTGTGAATTTCTAAAAGAACCTTTGCAGAAGTTTACGAATGAAACCGTGAACATGTGTATCCTATCAAATTTAGTCGATTCTAAATTAACAAAAGCCACTATAACTTTAAATAACATCGATGCAGACTTGGCATTAAAAATTGAAGAGGCCTCAAGATTTGCAGAACTTGATCCTTACCGAGCAGCGACGAATAATAAAGGTGTTTTAAACGGTATTGATCCAATATTAATTGCGACGGGAAATGACTGGCGTGCGGTAGAAGCCGGAGTTCATGCGTATGCAGCACGTTCTGGTCAGTATCGCTCGATCACAAAATGGCGAAAAACTGAAATGGGACTTGTTGGTACGCTAGAAGCGCCGTTAGTCGTGGGGACCGTTGGCGGGGTTACGACACTTCACCCAACTGCAAAAATTGCTATGAAAATATTAGATATTAAATCATCCTCAGAACTTTCAAGAATTGCAGCAGCAGTTGGATTGACTCAGAACCTGGGTGCCCTCAGAGCATTAACAACTGTGGGTATTATTGAAGGTCACATGAAATTACATATTAAAAACTTATCACTTGGCGCAGGGGCTACAGAAAAAGAAATGCCAACGGTGATTAAAAAGCTTGAAGAAATCTTATCGATTTCAAAAAGAATATCTTTATCAAACGCTGTTGAAGTTTTAAAAGAACTTAGAAACAGCACTTTGCAGTAAGATGACATATCACATTCCTGGAAAAACATTTCTTATTGGAGAATATTCGGCCTTGGTCGAAGGCTCTATTCTGGGATTGGCAACAAAGTCAGGTTTTGAAGTTAAGCCTATTCACACGACGAATTTTCAGTTCCCGTTTTCGCTCAGCAGCCCAGCCGGTGTTTTGTGGAAAAGATCGGCTCAAAATCACTTTCAGTTCACAGATGAAATGAATGCAGGTGGTTTTGGGAAATCGACTGCAGAGTATTTAAGTGTTCTGATTCCCGCATTAGAGAACCGCAAATCAAAGACCAGCCTGCAAGAATCCTTTCCAGAAATTCGAAAAAACTACATCACTGATTCGGAAATAAGCGGCGCTCGTGTTAGTGGCCTAGATTTAGCGATTCAGTACTTTGGCTCCGTGACGCACTTTGATTCAAAATTAAATAAATATAAATCGACTGGCTGGAATTTTCCTACGCTTGAGTTCTTTTTAATTGAAACAGGCATCAAAGTAAAAACGCATGAACACATACAAACTCTAGATTTAAAAAAAATAAATCATTTTCCAAGTGTGTCTGATCCTTTAGTAGATCTTTATTTTAAAAATAATTCTGACGATTTTGTTCGTGGATTAAATGAATGGACACAATTTTTGATTTCAGAAAATCTAGTTCATGCAAACTCGATGGATCTACGCTCAAAACTTTTAACCAATGCAGAAATACTGAGTGCTAAGCCCTGCGGAGCTATGGGTGCTGATGTGATGCTGGTGTTGTGTCATTTAGAAAAAGCATCAGTTGTGAAACATAAGATTTCAGAATTGGGTCTTTCTATAAAAGCCACATCCAAAGATTTAGCTGCTGGTATTTTTGAGCAGTTAACAAACAGCCAGCGAGGTTTGCATGTGGGTTGAAGCTTCGGCCCCCTCAAACATTGCACTGATTAAGTACATGGGGAAAATAGACCCAAAACTGAATAAACCATGCAACACGTCTTTGTCTTACACGTTAGATCACTTAAAAACGTTTGTTCGTATTGCTGAAGATAAAACGTTAACTAAAGACGCTTGGTCTGCGCTGGTCAGATCCGATTTAAGACCCATCACTTTATCTTCAAAAGGTCAGGAAAAATTTCTCAACTTTTTTGGTAAACTAAAAAGTGAATTTAAAATAACTGATTATTTTAAAATTGAATCTGCTAATAACTTTCCGTCAGACTGTGGGCTAGCAAGCTCAGCTTCAAGTTTTGCTGCTTTAACAAAAGTCACTCACGACTGGGCTGTGAAAAATAATATTTTTTCGGCAAAAAGCCCTAGCGAATTAGCTCTGCTTTCGAAACAAGGATCAGGGTCATCGTGCAGGTCGTTTTTTACTCCGTGGGTTCAGTGGACCGCGGATCATGTGCAGCCCGTAGAATTTTCTTTAAAAAATTTAAAGCACCAAGTTATTTTGTGTGATGAAAGTATTAAAGCTGTATCTTCTAGTCAGGCACACACGCAAGTGCTGTCGTCTGATTTATTTCCAGGAAGACCCGACCGCGCAGAAAAGCGTTATTTAGAATTAACAAAAGCGTTTAAAACAAATAACTGGAATCTAGCTTTTGAAATTTGTTGGAATGAATTTTGGGACATGCACACTTTATTTCACACAGCAAAGCCTGCGTTTATGTACATGAACTCGCAGTCGCAGGCTGTGCTAACTCAGTTGTTGCAGTTGTGGCATAAGACCAGCGACGGACCACTCGTCACGATGGATGCTGGCAGCAATATTCATCTGTTATACAGACCTGATCAGTCAGATTTATATAATGAAATGATTTTATTATTTAATAAAGATTACGCGCTATGGACCGATGAAGGGTATCATGCAAGAAAGTAATCAAACTATCCCCACGTTTCAGAAACGAATTCCTGGTAAATGGATTTTAGCCGGAGAACACGCTGTTCTTCGCGGTGGCCAGGCCTTGGTATTTCCGTTAACCAGTCAGTATTTAGAAATTTTTTATTTTCCGACGTCACAAAACTTAAAAATAGAATTGCAAGGTACAAATTCCGGTAACATTTCAAAAATTGTTTTTTCTGTTTTTGAAAAAGCATTATTAAAATTAAATCTGAAACAGGATGATTTAAAAGGGATTGTGTGTCTGAAATCAAATATTTTATTTGGTGCAGGTATGGGGGCTTCAGCCACCTTGTGTGTCGCTGTCGTTCAGTTTTTTAATTTTTTGGGCTATATCAAAAGTGAAGACATGTATGAATTTGCCAGAGATTTAGAAAATCTTTTTCACGGAGAAAGTAGCGGTGTTGACATCGCTGTTGTGCTGAAGCAAAAACCATTATTTTTTTCTCGAGAACTTGGTTCTAAAGAATTACCCGTATCTCAATTGCCACTTCTTTTTTTGTCGCACACGGGATGTCAGGGAATCACCAAAGATTGTGTGAGTCAGGTGAAAGATCTGTGGGCGAAAGATGCCCAAAAAGCCTCTGAAATAGATTCTCGTATGAAAGAATCTGTAACTCAGTTTTCACAAATTTTATCGGATTCTAATCCGACGAGCTGGATAGAACCTTTAGAAAAAGCGCACAGCTGTTTTACGGATTGGGGCTTAGTAAATGACAAAGTTCTTGCACACGCAGACGCATTAAAAGCGAAAGGTGCGTTGGCTATAAAGCTAACCGGATCTGGTGCCGGCGGTTATATGTTAAGTCTGTGGAAAGAATCACCGAAAGATATGCCGTTTACAATGATTGCCTGTGCTACGAACAATCCGGAAACAATTTCAGGAAAAAATTAGTGAAAAAATTGGTGATAATCCCGACTTATAATGAAATCGATAATATAAAAGAATTGCTGCCAGCCTTAATGGCATTAGATGCAAAATTTGATGTTCTGGTTGTGGATGATTCGTCACCGGATGGCACGGCCGATCAAGTTTTACTTTTTAGACAAACCAACACGCGAGTTTTTTTATTAAAGCGTGAACAAAAAAATGGTTTAGGAAAAGCTTATATCGCCGGGTTCAATTGGGGATTAGAGAATTACTATGATGCCCTGATTGAAATGGATGCCGACTTTTCTCATTCAGTTCAGGATTTAGAAAAAATTTTACTGCAACTTGAGATTCACCCTGTGGTGATCGGTTCTAGGTATGTCCCTGGTGGAAAAACTGTGAACTGGGGTTTTTTACGAAAATTAATCTCAAAAGGTGGCGGGTTGTATTCACGACTTATATTGGGCTTTCCAGTGAAAGATTGGACGGGTGGATTTAACGGCTGGCATTCGCAAGTTTTAAAAGATATTGATTTAAATAATATTCAGTCCAACGGTTACAGTTTTCAAATTGAATTAAAATACAAAGCGCAAAAAAAAGGGTATCCAGTTCTAGAAGTACCGATCACTTTTGAAGACCGCAGAGTCGGTCAAAGTAAAATGTCTTTAAAAATTGTATTAGAAGCTTTTTACCGCGTGTGGTTGATTCGTACGTATTAGTTTTTATATATTCTGATTATTTTTTTAAACCTGATTTTCTCCATTCCCACATGGCTAACGCCGCCGAGACCATCACATTCAGGGATTCTATTCTTTGCGTAGGAATTGTCACAAACTGCAATTTCTTTTTTTGCTCTGCAGTCACTTTTAAACCTGGGCCCTCTTCGCCAATCCACAGACGTAAATCTTTCGGCCAGTTCACTGCGGAGATAACTTTACCTTCAAGATCTAAAGCAAAGTTTTCAGAAACCACCGGAATTTCTGAAACAGCAAGATCTGTTTTTTTAAATTCTGCATAAAGTGCAGCGCCGGCAGATGCTTTCACAGCTTGTGGCAAATACGGGTGCGCTGATTCTTTGGTTAAAATGATTTCACGCACACCAAAACCAACTGCAGATCTAATAAGCGCCCCTAAATTTCTTGGATCACCTACGGGGCATATGACTTCTAGTTCAGTGGGGTTTTTTGAAAAATCTTTTTTTTCAAAGTCTTTAAATTCTAAAACCAATAAGGGTTCGCCGGTGCCAACCACATCTAATTCTTTAAACACACTTTTTGTAATCGAATATTTGATAATTTCAGTATTTTTTTGAATGAAATAAGGCCACGTATCTGATTCAAAGATAAAACAGACGGGTTTAAACCGCGTTAATTTTTGATTTAGAAACTCTTCAATCAGTTTTATTCCGCTGAAAATAAACTGCTTGTGTTCTTTGATGCCCTTTGCACTGGTTAACGCTTTAAATACTTTTAATTTTTCATTGGATTCTGAAGTGATAATTTGAGTCTGCATTTATTCTACGTCCTCGTCGGTGTCTTCTGGTAACGGAGCATTTTTTATTTTTTTGAAAATAATTAGTCGTCGGTGGTTCTCAGTGTGCTTAAGGTCGTACGCGATATCTTTTTCTAGTTTATAATATTCTAAAAGCTCTGGCGGAATTAATTTTAATTCAGGGTCCACATTTGGACCTTTCATAAAGTACACGCAGCCTTCAGTTTGCAAGCAGCTCAGAACATTTTTTAATGTATTAGGAATATCTTCAACCGCACGAGTGATAACTCCGTTTACGGGGTAAACAAAGTGTTCGTTAATGTTTCTTCCAAAAATATCTAAGTTTTTAAGATCTAATGATTCTCTGATGGTTTTTAAAAATTCGACTCTTTTTTGCACGCCTTCTGCCAGCAATATTTTTTTATCAGGAAAACGAATTTTAAGTGGTATTCCTGGAAAACCTGGACCCGTTCCTAAATCTAAAAGTGGAAACTGCAAATCACAAAGTTCAGTGATAATTAAAGAATCAATAAAATGCTTAATGGCGATGTCTTTTATTTTTAAAAGCCGGGTGAAATTCTGATGCTCCTGGTTTTCCATCAATATGGTATAAAACTGCGCAAGTTTTTCTCGTTCTATGTGGCTGCAAGTAAAACTGTGATTTCTGAAAATATCGGCTAAGCGGTCATTGGCTTCACCAGAGGAATATATCTTTTCAGCCTTGAAACTTCGATCCGAAGATTTTTGAACGGGCTTGATGCCGGCCTTTTCAAGCCTGGCTTTATAAGGACTGTAATTTTGTTTATTTTTATGCGCCACAAAACGAAACTACCACAGAGCTAAATACTTGAAAAGACTAAAATTATTCTAGATACTCTAGTTTATGTCAAATTCACAATCAAACACGCAATCGCAAGCAAAGTTAGACTCCATCAAAGAAAGCGCACTAAAGGCGTTCGCGGCCGCCAAAAATTCGGCGGATCTGTACAACGCCAAGGTGCAATTTCTTGGTAAAAGTGGCGCTTTGACGGAAGCCATGAAAATGATGGCAACGCTGCCTAAAGAAGAAAAGCCTTTATTCGGAAAACTAGTTAACGATGTTAAAGCCGAATTAGAAACTTTTTATGCCGAAGCTGAAGTTGGTCTTAGATCTCAAGAAATCAATTCAAAAATGGAAACTGAAAAACTGGATTTAACTTTGCCTGTTGATAACCAGCCGGTAGGACATGAACATCCAATTTATAAAGTCACGAACGAGATTTTTTCGATCATGGCTAGATTAGGGTATGCGCTTCGTACCGGGCCTTTGATCGAAAAAGATTATTACAATTTTGAGGCCTTAAATATTCCGAAAAATCATCCAGCTCGGGACATGCAAGATACTTTTTTTATTGATGATACCCATGTGCTGCGCACGCACACGTCACCCATTCAGATTCATTCTTTAGAAAATGAAAAGCCGCCGCTTCGAATTATCGGAACGGGCCCAGTGTTTCGCTGCGACAGTGATATTTCTCATTTGCCTAATTTTCATCAGATCGAAGGCATGTGCGTGGATGAAAATGTTTCCATGGCCGACCTAAAAGGAACGATTTCTTATTTCGTAAAAGAGTTCTTTGGTCCTGGTTTAAAAACCCGATTTCGCCCAAGCTTTTTTCCGTTCACAGAGCCTTCGGCCGAAGTCGATTGCTCGTGTCCGATTTGCAAAGGGAATGGTTGTTCTTTGTGTAAACAGTCGGGTTGGATTGAAATTGGTGGTTGCGGGTTAATTAATCCCAAAGTTTTTGAATTTGCTAAAGTGGAGTATCCAAAGTGGCAGGGGTTTGCTTTCGGCTTTGGTGTCGAACGGATGGCCATTATAAAATACGGCGTCGATGATATTCGCTTATTTCCGCAAAATGATGTGCGTTTTTTAAAACAATTTTAATCAACTAGAAATCAATTAACAGTCAGGTAAAGTATTTATGAAAATTTCTTTAAAATGGATCAATGAGTTTGTTGATATAAAAAATTACCTAGCAAAGCCGCAAGAGCTTGCCGACCTGTTAACTAAAGCGGGACTTGAGGTTGAAGAAATTCACAGCAAAGCAAAAGATCTTGAAAATGTTGTTGTTGGGTATATCACCGTAAAAGATAAACATCCAAACGCCGATAAATTATCACTGTGTCAGGTTGAAATTGCGCCAGGTCAGACCACGCAGATTGTTTGCGGTGCTCAGAATCATAATGCCGGTGACAAAGTTATCGTAGCGCTTCCGGGGGCTGTATTACCTGGAAATTTCGCGATTAAAAAATCAAAGATCAGAGATGTCGAAAGCCTTGGAATGCTTTGTTCGTTTAAAGAACTTGGTATTGCAACAGACACAGTCAGTGATGGTATTGTCATTTTAGATCCAGCAGCACCTGTTGGAAAAAGTTATGCTGAATATGCAGGTCTTGATGATGTGACGTTTGAGTTAAAAGTAACTCCAAACAGAGCAGACTGTTTAAGTCATTATGGTTTAGCCCGAGAAATCGGTTGTTTGATCAATCAACCTGTTAAAAAATCAGAAATTTTAAAAACTTTTTCTAGTAGCTCTACCAAGGAAAATATTTCATTAAAAATAGAGAACACAGATTTGTGTCCAAGATACTGCGGACGATTTATTACAAACGTAAAAATTGGACCCAGTCCAAAATGGTTGGTGGACCGCTTAACAGCTATCGGACAGAATTCGATCAACAACGTGGTCGATGTCACCAATTACGTGATGTTAGAAATGGGTCAACCGCTTCATGCATTTGACGCCGATTCTTTAGCGGGTAAATCTGTTATCGTTCGCACGGCAAAAGCGGGTGAAAAATTTAAAACTCTGAAAGATCAAGAATTGCAAATGAAAGGCGATGAGCTTTTAATTTGTGATGCAGAAAAAGCCGTAGCCCTTGCTGGTGTTATCGGCGGACTTAATTCTGGAGTCAGTGATAAAACAAAAAATATCTTTTTAGAAAGTGCTTTCTTTCAACCGATCAGCGCACGAAAATCGTCAAGACAGCACGGCATTGAAACTGATTCTGCGTACCGATTTTCGCGCGGAGTTGATCCAAGTTCGACACTAGAAATTATGGACCGCGCCGCATTTTTAATTCAGCAAGTTGCTGGCGGAGAAGCCCTAGGTGGTCATCATGACGTGTACCCAATGCCAGTGGTTAAATCAGGTATTTCTATTACAATTCAAACTGTGTCCGATCGTTTAGGTTACATGGCTGATGAAAAATTATTTAATCAGTACTTAAATGGCCTTCAGTGCAAAGTTGAATCAAAAGGTTCAGGTAAATATTTGGTAACTCCGCCGCTATTTCGATTTGATTTAAACACCGACATGGATTTGGTCGAAGAGTACGCGCGTCTTCATGGTTACGAACACATCGGTGAAAAGATTCCAGTTTTTAAATCAGAACCGACGCGTCATGATTTTTATTACGTGGAATCACAAAAAATATCTGCGGTTGTTCGGGGGCAGGGTTTTTCACAAGGTTTTAATTATGCCTTTGTAAATGAAAAAGAAGAATCCACGTTTTTTGGTGAAGTTGATTTATTAACAAAATCGGGGCTGCACACAGATGTTAAGGCTACGTTTTTACGTAATCCGCTGAGCGAAGAATTAAACTGCATGCGGCGTTCATTAAGTTATGGACTTGCACAAAATGTTTTAAATAATGTTCATGCAGGCAACAGTGTCGGAAAATTATTTGAAACCGGGGTTGTGTTTTCTAAGACGGGTGATGGCTACAAAGAAACTTTACGAGCGGGTCTAATCAGCTGGGGCGATGATATTGGGCTTTTTAAATCAGGCGCTGCGCACGTGTATCAAGTCAAAGCGTGCGTTGAAAAACTTTTACAAGCCTATCAGATAAATACTTATGCTTGGGTTCAGACCTTGAAAGCTCCGGCATTTATTCACTCGGGACAGTTTGCAACTTTGGTGGTCGAAGGTAAAAACATTGGTTTTATAGGTTCATTGCACCCTGGCTGGTTAGCTCAGAAAAAAATTCGCTGTGATGTGGCTGTTGCAGAAATTGATTTACATCAGTTATTACAAGGTCAACCAAGACCAAAGAAATTTAAACCTTTATCAGGGTATCAACCTGTGGAACGTGATTTCGCTTTTGTTTTAGATACTAAAGTAGCTGTGGGTGATTTGATCAAAGAAGTTAAAAAAGCAGTGGCTACGAATTTAAAACAAATTCATGTCTTTGATATTTACGAAGGTGAAAAATTAGCTGCTGGTAAAAAATCAGTGGCTTTGAAGGTTGAGTTTCAAAGTTTTGAATCTCAACTGGGTGACGCTGAAATTCAAAATCTGACGACAAAGATAATTGATCAGGCACAAAAAGCATTAGGGGCTACTTTACGCTGATTATACACAGCGTTACAGTTAATATTTCAAAAACTTGATTCATTTCAAATACTTGCTACGATTTTATTTAAGGGTGGTTTCATCATGGCTGGGCAGAACGTTGGACATTCAACAGTAACTAAAGCGGATATTGTTGAAAAGGTTTATGAAAAAATTGGATTTTCTAAAAAAGAAGCCAGCGAACTGGTTGAAATGGTTTTTAATTCCCTGAAGCACACTTTGCAGCAAGGCAGTAAAGTGAAAATTTCTGGCTTTGGAAACTTCATGGTGCGTGGAAAAAGTGAACGCATCGGACGCAACCCGCAGACGGGTGAACAAATTAAAATTTCCGCACGACGTGTTTTAACTTTTAGACCAAGCCAAGTGCTAAAAGCCATGCTGAATGGTGAAGAGTACGCTCACTTAAAGGATGAAGACGATGATGAATGAACCTGAAGATATTTTATCCCTAGAAGACAAGTTTGTTCCAGAACCAGCGTCATTAAAACCAAAATCGACAACAGAACTAAAAGCCGAATCTGCATCCATGCCGCATGTGCTGGTCGATGAAGAGCTTATGAACGAAGTGTCTGCAATTCCAGATCGTTTTGGTTTTAAAATTGGTGATGTGGCCGATTTACTCGGAATAAAACAATACATTCTTCGCTATTGGGAACAAGAATTCGATGTTCTCAGTCCAAAAAAAGCTTCTAATAACCAGCGCCTTTACACGAAAAAAGATGTCGAAAATGCTTTCTTGATTCGTAAACTTTTGTACCGCGATAAATTCTCTATCGAAGGTGCTAGGCAAGCATTAAAAGACGTTAAATTCGCTTTCAAAAAAGAAAAAGAATTTAATAAAGATCTAAGCAACGTTGTGCAAAAAATGGATCAGATTCAGTTGCAGATCCGAAGCTTTGTCGCAGACGTGCAACGCACTCGAGACTTGTTTAATTAAGTCTGTTTTTTATGCAAAGTACAAATTCCAAGAAATCCGGATCAGAACTTAAAAATTACATGGACGTAGCGGTCAGTGAGCCCGTTCGTATCAACCGACGTGACGGTCAAAGCTTCATAATGATGTCAGAACAAATTTATGACGACTTTCGAAATGAAATTCAGTCTTTGCAAAAAAGACTTTTAGGCATGAGTGAAATCATCGATAAAAAAACACAACCCTTAGTACGTAGCGAAGATAGAACTGCACAGTTCAAAAATAAGTAATGGCAGTTCACTTTTTTTAAGACGCTGAATTGTAATTAAGCCACATCAACAATAACTTTTAATTTTAATCCAGCTTCATCAACCAGTGATTGTAAAGATAGCTCTACGAAACGCTCTTCAGAGTGTCCTAGTGCTTTTGCAAAGCGTGCAGCGCGCTCAGGACTGACAGCTTTGTTACCTTTTTCGATGTCGTTTAAATGAGAACGCGAAATTTTAAGCTGCTTTGCTAATTCAGTTTGAGATGCCTCTTCGCCAGTACGAATAGATTCAATAAGTTTACCAATAGTTACGGGACCACCAGTAATTTTCTCTAAAAATTTTCGAGTTTCACTTTTTTTAATACTCATGTTTATCAATCCTATCCACATTTTAGCAGTTCTGATCACTTTTTAAGTGTACACCTGTATGGTGTACAGAGCCAAGTTCGCTTTTAGCTTATTGTGATTGAATTAATAGAAAATTTTGATTAAATCCATGGCACATTAGTTTTCTGTTATAACCGCCAAATCAGTTGATCATCCTTGTAATTACGGGCAATTTTAGTCCATGAAATTAATTCCGATTGTGCTAAGTGGTGGCAGCGGCACGCGCCTTTGGCCTATTTCAACAGCTGCGAATCCGAAGCAGTTCAGTTCTTTATTGTCAGACACTTTACAAACGCTAACCTTAAAACGATTAGCTTGTTATGAACCATCGATCATCGTCACTGGTGAAAAATTAAAAACTCTAACTGAAAAAGAAATTCTAGAACATCAGTTCAAAGTTTCTGGAATCATTTATGAAAGTACTGGAAAGAACACAGCACCAGCTGTGGCGGTTGCTTGTCGGTATTTAGAACTTTTGGGGTTACAGAAAAACATTTGCTCCGTCTTTTCATCAGACGCTTTGATCACAAAAGAAAATGAATTCCATGCGGTGATTGAAAAAGCCTACCAACAGGCAAGTCAAAACAAAGTCGTGGTACTTGGAATAAAACCTAACCGCATCGAAACTGGTTTTGGATACATTCAAATACCAGCAGCATCAAAATTAAATGTTGCTGCAAACGTTTTGAAATTTCATGAAAAACCCAATTATCAAACAGCTGAAAAGTTTATAAGTGATGGCAACTTTTTTTGGAATGCTGGCATTTTTATTTTCTCAATCGATAGTATGATCGCGCATTTTAGATTGCATCAGCCAGAAATGTGGTCTTTGATATCAGAACTTAAAAAAGATTTATCGAACATTAAAGATATTTACGCAAAAATTAAAAGTATTTCGTTTGATTATGCCATCATTGAAAAATTAAATTCGGATCAATTAAGCTGTATACCTTGTGATATTGGCTGGAGTGATCTTGGATCTTGGGACGTGTTAGACGAGATTAATGCTGCAAATAAATTAAAAATTTCTCAAACTGCAGTTGAAGTAAATTCTAAAAACAACACTGTTTTTTCACATCAAAAAAAAATCTACAGTTTCGTCGGAGCCGATGATCTGATCGTTATCGACACGCCGGGTGCTTTGTTGATTTGTAAAAAGGGCACTTCGCAGCAAGTTAAAGACGTGGTCGAAGCATTAAAAAATGATCCAAAAACCAGCGGCGGATTGTGATTTGAAAGCTGAATTTTCAACCCCGCAAAGTACCAAGCGCCGTTTTCGTCAGTTCAAAGAACTGTTGATTAAAACGTTATTATTTATCTGTGCGGCTAGTTCTGTTTTGATCACGGTGGGTGTCGTGTGGACATTGGTCGCTGAAGCGTTGCCATTTTTTCAAGAAGTAAGCCTTAAACAGTTTCTATTTGATAAAGAATGGACGCCGTTATTTGAAAATGCTCAGTACGGAATATTAAATTTAGTCTGCGGGACGCTGCTGACAACAATGATTGCCCTAACGGTGGCTATTCCACTTGGAACCATCACTGCGGTTTTCTTAAGTGAATATGCTGCTGAAAAAACACGTGAAATTTTTAAACCAATCCTTGAACTTTTAGCAGCTGTTCCGACGGTCGTTTACGGGTATTTTGCGATGCTTTTTGTGACGCCTTTGCTACAAAAGTTAATTCCAGAAATTTCTAGTTTTAATGCACTAAGCGCTGGTCTTGTGATGGGGATTATGATTATTCCGTACATCAGTAGCCTTTCAGAAGATGCTATGCGGGCAGTGCCGTTGCATTTTCGTGAAGGTAGCCTTGCGCTGGGCGCCTCTAAATTTCAAACATCATTCAAAGTCATTTTGCCGGCAGCTTTTTCTGGTGTTGCCTCGGCCTACATTCTTGGAATTTCAAGAGCTTTAGGTGAAACCATGGTTGTAGCAATTGCTGCGGGCCTTCAGCCCCGATTTTCATTTAATCCGCTGGAAAGCACGCAGACCATCACTGCTTTTATTGTGCAAGTAAGTCTTGGTGATTTACCTCAAGGATCTATTGGTTATAAATCGATCTATGTTTCAGGTTTGGTTTTATTGATCTTTACTTTGTCTTTTAATTTAGTTGGCCAACGGATTCGTTTTAACATGGAAAAAAAGTTTAAATGAAAAATATTGTCATTCAGTTAAAAAGGCAGGACAAAATTTTTTGGATCGTGGGTCTTGTTACCATGTGTGTGGCTTTGGTTGTGCTAGTAAGTTTGATTATCGATATGGCTATGACCGGGATGCCGCGCATATCTGCGCACTTTTTCACAAATTTTCCGTCACGCTTTCCAGAAAAGGCAGGAATTTTATCGGCTTGGGTCGGCAGTCTTTGCGTGGTTTTGGTTACAGCCCTTTTGGCTATTCCTTTGGGTGTCGCTTCCGGAATTTATTTAGAAGAGTATGCTGCAAAAAATTGGCTTACGAAAATCATTGAAATTAATATTTTAAATTTAGCAGGTATACCGTCGATCACGTTTGGATTAATGGCTTTAGGAGTCTTCGTTTACCGATTTGGTCTAGGACAATCTATCATCACAGCCGGCATGACTTTAGGTCTGTTGATTTTACCAATTATTATTGTAACCACCAGAGAAGCCATTCGTACAATTCCATCCCACATTCGCGAAGCTTCGTATTCGTTGGGGGCTACGAAATGGCAAACAACGTGGAACCACATTCTGCCTTATTCTTCAGGTGGTATTATGACTGGAATTGTGATTGCACTTTCCAGAGCCATCGGTGAAACAGCTCCGCTAATCACGGTCGGAGCGTTAACTTTTATCGCTTTTTTACCAACTTCACCGATTTCAGATGTGGCGCCCTTTGTCAGTATGAAATGGTTAACGGATCCGTACACGGTGATGCCGATTCAAATGTTCAACTGGGTTTCTAGGCCACAAGAAGAATTTCACGTAAATGCAGCAGCGGCTGGTTTAGTTTTATTAACAATGACTCTTCTTTTAAATGCGACCGCGATTTATATTCGCTACCGGTTTAGAAAGAAGTATAAGTGGTGAAGCAAACAACGTTTGCAGGATGCGAAGCTCGACTATGAATAAAAAAGCAGAAGTTCAAAATCTTAATTTTAGCTATACCGAAAACACGTTGGTGTTAAAATCCGTAAGCCTTCCGGTTTATGAAAATAAAATCACGGCCTTAATTGGCCCCTCTGGTTGTGGTAAGACGACACTGCTTCGTTGTTTTAACCGCATGCATGATTTGTATGGAAATGTAAAATATGACGGCGTGATCAACTTGCTACCAGACCAAGTCAATATTCTTTCAAAAGATATTGATCCGATCGAAGTGCGTATGAAAATAGGCATGGTTTTTCAAAAACCAAATCCATTTCCAAAAAGCATTTATGAAAATATCGCCTACGGTCTTCGAGTTCGCGGTATCAGGAAAAAATCTTACATCGATGAAAAAGTGGAAGACTCGCTAAAAATGGCGGGTTTATGGCAAGAGGTCTCTGACCGTTTACATTCTGGTGCTAACGCCTTATCAGGTGGTCAGCAACAACGACTTTGTATCGCCAGAGCTTTAGCCACAGAACCAGATATTTTGCTGTTAGATGAACCGACATCAGCGCTTGATCCCATATCGACCGCACACATCGAAGAACTTGTCGGCAGTCTTAAGAAAAAGGTGACCATCTTGATGGTCACGCACAATTTGCATCAAGCCGCACGCACTGCTGACTTTACTGCATTTATGTATTTAGGTGAACTGATCGAATTTGGTGAAAGTTCGCAGATGTTTACAAATCCAAAAGAGCAAAAAACGGAAAACTACATCACAGGGCGGTTTGGTTAATGAAAAAAATAACAAAAGCAGTCATTCCGGCCGCGGGTCTTGGGACCAGGTTTTTCCCTGCGACAAAGACCATTCCAAAAGAAATGTTACCCATCGTTGATCGACCCACCATTTTGTACGTCATTGAAGAAGCCGTGCAGGCGGGTATAGAAGATATCGTGTTGATTCAAGGCCGCGGAAAAACCGCGATCGAAGATTTTTTTGATATCAGTTATGAATTAGAAGATAAATTAGTTAAAGACGGCAAAGGTCACTTGATCGAAGAAATAAATAAAATCAGAGACAAAGCCAACATCATTTCTATCAGACAAAAAAGCCCGCTTGGTCTTGGTCACGCTGTTAAATGCGCGCACTCAGTAACTGGGGACGAACCATTTGCAGTTCTATTAGGTGATGAAATCACTATTTCAAAAAACCCTGAAAAAAATATTACCAAGTTTTTAGCTGAACAAACGGTAAAAACAGGAGCCAGCAGCGTTTGGGTTTTACCCGTTTCGGCATCAGAGACTCACAAATACGGTATCGTCGATATTCAAGATAAAGTGTCGAAAGATTTAACATCGGGAAAAAAAGTTTTCGGTGTGGTCGAAAAACCAAAAGCAAATGTAGCGCCATCACTGTGGGCATTACCAGGGCGTTATATTTTCACAAATGAAATTATGAAAATGCTAGAAGAAATTCAGCCAGGTTATAATGGTGAATATCAGCTCAGTGACGCGATGAACCGGTTAGCAGCAACTTCTAGTTTGAATGCTTACAGTTTTGATAGCAGACGTTTTGACGCTGGCGATAAGCTGGGGTTTTTATTAGCTAATATCGAAGTGGCTCTTGACCGTGAAGATTTGCGTGACGGAGTATTAGATTACATCAAACAAAAGTGTAAGGACATTTTATAAAAATACTTATTTTCGGAGAAAACGGCCAACTGGCCAGCGAGTTTAAAAAACTTTTTTCAGGTAACCGAGATGTTTATCAAGCGGGTAGCAGCATCGCTGATTTTATGAAGCCTGATTCGGTCGTAAAACTAATCCGTGAATTTAAGCCGACTCATATCATAAACACGTCAGCATACACGGCTGTTGATAAGGCCGAGACCGAGCGCGAAGCTGCAATGCAGTTGAATGCAAATACCGTGGGTATCATCGGTGAAATCGCAAAGCACATCGATGCAGCGGTTATTCATTATTCGACGGATTATGTTTTTGATGGGGCGGGGAAGACTCCGTATCTTGAAACGCACCCAATTAAGCCAGTCAATTTTTACGGTCAGTCAAAAGCCATGGGCGAGAAAAATTTGAACGATACTGGCTGCCATTCTTATATTTTTCGGGTCAGTTGGTTGTATGGACAATATGGCAATAACTTCTTAAAAACCATGTTGAAGCTTTCGCAAGAAAGGCCCGAGCTTAAAGTAGTTCGTGATCAAATTGGAGCTCCGACAGCAAGTTACGAAGTGGCTGAAGCGACCATAAAAATTTTAACAGATTCACAACTTCGAGATAAATCGGGAATTTATCATATGCCTGCTGCGGGTGAAACGTCGTGGCATCATTTCGCTGAAAATATAATCGATCTTGCCAAGTTTAAAAAATACAAGGTGATCACCGAAGCGGTATTGCCTATCACTTCAGATCAATATATCAGCGCTGCTAAACGGCCCAAGTATTCGGTACTAAGCCATTTAAAGCTTCAGAACACATTTAATGTTTACCTTCCTGAGTGGCAGCATAGCTTCAAAAAAGTGTTCGAATCGTTAACAAAACCATAGGCTTTTTCAAACTTCTCTTTGACTTTACGAGCTGCATATTTTCTTATGGCCTTTTCAAAATGGTGGATTAGATATGACTTTATTTGTAACGGGTGCAGCGGGTTTTATTGGCAGTTCTTTTTTGCGGGTCGCAAAAAAACACAACACATTTTCTAAAATCATAGTTCTAGATTGCTTAACGTATGCAGGCCGCATGGAAAATATCCAAGACGTTGTTGATTCTAATTCAGTCATTTTTGAAAATGTAGATATTAGAAACTTCGAAGCTGTTAATAAGTTATTTCAAAAATACAATCCCACTGCGGTGGCACACTTCGCAGCCGAAAGCCATGTTGATAATTCTATTTCAGGACCACGAATTTTTATTGAAACAAATGTTTTAGGAACTCTTAATTTATTAGAAGCCAGCAGAAATTTACTGACGGGGTCAAAAGACTTATTAGAAAAATTTCGTTTTGTACACGTGTCGACCGATGAAGTTTTTGGTCAGCTGGGAGATACAGGTTATTTTAACGAACAAACGGCTTATCAGCCAAGCTCTCCGTACTCGGCATCTAAAGCCGGCAGTGATCATTTAGCAAGGGCATGGCACCATACCTACAAGCTGCCAACGATCGTGACGAATTGTTCTAATAATTATGGACCAAGACAATTTCCCGAAAAACTAATTCCAAGAATTTTATTAAATTGCTTGGCTGAAAAAGCGTTGCCAGTGTACGGCCAAGGCATCAACGTGCGTGATTGGATCTTTGTTGATGATCACTCAGAAGGCGTTTGGTTAGCGCTAACCACAGGTACCCCGGGCGAAACTTACTGCTTAGGCGGTAAATCTGAACGTAAGAACATCGACGTCGTAAAAGCAATTTGCGCCATTTTAGATAAAAAACGCCCACGAAAAAATGGCGAAAAATACGAAAAACTAATTCAATTTGTTGAGGACCGTAAGGGTCATGATTTTCGCTATGCAATTGATGATTCTTTTGCAGAGAAAACTTTGGGTTATAAGCGCCGCTTTGATACTTTCGAACAAGGCTTAGAATCAACGATCAATTGGTATTTGGAAAATTCGGCTTGGGTGAATAGTATTACAAACGAAGTGAAGGTTTAAATCGCAAAATACTTAGCATTCGGATGCATAAAATAATAACCAGACACGCTGGATGCTGGATACATAGCAAAACTTTCTGTTAAGCTAACGGACATCGATTTTTCAACATCAAGCAATTTCCAAATTTTTGCTTTTTCACTGTGATCTGGGCACGCTGGATAGCCAGGCGCTGGTCTGATGCCACGGTATTTTTCAGCAATTAAGTCTGCACTTGTAAGGTCTTCTTTAATTCCAAAATTCAGCCGCATTTGCTTGTGACAATATTCTGCAGCCGCTTCGGCAAGACGGTCGCCAATAGCTTTAGTAAGAATAGAATTGTAGTCATCGTGATTTTTTTCAAACTCCTTGGCCATTTTGTCGATTTCTTCACCAGCAGTTACTACGAAAAAACCAATATAATCCTTACGTGAAATTTCTGTCGGTGCGATAAAGTCAGCAAGACAGTAGCAAATGTCGTTATTCGAAACTTTTTTGCGAGTCTGTCTATCAAAACGTAGTGTTTCAATAATCTGGCCCGTTTCCGAATAAACAAGAACTTCATCCATTTTTGATTTTGCAGGAAAGATACCAATTCGTGTTCGAGGTACGATCCGATTTTCTGAAATCATTTGGTCTAACAGTCCGAGTGCGTCTTCATGCAGTTTCGATGCGACTTCACCATATTTTTCAGATTTAAGAATATTTGGATAAGTGCCTTTTAGTTCCCAAGCCCAGAAAAAAGGGCTCCAATCAATAAACTGGGCCAATTCTTTAACGGTGACAGGTAAAGTGAAAATACCAGTGCGCTTCGGTTCTAGAATTTCAACCGAATTCCAGTCGCACTGAAATTTTTTAGTTCTAGCTTCTTCAAGTGTGATTGAATCACTTTGCTGAATAGACTGAAGATAGTGCTCGCGCGTTTGTTTGTTTTTTAATTTTGTTTCAAGCTGAAATTTTTTTCTTGTGTTTGGACTTAAAATTTTATTGCAGGCCTCGACAACTAGTGAGGCATCACCAATATGAGCAACCACGCCATGATAGTGTGGGTCTAATTTAACTGCAGTGTGCACGCGGCTAGTTGTTGCACCGCCAATCAATACAGGAATTTTTAAACCTGCTCTTTCGAATTCTGCTAAATTGAAAATCATTTCATCCAAAGAAGGAGTTATAAGTCCACTTAATCCAACAATGTCAGCACCATGTTTTTCGATAGCTTCCATAATTTTTGTAACATTCACCATCACGCCCAAGTCGATAACCTGATAACCATTGCAGGCTAAGACTACAGAAACAATGTTTTTACCTATGTCGTGAACATCACCTTTTACAGTGGCAATAACAAAAGTACCTTGGCTTTGTAAGCTTGTTTTATTTTTTTTCTCAGCTTCCATAAACGGTTCTAAATAAGCCACTGCTTTTTTCATTACACGGGCACTTTTTACCACTTGCGGTAAAAACATTTTACCTTCGCCGAAAAGAAGCCCAACAACTTTCATGCCTGACATTAGCGGACCTTCGATAACGTCTAGGGGTCTTGGAAATACTTTGTGCGCTTCGGCTGTGTCCTCAACGATATGTGAATCAATCCCCTTAACTAGGGCATGGCTTATACGCTCTTGCAGCGGAAGTTTTCGCCAGTCTGCAACAAGCGCTTTAGTTTTAATCTGATTTTTATCTACTTTGTAAAGTTCCGCTTCTTTTAAAAGATTTTCGGCAGAATCCGGACTTAAATTTAAAATCACATCTGAAACTAAATTTCGAAGTTTTGGATCAATTTCTTCATAAATTTCTAACATTCCAGCATTTACAATTCCCATATCAAGACCCGATTGGATTGCATGAAAAAGAAAAACGGAATGCATCGCTTCGCGAACTTTATTGTTGCCTCTAAAACTAAAACTTAAATTCGAAACTCCACCAGATGTAGAAACAAAAGGACAGGTGGCTTTAATCACTTTAACAGCTTCGATAAAATCGACTGCATAATTGTTGTGTTCGTCCATACCAGTAGCAATCGTTAAAATATTTGCATCAAAAATAATATCTGCAGGGTTAAAATTTATTTTTTCAGTTAAAAGTTTGTAGGCACGCTGACATATTCTGACTTTATCTGCCATAGTGGCAGCCTGTCCCATTTCATCAAACGCCATAACAACAACAGCTGCACCGTATTTTTGAATTTTCCGAGCGTGTTTCAAAAATTCAGTTTCACCCTCTTTTAGTGAAATGGAATTCACAATAGCTTTACCCTGTAAACATTTAAGCCCGGCTTCAATGACTTCCCACTTGGACGAGTCCACCATAATAGGAACACGTGAAACATCTGGTTCTGCAGCTAATAAGTTCAAAAACTTTGTCATAGCTTGGGCGCCGTCAATCATACCTTCGTCAAAATTGACATCTAAAATATTGGCTCCACTTTCAACTTGGCTGCGCGCTACCGAAAGGGCTTCATCGTATTTATTTTCACGGATTAATTTTGCAAATTTGGGTGATCCGGTAACATTCGTTCTTTCACCAACCATTATAAAATTTCTTGAAGAGTTTGTTTCAAGATTAAATGGCTCAAGACCACTTAATTTCATACCAGAAGGGATATACTTAGCTGGTAGCTGCACTTTTACTGCAGAGATAATCTCTACTATTTTTTTAATATGAGCGGGCGTTGTACCGCAACAACCGCCAATTATATTTACTATTCCTTCTTTGGCCATCAAGGCTAATTGATAAGCTAAAGAGTCTGGTGTTTCATCATAACCCGTAGGACTTAACGGATTAGGAAGGCCCGCATTGGGGTAACACGAAATGAAACAGTCTGATACTCTGAACAAGTCACGTACATAGGGATGCATCTCGTTGGCACCGAGTGCGCAGTTAATACCTACACTTAAAGGTTTTGAGTGACTTACTGAATTCCAAAAAGCTTCGACAGTTTGGCCAGAAAGTGTTCGTCCTGAAAGATCAGTGATCGTAACAGAAATCATGAGTGGAAGTTTTTCACCTCGCTCGTCTTCAATGTCTGAGATGGCAAACAGTGCGGCTTTTAAATTTAAAGTATCAAAAGTGGTTTCAGGTAAAAGAATATCTATACCACCATCAAGTAAGCCCAGAATCTGATTACGATAGTTTAATTTTAGTTCATCAAAGGTAATTGCTCGAAACCCTGGATTATTCACATCTGGACCCAATGATGCTGTCTTGTTGGTAGGGCCAAGGGCACCAGCCACGTAGCATTTTTTTCCAGTTTTTATTTCAAAGTCCGTACATGCTTTTTTAGCTAATCGAGCAGCCTCGAAGTTTAACTCGTAAATTATATGAGACAATCCGTAATCAGCTTGTGCAATTTCAGTCCCATTAAACGTATTTGTTTCGATAATGTCGGCACCAGCTTCCAGGTACTGCTGGTGTATTTTATAAATAACTTCAGGCTTTGTAAGCACTAGTAAATCATTATTGCCTTTTAAGTCAAAAGGATGATGTTTGAAGCGCTCTCCGCGATAGTCAGCATCTGAAAGCTTCAGTAACTGAATCATTGTTCCCATAGCGCCATCTAAAAAAAATGTGCGCTGTTTAAGTAAATGTTCAAGCTCAATCAATAGCGCAGATTTTTGCATTCAAGTCTCGGTTCTTTAAATTTTATTTTACGCTTCGAACTATTTTCGCTACAGTATGAACATCATTTAAAACGTAAAAATGAATTCCAGGAACACCAGCATTTAACAGTTGCTCAACTTGCGTTTTAGCCCAACGTTGACCTATTTCTTCAACATGTTGAGGTGTACCGGAAATGTCTTCAACTAGTGCATCTGGAAAATCAATGTAGAAATTTTTCGGGATGCTTTTTAGTTGAGTGGCCGATTTTAGCACTTTTAAGCCAGGAATTATGGGAACGGTTATTCCTGCTTCGCGGCACTGCTTAATAAAAGTAAAATACTTTTCGTTATCAAAAAACATTTGAGTAACAATGTAACTGGCCCCAGCATCGATTTTTTTCTTTAAGTTCTGAACATCAAATTTCAGAGAAGCAGCTTCAAAGTGTTTTTCTGGGTAAGCACCAACTCCAATGCAAAAATTTAAAGAATCAGTGCGGTCAATTTCATCTAGAAATTTCCCTTCGCGCATATCGCGTATTTGCGAAACCAAATCTGCTGCGTAGTTGTTAACCGATCGATCCGCGCGCAATGTTTTTTGGAAATTGGGAGTATCGCCGCGAAGCGCTAAGACATTTTCAATTCCTAAAAAACTTAGCTCTATCAAGGCATCTTCAGTTTCTTCGCGGGAAAAACCTAGGCAAAGAATATGTGCAACCGTATCGATCTTGAAACGATTTTGTATGATGCCGCAAATACCTAGGGTTCCAGGTCGTTTTCGTAAAGTCCTTTTTTGAATTGTTCCGTCTATTTTCTCTTGAAAAAAAGTCGTTGAGCTGTGTGAAGTTACGTCGATCCAAGGTGGATCAAGGGGGGCCAGTGCCTCGACGACGTCGATGATATCACGGACGGATCTGCCACGCGTTGGAGGGACGATCTCGTAGCTGAAAAGTGGATTTTTTGCCTTTTCAATGTGTTCGATGACGTGCATGAAATTCCGTTCTAGATTTTTTCAGAAATACTTGATTACTCACATTACTAAAAAGTGTCAAAAAAAAAACTTTAAAGGTTGCTGCCACAAAATAGTGGATGCATTGATTAAAGCTACTTACAAAGATGATTTTATTCCTGATATCACTGTTAAAATTTGACCACTGCTACATTTTTATTCAAAAAAAGATGTGGCATTCCTTTTCTTTCAATTTTCTTCCAATTTGTGCGAGAAAAAGATGATTTTCTTTAGCTTACGCCTATACTAGCATTCTTGAAAATCAGACCTTAAGGAATAATATGAAAGCAATCGTTTTAGCTGGCGGCTCCGGTTCCAGACTTTATCCGTCTACAAAATCGCTAAGTAAACAACTTTTACCAGTTTACGACAAGCCGACGATTTATTATCCAATATCCGTTATGATGCTTGCAGGTTTAAAAGATATATTAATCATTTCAACACCACGTGATTTGCCGATGATCGAAGATTTGTTAGGTGACGGTTCAGAACTGGGTGTGAAATTTTCCTATGCAGTTCAGCCAGAACCAAAAGGAATTTCGCAAGCTTTTTTAATTGGTGAAAAGTTTATCGCGGGCGACTCGTGTGCGCTTATTTTGGGTGATAATCTATTTTACGGGAATGACCTTGCGGTTCACATGCAAGAAGCTTCACAAGTAAAAAAAGGCGCTACAGTTTTTGCCTATCATGTTAACGATCCGGAAAGATATGGTGTGGTTGATTTCGATAAATCCGGAAAAGCAGTTTCGATCGAAGAAAAACCAGCGGCGCCAAAATCAAACTGGGCCGTGACTGGTTTATATTTTTATGATTCACGAGTTGTAGAATACGTAAAATCATTAAAACCTTCAAAGCGCGGCGAACTTGAAATTACAGATTTAAATAAAATGTACCTTGAGCGCGGCGAACTCTCTGTAAAAACGTTGGGTCGTGGTACGGCATGGTTAGATACAGGAACACACGAGTCATTGTTGAGCTCGTCTACGTTTGTGCAAACCATCGAGCTTAGACAAGGGCTTAAGATCGCATGTTTGGAAGAAGTCGCATTTTTAATGGGGTACATTACTTTAGATAAACTTTCAATGATCGCAGAAAAATATCCTGCCAGTAGTTATGGAGTTTATTTGAAGAATATTGTTAAGCAAGAGATACGGAATCGGTAAGTTTTAATCAAACTGGAATCTTTGTTGAATTTTTATGATGAGTGGAGCATCATAAAAATCTTTTCTGCAGCAATCGCTTTATACGTGATTGGATTCTCTCCGGCATACTCCTATGTGCTTCGGTTTCCATTGTTAGGCCGGGATTCTGAAAGTGACCGGCTTCGATTCGAAAAACAGGAAAAATTTCTTCATTTACACTATTGTTGAATTTAATTTTAAATTTTTTCTCTAGCAATTCAAAACGGTGCTTCCAACGTCCGTTTTTTTCTATAACTTCTTGGGATTTTTTCACGATATCTTGCCGAAAAGGTTCATCTGCAAGAATTTTTTTACATAAGGCGTATGCTTCGCTAGGATGTGAATAAGTTGGTAAATTATCCACCTCTTTTGCAAAAAGTTGAATTCCTAAATTCCTGTCAGTAACTAAGCAAGAATTAGAAGCCATAATATCCATAATTCGCCATGGAAATCCTTCAGTTGCTTGAGAGTGTGAAATATTCAGACTAATTCTGCTTGAATTATAAATATCCTGATTGTGCTTAAGGCTGTAAACTTTTTTATTTCTAAAAGCCAAGCCAACCCAAGGCAGAAAAAGCGCAACGTCATACCAGCCTTCGCCACCGTATAATTCAAGTCCGAGCTCTGCAATAAGTGCCAAAGTTAATGTTCTTTTCTGACTGCTATAAATAGCTTTGAGTTCGCCAGCTGGTATTTCCTTGTGAACTTCTGTTAAAAATTCCAAACTGCTTGCGGCATTTAAAAAAGTCGAGTCATAGGTACGAAAGGCATTAGCCAAGCTTTGCAGCTCTTTAACTTTATTTGGATTAGACTTCAAATACGATAGAAAATTATAGCCAGATATAAATGGAGTTCCGATGAAAGACACATTTGTAGTAAGATCACGAGTGAGGTCAGCCTGAATGCATGTAGCGGGCATCACTCTCAGAATTTGACTTTCCGGAATTTGAATCTGACTTCTCAAAAAATTTTCAGTATCGGCAAAGGGACAGACAAAATGATAGCGATCACGGTTCACTAGTATTTCTTCCCTGTCATTAAAGTAATCGAAGGAATCTGCATGCCACAGAGTTAGGGGACAGTCCAGATTTTCAACCACTACGTTAGGTACTGAATTGTTAAATACGATGCAAAAATCTATTTGAAGAGACTTAATGTAGGCAGCTAACTTTTCGCAGTCTAAGTCGGATTTGAGTTCATTACTTCCATTCCAAGGTCGATCCAAAAAATCAGAAGAGATAATATAAAAAATTTCATTGCCGCACTTCTGAAGTTCGCTCATTAATGATTCATAATAAATCATCGGTTGAGCCTTCTCAAAATCGACCACTGGTGAAAAAAATGATACCAGAATTCGCGCCATTAAAGTTTCAACTCGAAGGAAAGTTTTATTGAAGTTTTACATCCGATGCTTTGCTTAAAATCACACAATCCGTAATTAGGAATACTGAACTCAGTTGCGGGCCCTGTGTCGATGATTTTAATTTTTAATGTGCTATAAAATTCAAAAATCTTAAAAGCTAAGAAGTTCATGGGTTTGAGGTTGTCAAATATGGCTAAGCTTCCCCAGTGAATAACTTGGACTACTTCAGGGCTAATATGGTAGGTCATGCAACCTGCAACGGCATTATTGTGGGCATCATTTACAGTGAAAAAATCTGCAGGTATTACCTTTATAGTTTCTGCTACATTTTCTAATGTCATCCAAAGCGGGTAGTTGTTCTCTTTTCTATTTTGTGAAATGAGTTCGTAGACGGTTTTATAATCCGATGTTTTTTTGAAGGATAAGTTGGATTTCATCGAAGTGCGTAATTTTTGTTTAGCTTTAATATCCATGTTCTCTAGATAAGTTTGATCAAAAAGACTGAGATTAAAGTGATAATTTAAGTCGCAACCTGCGATTTGAAATTTATTAACATAAAATGAATTATAAAGTTTGCTAATATGGTTTGAATCATAAATCAAAGGTGGCAAAGTGATGCGTATTTTTGATATTTGAAGTTGCTGACATAAATCAACCAATGACTTCACGGAGGTTGAGTAACTTAATATTTTAGACTGCTTCGAAACTTTACTGAAACAACCGTATGGAGCAGAAAACGGAATTTTTAATGTCTTATCTTTGATTCCAGCTATTAAGCCGAATCGAATTTTGGAGTCCGTGAAAATAAGGTACTTTACTTCTTCAACCTTTTTAGAATTTAATGCTGAAAATTTAGAAGAATCAAACACGGTAAATGGCTTAACCACGATTCGCTCAAATTCGCTTTGGGTTGTTTCCTCTAGTTTCAAACTGCGATCTCCATAAGTCCAAGACCGCCTTCACCAAAATTATTCCCACTGTAAAATAAAAGGTACTTATTTTCGCTTTGTTTTATCACACTGGGGAAATAAATCATGTCAGAATCAAACTCATTATTTAATCCAAAAGAGATTGAATCAAAAAAATGATCGCAGTTTTCCCACGTTTTCAAATCCTCAGATCGAGAGCATCCTAAGAAGTACTTCATATTCTTAATAATTCTGCGAGTATAAAAAACATAGTAGTAATGTTTTATTTTAATGATCTGTGGACGCCCTAAGCCGTGTTCGACACTTAGATTTGCGGTGATTATTTTTGTTCCCACAGCGGATAGATGAATGCCATCCGCAGATTTTTGATAAAATACGTCATATACGGGGCGTAATTCATTCATACATTTAAACCAACTACTGCCCGCACTGTAGACGCAGTGATATTCCCCGGAACTTTGATCTAGTTCTATAGATTGACCGGCGCGGACGAAAAGCCCTTCATCGGCTCGATCCAAATTGGGCGCTTTTGAATTTCGCACGAAATCAGTGCAGTTTGATTTTCCAACTGCAAGCCCGCCAAAATTATAATGGCGAATTTTAAGACCTAGTTGAAATCCCGTGTAGAATAAATATACGGCACCGCTTGATAATTTATAAGCGTGAGCTGGGAACACACCATTTTCGTCAAAACTACCATCTTCTCCAATGTCTAAAAGTGGAGAAGATGAAATAGCAATCACTTGAGTAGGGTTCTCTTTCAAAACATCAACTGACCAAATTCTCGATATCTTCAATTTATCCCATCCGCCAACAAAGATGCGCATTGTGTTATCGTTAAGCCATACTGCACTTGGTGCCATGAAGTGCGAATGCCAAAGTGGGTTCTTACTTGAGTTGGTTTTAACTTGACCTAACTTTTTAATAATCATGTTATTGCTATATCAAAAATATTCAGTAAAAGACAATTTATATGGTGAAGTGGTCATGAAATTTACAAGATGGAATGTATTAGTTTTCCCAAGTGGAATTGAAAATGGATTAGAAATTCTTGAGAGTCTTCGTTACTGTAAAGAGATTAATCTATTTGCGGCGAGCTCTTCAGGTTTTAATCATTCTCAATTTGCTTATAAAAATGTGCATACTATAGCAGATATTTCTAGTGAGCAATGGATAGATGACTTGAATGCAGTAATCGCAAAAGAAAAAATTGATATAGTTTATGTCGCAAACTCAAAAGTAATTGATGCGGTTTCTGTGAATCGAAGTCTGATAAATACTTCTGTATTATTACCAGCCCACAATATCATCGAACTTACACGGTCAAAAAAGCAGACACTTAAAGTCTTAAACGATTTTTTACCAACACCACATGTTTATGAGACAAAACAGTCGATTCTAAATTACCCTGTTTTTGCAAAACCAGACAAAGGGTACGGGAGCCAAGGAGCTGAATTAATTTCAAGTGAAAAAGTTTGGCCAGAAGTCAACTTTAGCGATTATATCGTACAAGAATACTTACCCGGAAAAGAATACACCGTGGATTGCTTTTCAGACTATCGCGGAAACCTTTTGTTTTGCTCTGCACGTGAGCGCATACGAGTTCGCATGGGTACATCAATGCATGCGGAAAACGTTGGTTTTGTGATCGAAAAAGAAATGAATAAATTTGCAAAAGTTATTCTTTCAAAAATTCCGATATCAGGTGCATGGTTTTTTCAGACAAAGGCGGATGCAAACGGTAATTTAAAATTATTGGAAATTGATATTCGAATTGCTGGTACAATGTGTTTTAATCGTGTACGTGGTGTTAACTTTCCATTGATGTCGATATATGATTTTTTTAAAAAAGATATAAAGATCTTGGTAAACGATCAAAAATTTGTGCTCGATCGATGTCTGCGCAATAGATACAGTTTCGACTACAAGTATCAGACAGTCTATATTGATCTTGATGATACTTTAATTATCAGAGATAAAATAGTGAATGTCATTGCCGTACAATTTTTATATCAATGTTTAAATAAGAATAAAAAAATTGTTTTACTATCTAAAAGTACCCAAAAAGATAAAAAAGCCTATTTGAAAAAATTCAGGTTAGAGCAATTGTTTCACGAAATTTTTTGGCTCGAGGAGCATGAAGACAAAGCCAGTTATATTCATGACCAGCAGTCTATTTTTATTGATGATAGTTTTTCCCAGCGACTGGATGTAGCTTCCAAGAAAAAGATTCCTACGTTTGATTGTTCTATGCTTGAAGGGCTTCTTGACGACCGTTATGAAGTACAAAACGCCAGCTCTTAGCACCTATATAAATCACTAGAGCGCATTATTTACGCATCAATTAATGCGTGGTATAAATTGATCAGCTCTGAAATTACCTTAGCAAAATTACTATAACTGAATTATTGTGCTAGGCATGATATTAGGCAAATGGATTGAGCTACCAAAAGTTGCGGACCCTCGTGGCAATTTAACTTTCGTTGAAAGTTTTAAGCACGTTCCATTTGATATTAAGCGAGTTTATTATCTTTATGATATTCCATCAGGCGTATCCCGAGGGGGGCATGCTCATAAAGACCTTACTCAAGTTGCTATCGCGCTATCAGGTAGCTTTGATTTTGTGCTCGATAATGGAAATTTTCGCGAACGATATACTCTCAACTCGCCTTATAAAGGACTACTTATTTCAAATACCACATGGCGAGAAATGGAAAACTTCAGTGCTGGATCAGTATGTCTAGTGTTGGCCTCGAATTACTACACCGAAGATGATTATATTCGGAATTATGATGATTTCATCAAAGCTGTGAAACTAGGTTAGCCATGGAAGTTAAATTTTTAGATCTAAAAAAATTGAATGCACGTTTCCAAGTAGATTTTCAAAAAAATTACGACGATTTCATAAATTCTGGGTACTATATCTTAGGTAGTAAAACCAAAAAATTTGAGACCCAGTTTTCTCAATACTGTCAGTCTATGCATTGTATTGGTGTAGCTAACGGATTAGATGCTCTCATATTAATTTATAAGGCATTGATTGATCAAAAAAAAATGAATGTCGGCGATGTTGTAGCGATACAAGGTAATACTTTTATAGCGTCTGCATTAGCTGCAATTCACTGCGGATTAAAAATACATATTTTAACACCTAGAAATGGATACAACTTATCGATAGCTGATGTGGAATCCCAGATTACTAATGATGTTAAAAGTTTATTGCTAGTGCATTTGTATGGAGAAATGAAAGATACGTCTGAAATTGCCAGTTTTTGTAAGACTAAAAACATTATCCTTGTAGAAGATGCTGCCCAGGCTCATGGAGCAGAGTGGAACGGCAAACGGGCTGGTCAGTATGGCATTGCCGCTGGCTTTAGTTTTTATCCCGGTAAGAATCTCGGTGCACTTGGTGACGCTGGTGCTATTGTAACAAATGATAGTGAACTATTTGAAAACATATCATTTCTTCGAAATTATGGTTCCAAAGTAAAATACCATCACGAAAAGATCGGATTTAATTCACGATTAGACGAAATTCAGGCTGGCTTTTTAATTCCAAAGTTGGAAAAACTTAACGAAGATAATAATAAACGACAGGCTATTTTTAAAAAATATAATTCGCAGATTAGCAATCCACTAATTTCTACAGAAGAGGATCGAGTTCAACCTTTGGCGCATGTTCATCATTTGTATATATTAAATACAAGTCACCGAGACATTTTTCAAAACTTTATGTTGAAAAATGGAATTGAAACTTTAATTCATTACCCATTTGCAATATTTGAATCAGCACCTATAAAAGCACATATTGTGAACACTTTTAATTATGATTTAGACAGGTTGAATCGTCATATTATTTCAATTCCAATATCTCCACTTCTTACGGAAAGTGAAACTGATTACATCATAAAAACTGTGAATATGTTTGATGGAAAGTAGTAATCAAAATAAAATTCATCATTCTGTCATTATTGAAGGAGACGTTGTTTTAGGTAAAAACAATATCATCCATCCCTATAGTGTTTTGATTGGCCCCTTAGTTATTGGTGATAATAATGTTATCGGTCCCCATGCCGTTATAGGCACACCTGGTCAGGATACAAGAAACCCTAGATATGATTCTAAGTTTAAAAGAGTCGTTATTGGATCAAATTCAATTATACGAGAGTTTACTTCTATTAATAAGGCTGTCCACGCCGAAGAAACTGTGCTTAATGACGGGCTTTATTTGATGAATAACGCCCATGTATCACATGATGCCATTCTTGAAAAAGGAGTCGTGCTTGCGATATCTGCGAAGCTTGCAGGCCTTGTAACCGTACTTGAAAATGCAACCATCGCTATGGACGCAAGCATCCATCAAAAGTGTGTGATAGGCCAATATGCAATTGCTGGCCAAGGCGCTGCAGTCGTTAAAAATATTATGCCTTTTAGTCGGTATGTACCAAATAAGCCGATTTCAATAAATTCGTATGCTATTGAAAAATTTAAACTACAAGCTCATGAACACGAAATTAGCAATTATGTGATCCACAACATGAAGCCAAAAAATGATTTTTTACTAAAAACCATCGATCATTTTGAAAAACTACATATCCTTTCTAAAAAAGAAATTTACAAATGAAGAAGGACAGTGTTGAAGTCTCATATATAATTCCATCTTTCAATCACGCTCAATACATCACAGAGTGCTTAGAAAGTATTAAATCTGAAATTAGCGATAACGATGAAATTTTAGTCCTTGATGACGGGTCTAACGACGAATCCATACAAAAAATCGAAGAATGGCAAACGTCCAACCCTAGTTTGAACTTTCGACTGATGAAACAAGATAACGTTGGCATTTGTGCGACATTGAATAGGCTGGTTCAACTGGCGCTGGGGAAATATATCCGTATAGTCTCTAGTGATGATATGGTAATTAAAGGTTCGACCTCAAAATTAGTAAAGACAATAAATGCGTCGACCGAATACAAACTAGCTGCTTTCGGTGATACAATTACTATCAATGGCAGTGGTAAAAAGATCAGTAACAGTCACATTTCCTTTCTTGGCAAAAAAGTAAGCGCCTATAGAAAAAATGTTTTAGTTGCAATTATTACTAACTGGGCTATTGCTGGTCCAAGTATTTTACTTCGTAAAAATTTTGATTATGAGGTTGGAAAATACAATGAAGATCTTTTGATTGAAGATTGGAATATGTACTTGCGCCTTGCTGCAAACAACAAAATTGCTTTTTGCGACGAAACCGTAGCACTTTACAGAGTTCACCAGACCAACACTTCTATCACTAAGGATATCGCCAAACGAATTAATAACTTAAATTCACAAATTCGAGGCGGTCAAGCCAATCTAGAAATTGTAAAGCTTCCATACAAATTGCTATTGCAAGCAGAAATATTTTTACTTGAGACTAAAGTTAAATTTCTTGAGCGTAAATATTTGTTAGCCACAATTAAATTAATTTCATACTGGATTCTATTATTTAAATATCTATGCGCGGGTAGAAAAGTAAATAGTGATGTGGTCTAAAGTCTTATCTTTATTTCAACAAACTGAACAGGTAGAGCATCTAATTAGTCTGCGAAAGAAAGCTATCGTTTCTACCACTTACCTAATAATCACATTAGTTCTTTCTTGTTTTGTCCGTGACATTCCCAATCAATACGCTATCGAAAGTGCAACAGCTCAAACAATATTTCAAATGAGCCAAATGGGTGATCCGATCTCGTTTATGACAGCAGCTATTGATATAGCTGAATCGGGCTGGATCAGTCCAGCAAATGAATGGATACTTAACTTGTGGCCGCCGGGATTTATTTTGTTAGAAGCACTGGTTTTTAAACTGTTTGGAAAAAATACATTAATTATTTTAGCGCTTACAGTCCTAGCATCAACGCTTTTTTCAGTCGTTTTGTCTATACTTTATGGTTTTTTGCGAACTAAATTTAAAAGTCGAATGATATTTTTAATACCCTTGTTAATTTTTATTTTTCCTATAACTCGAATATTTTTGCTGCAGCCTGTTGGATTAACTTTGGGAGAAAGTTTTTCTGTCGGTTTTTTTCTAATTTTTATATTATTAGCCATCAAATCTGCTAAGAATAATTCAGTTAAACAAACAATCTATGCAGGATTTTTTTTAGCGCTATCTGCATACTTCCGTTCTCAATTTGAAATTATAGTGCTGGGTTTAACTGGAACTGCGGTTCTGGTTACTGCATTTCATTTTTACTTTCAGCATAAAAATAGTCGAAGTTTTAAAAAAACCATTCAAAATAATATCTCGATTTTTATAATTTTATTTGTAGCGCATGCTACGATGCTACCATGGCGAATTTATCATTTTGTTAAACATGACAATCCGAGTTGGGTTCAAACTTCAACTGTTACTTTCAGAAATTCTGTTATGACCAACGAGCACTTCGAGAAAAATAAAGCTAGCTTTGTTGTTGAAGGCGGTGGCAATTTAGTTTGTCGACTTGAACCCACAACTTGCGGTGATTTGGCTAATGCAAAGATTGCTTTTATCAAAACGTTTTTGAAGCATCCATTTGAATGGTACTCCATTAAACTGAATTTATTGGGAAAATATTGGTTTGCATCCTCCAGTGACTTGGGAAGTATTATCAACCAACCCACGCTCTTAGAAAATATTTTTAACGCATTTTCGCTTTTATGTTTGATAGCCTTGCTCATTTTGCTTTTTTTAAAAAAAGTTAGATCAGACCAGTCGTGGATTTACCTGGTTTGGATCAGTTCAGCATTGTTTGCGAGCTACTTTTTAATTTTCACAGTTCAACAGTTTGAAGCTCGATATTTTTATTTTCCAAAAATAGTTGGGTTTTTTATATTTTCAATTACAATAAGCGTGTATTTGAGCTCTATGAGCAAAAGGAACGAAAAGTATGAACATCGGTATGTATCGAATATTTTTTAAAATTCAACAAAATCATTGGTGGTTTGTAACTAAAAGAGAAATAATTTTGGATACTATAAAAAATTACACGTCTAATTCCATAAATCGCCAGATTTTAGATATTGGCTGCGGTAGTGGTTTGATGTTGAATTCACTAGAAAAAATTGGTCAGACTAGCGGAATGGATATGTCTGACGAGGCCATAAGCTTCAGTAAAGAAATATTTAAAGGTACTGTTGAAAAAGGTAATCTTCCTGATCATGTGCCTTATCCCAAAAATAACTTTAATCTTATTACGGCATTAGATGTTATTGAACACATCGATCAAGACGTTGAATCTCTACAAACTATACGGTCACTTTTAATTCATGGTGGCAAAGCAATAATCACAGTACCGGCTTATATGTTTCTTTGGTCATCTTTCGATGAAATTAACGAGCACAAGCGACGTTATACACTAAGTGAATTGCGCTCAAAGCTTTTACAAGCAGGCTTCATTATCGAAAAAATTTCATACTACAACACTTTGCTTTTTCCAGCAGTTTATTTAGTCCGAATGTTGAATAATGTTATGAAAAAAGACGGCTCAAATGATATGGACATGCCCACGGCACCAATCAACGCTATATTAAAAAGTATATTTGGAATTGAAAAATATTTATTAAAATATTTGAGACTTCCATTTGGCGTTTCAGTGTTAGCAGTTGTGAAACGATAATTGTAATCTAGAAAACTAGTGGGATTGGGGCAGTATGAGCATGGAGATGCGTTCAGGTTTTATCGCAAATCGGTTTATCGATTTCAATTTAAAATCAGACTTTCTGATTTTTTCTGGCATAGATAGTAATTTTGATCAATCATTGGAACAATCGTTCAAAAAAGAAGAAATTGAAATCCTATCTGCTATTAGTACTCACCCTGACGGGACCGTTGTTTATTTTAGCTCCTGCAAAGTAGGACAGTCCGCTTTTGAGTCAGATAGTTTAATTTCTAACATCTACCGAATAGAGAAGTTAATCGCAAGCAAAGCTTCTAAGTATATGATTTTTCGACTGCCTGAAGTTGTTAGTTTACCACTTTTAAATGACGGGGTCATAAAGCATTACCTGGATCTAATAAAGAATAAAGTCCCCTTTGAATTGGAAATTAATAGTAAATTTAATTTTATAGACATCGACGATGTGCATGAAATCGTAAATTGTATTCTGCGACAACGACGATTCATAAATACAACTATTAATGTAGCAAGCAGTGAGCTGGTAGGTGTTGCTGATTTGATTAAATATCTGGAGAGGCTTTTAGAGACGAGCGCTAGCTTCACATCGTTAGCGGAAGGTAAATCTGAACCCATAGATATTTCAACAACTTCTGATATCATTAAGGAATTAAAAATTGATTTTTCTGGTGAGTATTTGTACCGGTCACTTTCCAAATACATTAGTTTCCAGAAGAAATTAATGTCAGTGATTGTGCCTACGTACAATGAAGAGCATGGGATTGAAGAATTTTATCGTCGAACGAAAGCAGTATTAGAATTATTAGAGCCAAGATTTGAACATGAAATAATTTTTGTAAATGATTTTAGTAAAGACAATACCTTGAAAAAACTGCACGAGCTGGCAATGAAAGATAATGCGGTAAAGATTATTAATTTTTCCAGAAATTTTGGTAATCAGATAGGTATTACAGCTGGAGTTGATTACAGTAAAGGTGATTTGGCTGTAATCATAGATGACGATTTGCAAGATCCACCTGAGATCATTCTGAGTTTTTTAGCTAAATGGCACCAAGGATTCAAAGTTGTTTATGGTGTTAGGCCGAAGCGTCACGGTGTGGGACCACTTTTTAAGCTTGCAGCTAAAATTTATTATCGAATAATTGGAAGTTTGAGCGATACTAAAATTCCAAATGATACGGGAGACTTTCGACTCATTGATAGAATGGTCATAAATTCGCTTAAAACGATGCGCGAAGAGAATCGATATTATCGTGGTTTAGTAGCATGGGTTGGATTTTCCCAGTGCGGAGTCGAGTACGAACGTGATCAGCGTTACGCTGGAGTATCTACGTTTTCATTTAAAAAGTATGTCAATTTTGCGCTTAATGGTCTTACTTCATTTACAGAAAAACCACTTTATTTTTCGAGTTTAGCTGGGGTAATAATAACATCGGTAAGTTTTTGTCTGGCTGTAATATTGATTATTAGTAAAATATTGGATCCTACTTTTTCAATCCGCGGTTGGACTTCAATTATCGTCATAATTCTATTTTTTGGTGGTATACAATTGCTATCAATTGGTGTGGTTGGAATTTATATCAGCAAAATTTACCGTGAAGTTAAACAGCGGCCTCTATATATTGTTGAGAGCACTAAAAATATTGAGGTCGACTAAGCTATGATGTATTTTTTAAATAAATTCAGAATTTAAAAATAGTTAAAATAAGCCCGCATATTTTAGAATTCCCAAATCGGGTTTTCCATCAAAAATGACACCATTCTTGTCAAAGACGATGCAACGATTACAAAATTTTGAAACTTGATCAGAGCTATGAGTTACTAATATAATAGTTTTATTCAACTTTGAAAGTTCAATTATTTTATCAAGACATTTTTTTTGAAAACCCGCATCTCCGACTGCTAAGATTTCATCAAAAAGCAGAATGTCAGCCTCTACGTGTGCTGCAATTGAAAATCCTAATCGTACCAGCATGCCACTTGAATAATTTTTTACAGGTCTATGTATATCTTCGCCCAGCTCAGCAAACTGGATTATACTTTCTAAGCAATTCTCAATATCACTTTTCGAAAAACCTAAAATTGAAGCATTTAAAAAAATGTTTTCGTATCCTGATAAATCAGGTGAAAAACCAGCACCAAGCTCTAATAGAGGAACAATTTTCCCGTAGGTATTTATAACACCTGAGGTTGGCTTGTATATTCTGCTGATTAGCTTTAAAAAAGTGCTTTTACCTACACCGTTTCGCCCCATCACGCCAACAAATTCACCTTCAAAAATATTAAAACTTAAATCTGCTATAACGTATTTTTTAATTTTTTTTCCAAATGAAAAATTGAGTTTGAGAGAATCAGCCAATATGGTCTTGATCGAACTTGGCTTACCTTCCCAAATATCGAATGCTTTTGTAACATGGCTAACTTCAATAACTGGCTTACTCATAGTGATTCTACTATTTTTTCTTTTAAATTAATTGAAAGGGCAAATGCAATAAGAAAAAATACAAATGTCCATATTATCGCAGAAGTAAAAATAATGGATGGCAGTGCCGCTGGCGACAGTGCTGACTGGTGTAAACCTAAAAAGATTGCGCCAATTGGATTTAAATATATTAAATCTCGAAAGTTTTCAGGCATCATGTCTTCTGCATACATTATTGGTGTTAGATAGAACCAAAACTGAATAACAATGCTGACTAAAAATTTAACATCTCTGAAATACACATACAAATAACTTAAGATTATACTAAGGGAATAAGCCAAAATAAAAAGTAACAGTATTAACAATAAATACTGCGCAAAATAAATACTCAACCCTACGCCTGTGTAAAAAAGAACAATCAATAAAATTGGAAGACTTAAAAACAGATTAATTAAATAAGTTAATAACTCTGATAGGACCAGACTATTCACAGGTAGCGGGACTTTATTGAGTAAATTTTGATTAGCTACCAATGATTCAAGTCCTGACATTAAGGATTGACTGAAAAACGTCCAGGGAATTAGTCCTGATACTATAAATGGTAAATAATTTGGTATTGCAACTTTAAGAACATATTTAAAAATAAAAAAATAAACCAAAGCGGTAAATGCTGGAATCAGAATAGTCCAAACCATTCCTAAATAAGAGCCTCGATACCGCATCTTCAAATTCTTCAATATCAGATTGTAGAGTAAATAAGGTCGATTATAACAGAAAAAATGACCAAAAGAATTCATGATTTAGCTTTCATATGTGCGTATCCATGCTGAGTATAGCAGCTTCAAGTTTATCAAGGTCCATTTTGAATTCAGAATATCTATACTCTTGATATGAATTAAATGATTCTCGTTTTTGAACCAAGTCGCCCGTGACGTGACTAAAGTTCAATTTTTTCAAAAGTGCTAAATTGGCCTGGATACAAAACCCTTTATTCTCTTCAGCAACCAGACTAAGAACATTCGTGTTCTCACTACAAAATATAAGATTAGCAAAGGCTGCGCCAGTGGGACTTGCAATGGTTTTTGCATTCGAAAAAAGACTAACTTGTTGAACAAAGCTTAAATTAGTCGGATCGACTATATGAAATCCATATCGTCGAAAAAGCAGTTCAATATCTTTTTCATTAATAATTTTTCGTGCTGAAAAGTTTTTTCGGCTTAAATAAATTTTATCATGTTTTATCTCAGTCGATAGTTCTTTAGCCATTTCTAAGCCAAGTGCCGATACAAAATTTATATGTTCGATCGACAGAGCACTACTTTCCCAGTGGGTAAATGAGGGATCATCTGGTTGATATGTATGTTGCGAAGGAATAATTAATTCATCAAAGTTAATGAGGTCCTCAGAACTAGCTAGTATATACGTCAGATTAAATTTTTTACAGACATGTTCTAAAATAGCGTAACTTTGTTCTGGCATGGAAGAGTCAACAATCAACGGAGCGTCCAGTTTGTTGATCGTAAGAATATTTAAAATCTTTGGTACATACTCAATAAGCCAGTGGAAATAATTTTTAGAACAGCGTCCTGCAATTAATACTCCTATTTTTTGATTTTTAATTGCTTTAAAGTCTCGGTTGATCAGTACGCGGTTAGAATTTTTTATATGGATAATAAAATTCCATATTCCAGCAACAAAACCGTTCTTTGGATTTCCCGACTTGTCATAAATTACAAACTTTTTATCTTTAACTACCTGTGAAGCGCCAATGAGCTGACAGTTTTTAATCGTCCAAACGCATGCTGCTGGTACTTGAACCGATCGTAAAACTCTAGGACCAGATTCACCGAAGCTATGTGGTTCATTGAAGTGTAAAACAGAAGGTGGGCTGATAACTACCTCACGAAAGCAAACTTCTTCTATGTTGGTAATTTCGAATGGATCGAAAACTGAAAAGAAGGTGTCTTTGCTTTTTCCATTTAACTGAAGCTTTACAAATTCCGGTAAGAATTGGTCCGGGTCGATGACGCATGTGGCATGACCGATTACGAATCTTTTCATCAGCAAACTGTTTTCGACCTTAAATAGGCTTTGAAGACTGACAAGTGAGTAATGTGGTATTTCTCTTGAATAGGCTTCTCTAAATATATTGAGTTCAAAATAGTATGGCGATATTTTAAATTTTTTCTCAATTAAGCGTTTAAAAATTGCGGATGTCTTTTCATTTTCATTCAGTTTTTCAGAAATAAGAATTTTTAAAACCCAATAATCAGCTGATAGGCTAAGTAGCCACTCACTTTTTTCAGTAACCTGAAATAAATATTTAGTCGAATTTCTTTCTAAAAGTAATCTAAAAAGATCATTAAATAAGAAACGATCTGCTGATCTATAATTGATTAAATAGTGCTTTATTTTAACTCGATTTGTTAGCGCAAAGCTAATGAGTCTCGCTAAAATTTTGTAGAGTGAAGTTAAGCCGCTCATAAATGACTAGTCTGTGGAGTTTTTGCTTGAGTACAGCAAAAAACTTGAACTCGTATTATTGAATTTAAAGACTTGGCTTGGCATTAGTCCTCAGTATGGGTTCTGTAATCACTTTAATCAATGATAAGGAAAAAAATTTCTTAATAATTTGTCGCGTTATTATTCCATGTGATCCCACCATTTTAACACTACGATAACAAACTGCTGAAAGCGGCGTCAACTTTTTGTAGCACGGCCTAATTTTAGTAGTGATTTTCTCTCTGTTTATCTTATAACTGAGATTCAGTTTCTTCAAATTAGGGTGGTGCAGGGGTGGATTCTATTATTTCCATAGAAGGTAATTTAGGTGCTTAATCCATCTATTTTTTTCTCGGTAATTTGGATTTTCCAACTTGCTGGATACCTATTTTATTTCAAATCTTTTGGCAAGTATGAGAATGAAACATTTTTGGTTTTGTTAATAGGATGTTCAGGATTTTTGCTGGGTTGCAGATTAGCATCGTCCTCCAAATCGCAAATCTGTTTCAAGAAATCATGCAAATGGCTTGATTTATTAGTTTTACCAAGCAGCAAAAAGATTGCATATTTCACTTTTTTCTTCAATTGGATTTTTTTGATCGTATTGAGTGTTGTTACATTTCTGCTTTTGAAAATCATTTCCGCCTCAACCAACGAATCAATAGAGTCATTTCGGCAAATAAGAGATTTGATCAATACCGATTTTGCTGGCGAACGAGTTTTTTATGATATTTTTAGAATCTACCAAGTGGGTATAGTTGCAATACTATTTCTTTTTTGTTGTGGCAGAGAATTTTCAAAAAAAATGCTCTTGTGTCTTTTCCTACTAGGTTTGGCCTCAGCATTGTTAACGACAAGCCGGTTATATTTGCTTTTTTATGTGTTGTCAGCAATTGGTATTTTTTCCACATTCAAGCTTTTAGACACGAAACAGGTTGCTCTGTCGTTAATAGGATTTTTAATCTTTTTTTTCACTCTTTCGGTGTTGATGAAAAAAGGTTATGAAAACTTGGACCAGCCATTTCAAATTTTACTTTGGAATATTCAAGTTTATCTTTTCTCACCACTTGCCGCCTTCAATTCTTTTATAAAATCGGGACTGCCTAACTTTTATTCGTCTGTAATGATCCCGAATATAATAAAGAAGGGATTAAATCTTTTTGGGTTCACTCTCGAATACAGAACAAATCTTATGCCATTCGTTGACGTGCCCGTGCGAACTAACGTCTACACGTTTTTTTTTCCATTATATCATGATGGTGGTAAAATTCTGGTTGCCTGCGGTACCTTCTTGATTGGCTTTACTCATCAATCTCTTTTTTGTCTGTCAAAGAATGTCCCTAGTCCAATAACAGTCTACTTGTTTGCCATTTCACTTTATCCACTTGCAATGTCCTTTTTTGAAGATGCTTATTTTTCCTCTCCTGGATTTTTAGGTATCCAGCTTAGTCCGATAATTTGTTTAGTGTTGCTTAATCTTAGAAGCTTTAGAAACTCAGTTAAAGCGATTTCACTATGAGTGCTGCGTTCACGATTTGTGCATATAACTATTTTTCAAAGGCTCTAAGTCTTTATGACTCCTTCAGGTTGCACCACCCAGACGATACATTTTACATCTTCATTGTCGGTAAGAAGTCTGAAAACTTTTACTCCAGAGATGGGTTAAATGTTGTTTTTGTTGAGGATTTGAAGCTCATTGATTTTTATAAGTTTGCGTTCAAATTTGATGTTATTGAATTTAGCACATATCTTAAACCGATCCTTTTTCAACATTTGTTATCGCAGCACGAATTTGTTTTTTATATCGACCCGGATATCTTATTTTTTTCAAGTTTGGATGTTGCAAAGACATTACTTTCTGACAGTACAGGGGTGTTGACTCCGCACACGTTTACGCCAATCGATGACGATAAAAAACCAGCCGACCTAGATTTTTCAAGATTCGGTTCTTTTAACCTGGGCTTCATTGGGCTTCGCAGAACACCCGAGTCTGCTAGTTTCCTAAAGTGGTGGCAGTCCAGACTTGCCAGCTACGGTTTTTATGATCCGCAAAGCGGTATGGCCGTGGATCAGAAGTGGATCGATTTAGCTTTTGTGTATTTTAAAGGTTTTAAAGTTATTGAAAGCCTGGGGTACAATGTTGCTTTTTGGAATTTACATGAACGCTTGATCGGGCGTGATCAGCAAACTTGGAAAGTAAATGGCTTGTTTGATTTGGTTTTTGTTCACTTTAGCAGTTACGACAACACCAACGAACATGTCATAGCAAACAAGCAAAGCAGATTTTTACCAGGTTCGCGTCCTGATTTTTCAGCAATCAGTTTAATTTATCAAAATTTGCTTAAAAAAAATGATTCCGGATTCAATCAGAAGACTTACTGCTATGATTATTTTGAAAGTGGTGCGCGGATTTCAAACACCTTGCGGCGAATCTATGCAAATCATCTAGCGACCCTAAATGATATTAATCCCTTCTTACAATCTAGCAAAACATACCAATTTGCAAAACGGCATCACTTACTTTCATCAGGCACCAGTAATCGAGCTAATTTTAAAGCCATTGGTGCGTTTTCTAGAATTCAATCAGCCATGATTCTTTCTCTGAAAATTATTCTTAGAGTTCTGGGACCAGATCGTTATTACATGCTGATGCGGTACTTAGCGCATATTTCTTCATTTCATAATCAATCAAAGATGTTTAAGGTAAAGTGATGAAGTTTACAGAAGATGTAGCGAACTATTTTAAACTAGCAGGCAAAGGTAAATTCAATAGATTTTATGTTCTGGTATACGCTTTTCATCCGCGTTTAATGCCGATTGCAGTTTTTCGGATTTCTGCTTTTCTTTTCGAACAAAGACTTGGGATTCTTGCAAATATTTTTTCATTTTTGAATCAGGTTATTTTTGGTTTAGAAATTTCTCCAAAAATTAAAATCGGCAAAGGCCTTTTTATGCCTCACTGCAGAGCAACTGTTATTGGCGCTAAGGAAATCGGTGATTATGTTACTATTTATCAAAATGTCACTATTGGGGCTAAATTTTTAGATTTTAATTTTGATATGAATAGCAGGCCAACGATAGGTGATAATGTTGTTATTGGTACAGGTTCTACAATTCTTGGACCGATAAACATTTCGAACGGCACCCGCATTGGGCCTCACTGTCTAGTTAATCATGATTTAGCTCCTGACACACGATTTAAAGCGACTGAGAAGCAACGGGTGAATCGGATTTTTAATTGTGACGGTAGTCAACGGATCGATTTTACAGCCATTACTGAGGGGCTATTGTCGACAGTTCAGTTAAACTTCCCCTTTGAGATAAAGCAAATTTCATTTTTAACTTTTTCAAAGAATCTGAACAAATTTTCCCAAGGGCAAAAAGGGCTAAATCAAGTTATCATTGCGAAGAATGGTCGATGCACAATTGAAGTAGATGATGGAAGTAAAAAGATAGAATATGTTTTAGATGATGATACAACTGGGCTGCTTTTAACTGGTCTGGTTTGGTTTGAGATTACTAATATATCAGAAGATTGTAAGCTGCTTTCTATAACGGATCAAAAATTAGAAAAGAATTTTAAGCTTTCGACACATGAAGATTTCATTAAATTTTCCAAACAGGCTTCGACATGATTTCAAACGATTCAAGAAACTGGACTTTGGGTTATTTTCAGATATTAATAACTAAATTTCAGAGCAATATTTGGATAGGACTTACAGTCATTTTTAAGGCTATTACGCAGCTTATTGTTTTGAAAAGCATATCCCATTATTTTGGATCAACTGGAATTGGATATCTTGGTCAAGTTTTAGGATGTATTACAATTTTAAACAGTTTACTCAGTGTGGGTTTGGTTAACTTTCTTGTGACCGAAATATCTGCAATCGAAAAAGATATTAAACTAAAACGAGAAGTGTACCGAGCCGTTTCATTTTGGTGCTTTGCATTTCAACTGGTTTTAATTTTTGTAGCTATTTTTTTTGCTGAGCATTTTTCAGATTTAGTTTTTAGTGACCGTAATGAGAAGGTCTTTTTTATCGCTCTAGCAATTGGATTTGTTTTCTTTAACATGAGTTCCGTAACTCAAGGTTTTTTAGCTTCGCAAAAAAATGTAAAAGTCATATTTTTAGCAACAGCGCTTTCATCCATCTGCAGTATTGTTGGGTTTTTATTTATCGTTACTAATTTTAAAAATGCGATTCCTGCAGCGGCTTTAGCATTTTACTTCTTACAAGGAATCGTTTTTTTTGGATTTTTTATCAAAAATGAAGCTGATTATATTAGCCTTTTAAAACCTAGATTTAATGCTGCTGTTTTGAAGAAAATTATAAAGTTTGTAAGTGTCATGTCGGTTACGGGATCGTTAGGTGCCCTTCAGCAAGTTTACATACGGAGTCATTTGATTGAAAATTTAGGTCTAAGTTGGATGGATGTTGGTCATTGGCAAGCTATTATAAAGATTTCTGAAATAAATTTGTCATATATTGGTTTAACGATGATTAGTCTTTATTTACCATCGATAGCTTTAACAAAGAATTCTTTAGATTTGCGTTTCGAGGCAATGAAACATATGAAGCAAATTCTGACTGTGTTGTTGATTGTTATTTTACTTTTATTGGTGTTTTCCAAATATGTGTTACTGCTTATTTTTTCCCGAGAGTTCATGTTTCTTGAAAATTTGCTTCGCTTGCAGTTGTTAGGAGATATTTTTAAACTATCCTCTTGGATTTTTACTTACTTTATTTTGTGTAAGCTTCCGATACGTTTATTTCTTGGGATAGAGCTTCTGGGTCTTGGGTTGCTAACTGCGAACAGTATTTGGTTGTCGAGTTTATTTAAAATAGATGGTTTAATTTATGCGCAGACTTTAACTAGTTTTTTATTTTTTATAATTACGGCTATAATCTTTAATTATTTCTCTAAGCGCGATTATCTTTGGAATTCACAAACTTAAGTTTTAAGCAGGGTTGTTCAATTAATTTCCACGAAATCCATGACAAGGGAATGATGATTACGGTGCTAGTGACAAACAATTCTAATCCATTGGTAATGCCTAAGTGATGTAAAACAGTTTGCTGAATGGGCCACGATAAAATGTACACGCCATAAGAAATATCATCTTTGAAGTTCAATTTATCGATATAAAGGCGACCAAGATAACCGATGCAAAATGAGGCGTAAATCAAGGCAAAAACCTTCAGTGGCGAATGATCAACATTGAAAGATAGTAACAGAATGCAAGCGGCTAATGGAATATTAAGACGAACTTGTTCTTTGAAAACGAAGGCCAACATCCCAAGTGCGAAACTAAATGGTAAGGCTAGATAGGTTAAATCGTAGGTTTTAATGCGTAACAATGCAGAAAAGGTAGCCCTAAAAGCTAATTCAATTTGAAAGTGTACAACTAACGTCATCAGCGTACAAACTGTCAAAAATAACCAACGTTTTCGCAGCAGACCAATGGCTCCAAAAATTAACACCAAAACATACATGCGCATTTCGTAAGGCAAAGTCCACATTGAACCGTTTGTGCTATTGTAATGCAAATGCTTAAAAACATCAGGAAATGAATCGCGCTCGTGAAATGTGCCACCTACAAAATAAAGCAGAAAATTTTTTGAAAATAACAGATCCGCGTTTTTTAGAATGAAAAAAACGATAATCAATCCAGTTACAAAATTAGCAAAAAGATATCCTGGAAGTATCCGAAGCAGTCTTGCTTTCATAAATACTTTCCAGTCTGGACGTCGAAAGTAGCTTTGGGTTATTAAAAAGCCTGATAGTCCAAAAAATATGGCAACAGCATAAAAGCCAAATCCTGCTGAATTTATTCCAAAACCTATTTCATGGTGAGATCCATGGGTCATGGCAAAACTGTGACCAAAGGTTACTGAAAGTGCAGCTAGCAGACGTATGAGATTTAAATTATTTTGTTTTCCACTGTGTAAGCAGTCAGCTAGATTCATATTTCATTAAGGTATAGTCAGTTAACTGAGGTAAGAAAAGTTTTTTTGTTTTGGTTAGGCAATTTATTTGGACTTTTCGCTCTTAAATGATAAAAAAAAACATGACAAAAGTTTTAATAACTGGCGCCGCTGGTTTTATAGGCAGTAGTTTAGCTTTAAAGCTAAAATCTAAAAGCGTCGAAGTTGTACTTCTTGATAATTTATCAAAACAAATTCACGGCGATGATCCTTTGAGATCATCTGGAACCTATGCAAAAATTAAAGATTTTAAAAATGTTATTATCGCAGATGTCAGAGACCGCACAGCTGTTCGAAATGCGTTATTAGGTGTTTCATCCGTTGTGCATTTGGCCGCTGAAACGGGGACAGGTCAATCTATGTACGCCATCGAAAATTACTGCGACGTAAATATTCGGGGCACTGCTGTTTTACTTGAAGAAATTTTAGCCCTTAAAAGTCAGATTAAAAAAGTAATTATTGCCTCTAGCAGAGCCGTTTATGGTGAAGGCAAATATCGGTGTGTGACTCATGGAATTAAATATCCAAATTCTCGTACAGCAGTGGCTATGCAATCTGCGCAGTTTGAACATATCTGTGACCAGTGTCAGGAAAAATTAGTAGTCGTTCCGACAGATGAAAATTCAATGTTAAAACCTCAGTCCATTTACGGTGTCACAAAACTTTCGCAGGAACAGCTGGTTTTAAATGCAGCGGCTTCGGCGGGTATAGATGCAGTGGCGCTGAGGTTTCAAAATGTTTATGGTCCGGGTCAATCACTATCAAATCCGTACACGGGTATATTATCTATTTTTTCTAGTCGAGCTCGCGAAAACAAACCGATCTCTATTTTTGAGGATGGGCTTGAGTCAAGAGACTTTGTCTATATCGATGACGTGGTCGAATCGATTTACTTAAGTCTGGTAGATACCAGTTCTGGGCAGTTTGTATTCAATGTTGGTAGCGAAAGGCTTACCAGCGTAAACCAAGTGGTTGATGCAATCATTGAATTTTTTAGTTCTAAATCCGTAGTTACAGTAACGGGCGAGTACCGTGTCGGTGATATCAGACACAACGTTGGTGATTTAAATGCTATTTCGAACCAGTTGAAATTTAAACCGACCGTGTTTTTTTCTGAAGGCGTAAAAAACTTTTTAAATTGGGTTCAGTCACAAACTGCCGGTACGGACATGTATGATAAATCCTTAGATGAGTTGCGCTCTCGTGGCCTTTTAAAAAAATGAAGCGCCAGGTACTTCTTATAGCTTCCGATTTTTTTGGATATTATAAGTTAATTTCTAATGAATTAACCAACCAGGGTTGGGAAGTGCACTACTTAAACGATAGACCCAGTACAAGCTCACTATTTAAAATTTTAATTCGAAAAATGAGATTTGCTGTTTCATGGTATTTAGATTGGTATTACCAAGATAAGATCAAGCAACTGGGATCGTTTGACCTTGTACTGATAATCAAGGGCGAAGGAATAACAACATCAACTTTAAAATTTTTGAAGTCTAAGTATGTGAATACGCCTGTGCATTTGTATTTATGGGATGGTATCGCCAATTCTCCGGGGGCACTTGCCAACTCTAAAATAGCAGACAAGGTTTTTAGTTTCGATCCTGAGGACTGCAAGGCTTTCAAGTTTGAAAAACTACCGCTGTTTTATGTTGAACAGGAAAGTCAGAAAACCTCAGGTGATGTTGACAAAAAATATGATCTGTCTTTTATTGGAAGTATTCACGGTGACCGTTTAGAAGTTATACGTAAATCCATGGCTAGTCTTAATGATATCGCGCGTACATTCACGTTTATCTATTTTCCAAGTCGATTAGTATTTCTATTTAGAAAACTATTTGATTCTAATTTTAGTTTTTTCAAAACATCTGAATTAAGTTTAGAACCCTTAGTTAAAACACAAGCTGTTCGTATTTTTAATGAATCCATTGCTGCTCTTGATATTCACCACAAAAATCAATCTGGTTTAACCATGCGCACACTAGAGGTTTTATCGCTTGGTAAAAAATTGGTAACTACGAACAAAAGTATTCTAAACTATGATTTTTATGATACAAATCAAATACTGGTTATAGACCGCGAAAATCCGAGTATAGATATTTCCTTTTTTAGCAGACCTAGTGATTTAAATTTTAAAACGAAAATAAAAAAATACGAATTGTCTGCATGGGTTCGAACTTTAACTCAAGTTAGTGAGTAACGCCTTCTGATTTAACGACCTTGCCAGCCGTTATAAATAATATTTTTAAGTCAAAAATAAACGACTGGTTTTTAAGATAAAATTCATCAAAGTTCACTTTAACTGTGATGGGTAATTCGTCTCGGCCGTTTATTTGTGCCCAGCCAGTGATTCCCGGCTTTAGTAAATGAACATTTTTTTCAGTGCGAAGCTGTTTAAGGTCGTCTTGATTAAAAAGTGCAGGTCTGGGACCAACTAAACTCATGGATCCTGTAAGCACTGACCACAGTTGTGGAAGTTCATCGATGCTGGTTTTCCTTAAAAATCCACCGATCGGCGTTAAAAATGAATCTGGATTATCTAGTTTGTGCGTCGCCACTTGTGGGGTTTCTATTAGCATCGTTCTAAATTTTGGCATCAGATAAATTTGGTTATTTTTTCCTATTCTTTTAGACAAGTGTACCGCAGGGCCTTTAGACGTGAGCCGCACCAAAACTGCGATAATAATTAACGGAAAAAACAAAATCAGTAGTGCTGCTGTTGCAATGCCTATATCGAATAATCTTTTAGCCAATTACATTCCGTTCATAGGTTGATAACTTTCAGTGACTATGACATAGTTAAATCAATGTTTACAAAGATTATTAGTATGCCAAGAAGAGCCAAAATTCTTTTCATGCTGTTTTGCGATTTCATCCTTTTACCATTAGCATACTGGTCTGCCATTGCGCTACGTCTGGGAAGCTTTAGCTATGATCCGTCGCCTTATTATGCACTTTTTTTCGCAATTCCATTTTTAACAGTTCCCATTTTTATTAAGTTTGGTTTGTACCGTGCCGTCATTCGTTTTTTAGACGATAAAATTATATATACAATTTTATCGGGAGTTACTCTTTCAGTATTAATTATCACCTGCTTTATAGCGCTTTGGCGTTTTCCGTCGCTACCTAGGTCTTCTATTTTAATTTATTGGTTCATGGCCACTGCATATATTGCAATTAGTCGCTATTCGGCGCGTGGTTTAATTCGACGTATTGAGAACAGTGATCGCGGTCAGCGAGAAAAAGTAGCTATTTACGGTGCAGGCCAAGTCGGTTTGCAAGTGGCGCTAACACTGAACCAGGGTCGCATGTATAAACCCATTGCTTTTTTTGACGACAATAAACAGCTGCATAAATCAATTGTAGCAGGTCTTACTGTTTACAACCCAGAGCGACTTTTACAGATTATGGAAAATAATGAATGCCGGCAGCTTTTGTTGGCGATGCCCAATGCAACACGTGCTACAAAAAATGATATCATCAAACGTTTTGAAGGTAGCGGAATCACTTTAAAAATTGTTCCAAATTTGAATGAACTTATTGATGGCAGACTTAAAGTTGAAGATATTCGTGAAGTGGGTATAGAAGATTTATTGGGTCGTGACCCCATTCCACCGATTGAAAAATTAATTTTAAAATGTGTGAGTGATAAATCTGTCTTAGTGACTGGTGCAGGTGGATCCATCGGCTCTGAACTTTGCCGTCAAATTGTAAAATTAAACCCGAAGCGATTAATTTTATATGAATCTAATGAGTTTAATTTATATAGACTTGAACAAGAATTTTTGAAAAATAATTTCAGCACAAATATTGTCTATGTGCTGGGCGATGTGTTGAATGCTGAACTTCTGCATTTGACCGTTAAAAATTATTCTGTTCAGACAATCTATCATGCCGCTGCTTATAAACATGTGCCTTTGGTCGAAGGTAATATTTCTGCAGGAATTAAAAATAACGTTTTTGGAACACTGAATGTTGCGAAAGTTGCTTTGAATAACACGGTTGAAAATGTAGTTTTAATTTCAACTGATAAAGCTGTGCGTCCAACAAATGTGATGGGAGCCACAAAGCGATTGGCTGAATTAATTTTTCAAGCATTTGCCGAGAAAAGTTTTCAAACAAAACAGGTAACTAAATTTTGTATGGTCCGATTCGGAAATGTATTAGGTTCATCGGGCTCAGTGCTACCATTATTTAAAGAACAAATTCGTCAAGGCGGCCCGCTGACAGTAACTCATCCTGAAGTTACAAGATATTTTATGACTATACCTGAGGCCACACAGTTAGTTCTGCAGGCTGGTAGCTTAACGACCAATGGTGACGTATTTGTTTTAGATATGGGTGAGTCGATCAAGATTATTGATTTGGCTAAAAAAATGATCGAATTGAGTGGTTTTTCTATTTTTGATGAGATGACACAAGAAGGCGATATCGCTATTAAATTTACTGGTTTGCGCCCAGGTGAGAAACTTTACGAGGAGCTTTTGATCGGTGGAAATTCAGAATGGACTGAACATCCACGAATTATGCGGGCTTCAGAAACTAAACTTGAGTTCGATTTTTTAATAAGTGCTTTAGAAGATTTGCTAGCATCATGCTTTTTAGATAAATCAGATGTGTATTTACGACAAAAATTAAAAAAACTGGTCCCAGAATTTGTGAATGAGTAGGCAAAATATATGAATGTGAAAAAATTTGAAATTTCTGGCCCGCTCCTTTTAAGTTTAAGAACTTTTTCAGACACTCGTGGTTTTTTTGTTGAAAGATTTAAGGCGGAATATGCTGAAGCTTTAGGTATAACTACTCCGTTTATTCAGGATAATTTTTCCAGATCATTTAAAAATGTTGTTCGTGGTTTACATATGCAGCATTCGCCAGGTCAGGGAAAACTTGTGACGTGCTTAGCAGGATCTATTTTGGATGTTGCTGTGGATGTTCGCGCTAAAAGTCCAACTTTTGGAAAATATGTGCAAGTTAATTTAAAAGGTGATGAACCCAGTTTATTTTGGATACCCCCTGGCTTTGCTCATGGTTTTTCAGTACTTTCAGAAACGGCAGATGTGCATTACAAAGTGGATTGCCTATACAATTCAAAAAATGAAATAGGACTTCAATGGAACGATCCTGAATTGGCAGTTGATTGGAAGGTCAGCCAGCCGATCGTTAGCGAAAAAGATACCACCGGCATTCGCTTTTCCGAGTATAAATTAAAACCTGTATTTTAGATGTTAGTTGATACTACTTTAGCTGATTTTTCTTTGGAAATTAATGTCAGCAATATAAATAGCAGTATCGATTCATAACTATTAAATGAACTGTAAAATATAAAAATAATAAAGCAGTATGCTAATCCAGCCAAATAGTACAGTTGAGCATTTTCTTTACTTTTTAAGTAATTTTTAAATCCAGATGTAAAAATAATTAAAATCCCACCCCAGCATATAACGAAAAAAATTAAGCCCATTTGAATCAGTGAGCTTAAGTAACTAGAGTGTTGGTCATTGTAACTAAATTCAACTTTAGTAAATGTATCCGTGTAAGCTGAGCTTTTATTTTCTATGAATTTTTTAAGTGGTTCAGTTGTGCTTTCAAAACCTGAACCAAACCAAGGCTGCTCTTGAAAGAAATCGATAGCGACTTTCCACATATGAAGCCTGCCTGCATTTGATGGATCTTTCGATGTGATCTGCGCTCCATCAATTTGAACTGCAAAAATACTGGTTAATCTTTCAAAAGCTGTTTTGTTTGCAACAAAACCTAAGAACACAATAAAAATGGCCAAGGCAACATGCTTTCGCATCGTGGCGCGAGCCTTAGTTAGTGAAACTAAAGTTAATATCAAGAAAAGCGATAGCAGGGGGCCTCGGGTGTTTGACAAAAGAAAAACGATAGAAAATAAAACTAACGATGGCAATAAGTAACTTTTAAATTTGTGTTCAAGTTTTTCATAATAAAGTAATGAAAGCACTAAAACAAAAAATCCTGTAAAAAACCCCCATCGGCTGGAATCCCAAAAACTTCTAATCCGAAAATTTGATGTCATAAATGGAATATCAACTTGATAAATAAAATGCTGTGCTAATAGATAAATAGAATATAGACATGAAATCAATAATCCTAAACCCAGAGCATAGATAAATGTTTTTCTAGCCTGCGGCTTGCCAAAAATTAGAAGTGTTGGGGCTGCTATTAAAGGCCAGGGCCAAGACGTGATAACTTTCAGCGAACTTTCCCAACCGTTTAAGGAAAATAGATTTAAAAAAATCGCTAAGGGAAATAGCGAAATTAGAAAAAGTACTTTTTTATCTTGTATCCAAACTGCACGTTGGCTTCGACTGACAAAAGCCCAGATAATTAAAATGGTTGAAGTCAGTGTTATGCCACTTTTAGAAGTCATCAGGGATATACCAAAAAGGGCTACAAAAAATATCCATATATGATTTAAATAATAATTAATTTTTTTTAATGAAATCACAGCATTCATGTTTGTTCATCTTAACATTTTATGCAATTGCTAAATTAGATGTTGGGTAGATTCATAATCACATTAATTTTTTCCAAGCTAAAAATTGGCTAGGTCTTATCTTATAACGTGCAATATTTCCTTCATGAAGGTTCATTATTTCAGTTTCGATAATCTGAAATAATTCCTGACTTTTATCATTTGATATCTCTGACATTTTCATTATCGATTTAATAGTCTTAACTAGTTTTGATCCAGGTATATTACTTTCTACGATGAATTTAATAATTTTTGCTATAAGTGGTCTAAACTTTAGTTTAAGAGTATTAGGTTCATCCATAGATTGTTGAAAAGCTGAATACTTATTTACGGAACGTGCATACGATCACACGTAAAGATCCTGAAGCAGACTTATATTGTTTGTTTCATAAATACCCAGCAAAGATTTAATATATGTATTTTGCTCGATATCTGTAAAAGACATGGGTACAAAATTAGAATTGATCAATGGAATATTAGCCACTAATCGTGCTGTTTTTTTATTGACGTCTTCAAATGCTTGCAGGTACGACAAATGAACTAATGAAAAAAATGATTGTTCGAAAGGATCATTAATTTGATTCAATTTATTGATAAATATTTTGAAAATATCTTTTAAAATATGAGGATTGCTAAGCGGTATATACGTTGTGCCGCTAATACCAACATTAATTTCACGCTAACGGCCTGACGCTGTTGAATCACCCAAAAGATTTTCCGACAAAAAGGCATGAATGCTGCAAATTTCTATTGAGGTGATTTTTGTGCTGTCAGAATTTTCAATAATATATTCAATGGCATTTTTATGATTTAAAATCATTTGTGCATCTAGTGTATTTTTGCCGTCAGCACTCTCACCGAATTCGATAAGTCTTTTTGTTTCCAGTAAGGAATAGGTGTTACCCTCTAAACGACTAGAATTCCATGAAAGATCAATAAGAAGGCGGCTAGCTATATGACGCGCATATGTTCCTGCTGGCTTTTCGGATGGATCTAATTTGCCAATTTTTTGAAGTAGTCGGCGATTCGGTTGTGATAAATAAAATGACTTATTAGGTATGTACGATTTAATGAAATTTTGGTTGTATCCAACGGGTGTTCGGCCACTTATAGATTTAGATACAGCTTTTAATAATTTCTTTGAGTTAGTTGATAGTTTTATATTTTGAAAGTCAGTACGTTTTGTCGGTAATAAAATATTATTTTCCGTTGGCAGTTCAGTCGATATATAAACGCGCGCTCTTGCCGCACCCTTAGCCACAAGAAAGCCCTCATCAAACATTAATTTGATGACTCTTCGAATGGATTTCCGATCGGTTTCATTACTTTTTGATAAACCAGAAGCTTCGGCCACGTCATGCAGGCTGACTGATCCTTTTTCTAGTAACAAATTACTTATAATAAGCTTTATATCAGGATGTATTTTGGAGTGCATTTTTTTTCGTGTATTATTCAATGTGACCTAAATCTTTCTGCATTAGTATTGGGACATATTTTGTCCCAATACTTGAAATTTACGACTGGGGCTTTACTTGCATTAGCACTGTAAATCCCCCAAATTAAAGCCAAACTTTAAATCGCCGAGCTAGCTCAATTTAATTCCCAATTGGCTTTTGATGAAATTAAAATTGGGTCGGTTAGATTGTTTCTTTTTAAGTCTATGGTTATGTCTTAAATTGATGTAAAAGCATGTTTATGAAAAGCGACAATTTTCAGAACTTAAGACAATTGAATATGTTTGTAAAAAACGACACACTGTAGGACTTTTATTTTTATCAAAACCAAATCGTTATTCTGAAGACATAGACTTGGTGCAAATTCCAAAAATGTGCAGAAAATTAAGCTTAAGATTGAAATTAATAATGCCGAGCATTTTTCAGTTTATGATCATGAATATAAAGATTTTAAATTTTTTGATTTTTCTTGTGTTTTTAATGAGTTTCCTAACATCTCTGATGTTAAAATTATTAAATGCTTTCAAAAATATATGGATTGCGGCGATCATAAAGTATCACGTGCTGAGTTTGAGAAAGCGATCTTTGAAAAGCGCATTATTTAATTCGCATAAAGCGTTTGATTTCATTGTTGCCCGGTGAGCCATGGAATCAGCCCAGTAATAAATAGCTAGTTGTTATAAAAAAATAAGATTAGAATTTTAAAAGAACGACAGTAAAAACTAATTAAAAAATTTGAGGATTAAAATGAATATTTACTCTGATATCACAAAAACAATTGGCCGCACTCCGCTGGTAAAAATGCAGCGCTTAGGATGTGATCTTCCGGCAGAAATTTATTTAAAACTTGAATTTTTCAATCCCTTGGGTTCTGTAAAAGACCGCATCGGTTTAAGCATGATCGATGGCGCTGAAAAATCGGGAGTTCTAAAACCCGGCATGGAAATCATCGAACCAACGTCAGGAAATACAGGTATTGCTTTGGCATTCATCGCCGCTAGCAAAGGGTATAAAATCACGATCGTGATGCCAGAAACAGTTTCAAACGAACGCCGCGTGCTTCTATTGTTATTGGGCGCTGAACTAGTGCTGACTCCGGGTGCGAACGGAATGCGTGGTGCTGTGGCAAAAGCGATGCAATTGGTTTCTGAAAATAAAAATTCGTTTTATCCATCTCAATTTGAAAATGCAGATAATCCAGAAATTCACAGAAAAACTACGGCCGAAGAAATTTGGAAAGACACAGATGGTGGTGTCGATATCGTTGTTAGTGGCGTTGGCACGGCGGGAACAATTACGGGAATTGGCCAAGTGCTTAAGCAAAAAAAACCCAGCGTGCAAATGATCGCCGTTGAGCCCACAGAATCTGCCGTTTTAAGTGGTGGAAAACCTGGGTTACATAAAATTCAAGGCATCGGCGCTGGTTTTATTCCGACAATTTTAGATCGAAAAGTAATTGATCAGATTGAACAAATCAGCAGCGATGAATCTTTGAAAATAGCCCGTGAAGTGATTAAAAAAGAAGGCATTCCGGTCGGTATTTCATCAGGTGCGGCTATTGGAGTGGCTCTAAGAATTGCTGCAAAACCTGAAAATAAGGGCAAAAAAATTGTGGTTATCGTTGCCAGTTATTCAGAGCGCTATTTGTCTACACTTTTAGCTGCTGAAGAGCGTGAAAAAGCGGCGCAGTTGCAAGTTCAACCTGTCAGTGACGAGTGGCTTAAAAAAATCGACGAAACCTATTCCAACGTTTAAATTTGACATAACCAAGCGAAAACTCTAGATTTTTACTATTCAAACACACTGTTTAAGGAGAATCTATGAATTCAACGTACTTGTACGCGCCATCGATTGCGGGCTTGGTTGGTTTAATCATCGCAATCGGTTTGTATTTCCGAGTGAAAGCTCAGCCAGCTGGAAATGAAACAATGAACCGCATTGCGGGTTACATTCGTGAAGGCTCGATGGCCTTTTTAGCGCGTGAATACAAAGTGCTTGCGGGTTACTGCTTAATCGTTGGAATTATATTATTTTTTGCGCTGGGTTCCCAAGCGGCAACTTGGTTTATTCTTGGAGCTTTTTTATCTTTACTTGCGGGCTTCATTGGTATGAAAGCGGCCACATTCGCAAACGTACGTACGACTCAGGCGGCGGCAACTTCTACAAAAGGAAATGCATTATTAATCGCCTTAGACGGCGGTGCTGTGATGGGACTTTGTGTTGCGGGTCTTGGGCTTATTGGACTTGGAATTTTATATTCGTGTTATCAAAATTCACCAGATCTAGGAACAATTCTACATTCATTCGCAGTGGGTGCATCTTCAATTGCACTGTTCGCGCGAATTGGTGGCGGTATTTATACAAAAGCGGCTGACGTCGGTGCGGACATCGCTGGAAAAGTGATTGAAAATATTCCGGAAGATGATCCACGCAATCCAGGCGTTATTGCTGATAACGTGGGTGACAATGTCGGTGACGTTGCCGGTATGGGTGCTGATATTTATGAATCGATGGTGGCTGCGATTGTTTCTGCTATGGCCATCGCTTTAACAATAGATGCGGATAAGTTACCAGCTATTTTAATTTCTGGCGACGCGACTGAAAGTCGTTTCACGGCTGTTGCTTTACCATTAATGTTATCAACATTAGGTTTGATTATTTCAATCGCCGTGATTTTTATTGCGCGGTTGTTGAAAAATAAAAAGCCAGCAACTGTGCTGCGCAGTTCATTGATGTTGCCGCCGGTGTTATTAACGGCACTTTGTTATTTTTTATTACCCGCTTTTAATATTTCACAAAATGTAACCTGGGCATTAGCTGCAGGCGCTTTCGGTGGTGCAATGATCGGTCTAATCACTGAATACTACACGGCCATGAAACCAATTCGCTTGGTTGCAGAAGCTGCAAAAACTGGAGCAGGCACTGTTGTGATTCGTGGTTTAGCGGTTGGTATGGAGTCCGTTGCAATTCCAACAATCATCGTTGTGGTTGCGGCGTACATCGCAGATCAAATGTTAGGACTTTATGGAATTGCGATGGCTGCTGTTGGAATGTTAGCAGGAACAGCGATTGTTATGACAGTTGATGCTTACGGCCCAATCGCTGACAATGCTGGCGGAATTTCTGAGATGTCAGGTCTTCCACCAAACGTTCGTGAAATCACCGATGAATTAGATGCTGTTGGAAATACGACAGCTGCTATCGGAAAAGGTTTTGCAATTGGATCAGCTATCTTAACTGTGCTTGCATTATTTAGCGCATTTAATATGGAAGTAAATCACGTGCGTAAAGCGGCCAATATGGCCGCGATGCAATTAGATTTAACCTCATCAGGCGTGTTGATCGGAATATTGTTAGGATCTATTTTGCCATTCTTGGTTGGTGCGACAACAATGACGGCCGTGGGCCGTGCTGCCGGAAAAATTGTTGAAGAAATTGCGCGTCAGTTTAAAGAAATTCCTGGATTACTTCAGGGAAAAGCAGAACCTCAGCCCGCAAAAATTGTGGATATCGCAACAACAGCTGCGCTTTGGGAAATGATTTTACCTGGACTGATTGCTGTGGTTGCTCCGGTGGCAGTTGGATTTTTAATGGGTCCGCAAGCATTAGCTGGTTTACTTGCTGGTGGTTTAGCTGTTGGTGCATCGATGAGTTTATTTATGGCGAACGCCGGCGGAGCTTGGGATAACGCTAAAAAATATATCGAAAAAGGCGGCCTTGTTGGTCATAAAAAAGGTTCTGATGCTCATAAAGCAGCCGTTGTTGGTGACACAGTGGGCGATCCATTCAAAGACACTTCAGGTCCAGGTATCGCAATTTTGATTAAAGTGATGTCTGTAGTTTCTCTGTTAATTGCTCAGTTGATTGCTTTAAGGTAACCCCCCAGTTCTAAAGGTAATTCTAAAGAAATTCTGGTTTATCTAAACAAAATCTAAAGATTAAAAAAAAGCCTAACAAATGTTGGGCTTTTTTTTTATGCTAAAGAAGAAGACTCGAGCTGCTTGTTAAAACAAAGTTTTAAATCTCAAAGGATTGATGATGAAAAAAGAAACCAGAGAAAAAGAAATAAAAAAACACGGAGCCATCGAATTAGGTATTCCTGATAAGCAACGTAAAAATATTGCTGAAGGCTTATCGAAGTTATTGGCCGACAGTTATTTATTATATATTAAAACGCACAATTACCATTGGAATGTCGAAGGCCCAATGTTCAACACATTACATCTTATGTTTATGGAGCAATACACAGAGCTTTGGAATTCCTTAGATTTAATTGCCGAACGAATTCGTGCCTTAGGTGAATACGCACCAGGGTCTTACAAAGAGTTTGCGAAATTAACTTCGATCGAAGAGTCAGATAAGGTTCCAAAAGCCGATAAAATGATTCTTGAATTGTTAAAAGGGCACGAGACCGTCACGCAAACGGCGCGCAGTCTGTACCCAATGGCCGAAGCTGGAAACGACGAAGTCAGTATGGATTTACTGACTCAACGTTTGCAAGTTCACGAAAAAACAGCGTGGATGCTGCGATCGTTATTGTCATAAATAATAATAACTTTTTAGAAAATAAATTCCTTTGAATAATAAATCCCTTATCCGCATCAGCCTGCTAGAAGCTTTTTTTACAAGCTTTGTTGTGGGACTTGCAGAAACATATTTTCCCGCATTTTCACTGATGAAGGGTGCGTCTGCGATTGAAGCGGGTGTACTGATTTCGGTACCGCTGATTCTGGCTGTATTTTTACAGTGGTTTTTTATCAAAAAATTTAAAAACTTAAAGGTGTCATCGTGGGTGCCGGCAATGGCCATGGTGCAATTTTTTGCGCTAGCTCTGTTGGCTTTAGGCAGTGTCACTCATACGGATAATACCTTTATAATTTTATTAATTATTTATTCTGTTTATTGGTTCGGGCATTTTGCTAGCCTGCCAGCGTGGAACAGATGGGTGTTTGATTTAATTTCGGTTCAGCAAAGCCAATATTATTTTTCACTACGAACCCGAGTTTTACAAATTGGTATTATCTCTGGGCTTATTCTTGGTGGGTACGGCCTTCATTTAAATATTTTAAATTTACCTCTAGAGATTTTATTTTTGGGAATGTTTATTTTAAGCTGTTTATTAAAATTTCTTTCGTATTATTTATTAAAACAGCATGGAGTCGTGGAAACAAAAATCAAGCTAGACGTCATTCATGCCAGGAATTTGTTACTGAAATACAAACCCTTTCTAAAAAGTTTTAGTTTATTTAATTTGTCTTTATTCTTATCAGCATCATTTGTTGTAAGTTATTTATTGGTCGAGCGTAAACTAACTTTCGAACAATTTATGTGGGTCATGGCAGGGTTATTCATTGGTAAAGTCATGATGACACTGATTATTTCAAGGGCTGAAGAAAATATTCAACCTTTTAAGTTATTATTCTACGGCGGGCTTATTGCGGCACCGTTACCCGTGTTGTGGCCACTGTGCTCAGAAGTCTGGATGTTATTTACCGTACATATTATTTCAGGTCTTGCATGGGGCGCATGGGAAGTTGGCTTGTCTCTTTGCTTTTTTAAAAATTTACACATCGACGAAAAAATGGAAATGATTTCTATTTACAACTTGGTCGGAATTTTAACACAAGTTGTGGGCACCTTGGTAGGCGCCTTTGTGTTAAAATTCTTAATTAAAGAAAACTATGATTTGCTGTTTGTTATCTCTGGTTCCATTCGCTTGATTTGCGTTTTATCTTTACGTAAAAAAACTTTTGGCGAACTATCGGTTTAAGCTGATTTTTTATGTAGCTTTAACTCTGGCAATAAGCCCACAGCTTCAACTAATCTGAGAACTCTATCGATTGTAATTTTTTGCAAACTCCCAGACAAGATGCCTGTAATAGCACTTCTGGGTAATTTCGTTTTTTTTGCCAAGAAGGCATGAGTTAGCTCCTGCTTATCGACCTCTTTTTTTATGGCAGCAATCAATTGGGCTTTTATAACTGCCTCAATACCTCGAGCAGGTGAAATACCCAGTTTTCTTGCTAATTTTAAACCTTTTGATGTTTGTTTCATGAAAGTTAATGTCTTATATTTAAGACATTAAGTCAAGTCTTAAATATGAGACTCCTGGATAAAGTTATTCTGCGTCGTTAATAAATCTAAAAGTGGTCCTTCGATGGTTACAATCGCTGAACGTGGCAGATCACCTTTTTTTCCACTGGGCCAATTAGAAGTAAGCTCAGTCAAACTTTGTGAGTTGTCTCCGGGATGTTGCACGCACAGAAACAGTGTCTTTCCATCTGGTGAAAATGTCGGCGCTGTGAATTCGGCGTCGACGGGTGCAGAAGCCACTTGAAATACTTTTCCCGCATTTGGGCCCTTCATCGGAATATAAAATAGGCCATTGTTCATAAATTTTTTGTAATAGTCGCTGGTAATTTCTGCTTCAGCGCGGTCTGTGGTGACCCATAAATTTCCTGATTTATCAAACGCCAAGTTATCGGGGCTTGATAACCCAGAATCTTCGCCGCCACTGATCCATGTCGAAGCTATAAATTCTAAAGATAAATGATCGGCATTTTTTTCTGCAATCTTTAGAAGTGATCCATGCGGCCGGTTTTGTTTTTTATTATTAGTTAAAGCTACAATCACATCGCCATTGGATGGATTGATTTCGATATCCTCTGGCCTGTCTTGTGGCGTGCCACCTATTGTTTTTGCTGCAAGGCGCGTTTGAATCAGTAAATCGGTTTGGTTACGAAATAATTTTTTAAAATCAGGATGTGAGTTTATGGTTAACGGAAGCCATTTTCCGGTTTGCGTATTTGCCACATACAGTGTTCCAGTTTCTAATGAGCCAGGTTTTTCCGAAATAAATTTGTAAATGCATTCATCGCTGTTGTCATCACCCATGTAAACAACAGTTCTGCCGTCACTGGCTTTGATGCACGTAGCACCTTCATGACAAAATCTGCCAAGAGCTGTTAATTTTTTAGCTTTTTTAGTGATTGGATTAATTTCCACGACCCAGCCATAGTGAAGTGGCGGACGGTCAAAGTATTGATGCCAACCAAAATCTTTATCATGATATTTTATAAATTCAGAATTTGGCTTCTCATCGCTTCGTGGAACTTTTTTCCATTCTCCGTAATACATGTCGTAGTTTTCTTCACAGGATAAAAACGTATTCCACGGCGTTTTTCCGCCAGCACAGCCAGCCATCGTACCGTAAGCTATTTTAGATCCAAAAATGGGCTTTTCACTGATGATCGGAATCGGTGTAGAGCCATCAAAGCGGGTGTTGTGTTTTGAATCTTTAATGACGGTCCACTGCTGATTTACTTTTTTAATGTGTAATAGCGATATGCCGACAGATTTGATTTCTTTTTCAACTTGAGATCTGGTTTTTTTTAAAATATTTTTTCCATCAAAGCCGCTGACGAAAAGGGGTTTTAGGTATTCATGGTTAACTATTAAAATACCCTCTGACGGATCACTTTCTGTGAAAGGAATAAAAGAAGTAAAATCATTGTGCGTGCCAAACTGTAAGGGTTTATTTTGTGTGCCACCGATTTGATCCTGCCATTTTGCTAGTACGGAATAATTAAGACCGTCAGCTAATAACAACTGATCATTAAGACTTGGTGCAAGGGGAGTCCACCCTAACTTACTAAACGGTGCATTTTTTAATGCATTAGAATGCGTGCAGCCAGTTAAAAGCGAAGCGCCAGATAATCCGGTTAACGCTAAGGTAGTTAGTCCAAAAAATTGTAAAAATTCTCTGCGTGACTGGCTCATTTTTTTATCATCTTTTTTCCTGCCTCTTGAATTTAAAACTCATTGAACTGCTTATTAAATTTTTTGTGGAGTGTTTTGTCTTGGTAATTATCTTGATCTATGGAAAGCTCTTCTGCTGTATAGCCCGATCTGATGGCTAAGATACCGACGGTGTCATCCGTGATCAAAAAATCAATGCGCCACGTTCGATAGCTAAGGGTCCAATAATGATTGTTTTTTTCAACCCGCTTTTTATCTGAATTTGTAGGATCGTATTCAAGTTGGCGGGTAATAAAAGATCTAACTTGGGTCAATTGATTTACTTCTAAAAAATCAAGTTCTTCTTCTGCTGACGGAGAAAAAGTAATTTTCATTTTTTGATGAATTGAATCTTGTAACCATGTCACAGTGGCATTTGGTACAGAATCCACGCTAGCTACATAGGGCTTGATATCATAAATAGGTGTTCCATCTAATAAATCGTTAGGTCCAATTTCAATTTCTAGGTTGTTCACAGAAAGAACTTGAACGCAGCTTAACCCTAAGGGGTTCGGTCGATAGGGGGCTCGGGTCGCGAAGACGCCAATTTTTCGATCGGACCTGGGTGTTTGCACCATCGGTTTCCAAGAATTATTATGGTGAAAACCAAAGATCAACCAGATGTGAGAACAGCCATCTAAATCTGTTAGTGCTTGTGCAAAGTTTTGACCTTGTAACATAATTGTTGCGGGTTCGCTGATTTCATCGGGTTGACGGCTAGCTTGGTAAGGCTGCACCTGTTTTGACCTGATAAAACCAATCGGTTTAAGAGCTAATTCCACAAGACTCATTCCATTGACGGCGCCACTCGTAACCTGCAATTGCAACAGCGACGGCTGCATTCATTGAATTTTTAATACCAAACATTTCAATTTTTCTGACTTCATCACACACAGATAATTGCTCGGCATCTAATCCAAAACGTTCGTTTCCAATTAAAAAAGCTGTCGGTTGATTTTCTTCAAACGGGGCTGATAGCGCCACAGATCTTGAAGATGTTTCAAGACCAATGATACGAAATTTTTCTGCTTTTAGTTTTTGAATGGCTACTGTGAAGGTAACTGTTTCCCAATCCATCACTAGGCTTGCGCCAAGGGCAGCTTTTTCAACTTGCAGTTGGTGAGGTGTCGGAGTGTATCCACACAGCCAAACCTTTTGCACACCCAGCGAATCTGCTGTTCTAAAAATTGACCCCACATTAAATGCCGAGCGCATGTTATCGATCACAAAATGCAGCGGCACCCTAGGGGTTACCAAGTGATCCCGGTCAGTGGATGTTATTAAAAAATCATCGTCTGTAATATTTTTCTTCAGCATTCGCTCAAATGGCACAGCAATGCCTGCAAAATGTTTTAACGTCATTTGCGTATTTAAATGATTTCTGTACGTTGCAAGTTTTTTTAAAATGGGATCTGATGAATTTTTAAATTCATCAATGCAAAAAATAAGTTGCTCAAAAAGCTGCTGATCAAAATTTGCATCTGTGGAATCTTTTTCAAGACCACTGAAAAGCTGGTAAATTTCTTCTAGCTTTTTCTTTTCAGAGGCATCCACTTTATTTTACCCTAGCCCCAGCTTTAGCGCCGCTGTCAGGTGATAAAATAAATAGATTATCACCGCCGTCACCAGCAGCTAAGATCATACCTTCGCTGATGCCAAATTTCATTTTTCGTGGTTTTAAATTCGCACACACAAGCACATGACGACCGATTAATTTTTCCGGTTGGTAAGCTGATTTAATTCCCGCGATGATTTGTTTTATTTCGCCTGGCGCTAATTCCACTTTGATGCGCAGTAATTTATCGGCTTCTTTTATTTCTTCAGCTTCAATAATCTTTGCAATACGAAGATCAATCTTCATAAAATCATCGAATTCGATTTCACTGGGTTTTTCTAAAGCCAAAACATCTTGTTTTGCTGTTGTTGATAACTTTGCAGCAACAGCTGTAGAAGCCGCAGCAGGTTTTTGCGTGGCTGTAGATGCATACAATTGCTTTTGCTCTTCGACCATGGCGTTGACTTTGTCGGTCTCAACACGGCTTGCTAAGTGAACGTAGTCATTGATTTTATGATTCATTAAAGTTTTTTCTAAATCAGTCCACTGATACGGTTTTTCGTTTAACAGCTTCGCAACTTGATCAGCCATCAGCGGAAGCACCGGTTTTAAATAAATTGCCAGTAAGCGAAAAGCATTCAGCGTGGTGGTTAAAACTTTTTTGGTTTCCGCTGGATTTTGCTCTAAAGTTTTCCACGGTGCTTTTTCATCAAAGTATTTATTCACTTCATCAGCAAGTTCTCGAATCAACGTGGTTGCTTTTGCAAAATCACGAACTTCATAAAAACCTGCAATCACTTCACTTTGCGCACGGATTGATTTTAAAATTGTTGTGCCTGCGGCATCCATTTCACTAAGAGTGCCGTCCATTTTTTTAGTCAGCATTTGTGCACCCCGGGATGCCAGGTTCACGATTTTTCCAACTAAATCTGAATTCACGCGCGCTGCAAAATCTGGTAAATTAAGATCAAGGTCATTGATGCTGCCATTTATCTTGGTCGCGTAGTAATAGCGTAAGAACTGCGGATCTAAATATTTTAAATAAACACTTGCAGAAATATAGGTACCGCGGGATTTACTCATCCGTTCGCCGTTAACCATCACATGGCCATGCACCAATACTTTTGTTGGAGTTTTGAAATCTGCACTTTTAAGAAGTGCAGGCCAAAATAACGTGTGAAAATAAACAATGTCTTTACCAATAAAATGATAAATTTCCGCATTTGAATCTTCAGACCAAAAATCTTCGAATTTTCGGCCATTTTTCTTAGCCCACTGATCGGTCGTAGAAATGTATCCCATCGGTGCATCGACCCAGACATAAAAAAACTTTTTATCTTCACCAGGAATTCGAATTCCAAAATAGGGCTCGTCCCGAGAAATGTCCCAGTCTCTTAAGTCTTCATTGAACCATTCCATCATTTTTTTCGAGATCTCGGGAGTGGTATGATCTGGTAACCAGCTGGTCAGGTATTTTTTAAAATCGTTTAATCGAAAAAATATATGATCGGACGCTTTTTTTATTGGTTTTAAACCGCATAGAGTACAGCCAGCATTGATCAAATCCTCAGGTGTGTAGGTTGCGCTGCAAACGTCACAGGAATCACCGTACTGGTCTGCGGACTTGCACTTAGGACATGTGCCTTTAACAAAGCGGTCTGGCAAAAACATTTTATCATTTTCACAGTACAGCTGCTGAATGGGTTTTTTATGTATATGCCCTTTGGCGTTCATGCGTTCATAAAAAAGTTCACATAATTTTTTATTCTCTTCAGAATGTGTTGAGCCATAGTGATCAAAAGCAATGGAAAAATTTTTAAAATCACTTATATGATCTGTTGCTGATTTTGCAATTAAGGCTTCGGGCGTGATGCCAAGCTCTCGCGCTTTGATCATGATCGGCGTGCCATGTGTGTCATCAGCACAAACAAAAATGCAGTCATGACCACGCATTTTTTGAAATCTAGAAAAAATATCAGCCTCGATATGCTCTAGCATATGTCCAAGATGGATGGGTCCATTCGCGTAGGGTAATGCACAAGTCATTAAAATTTTTCTTTGGGCTGGTAATGTTACTGGTGCAATCATTTTTAAGTCCTAAACTTCTAACTGAATTTTATCTAGTAAATCAGGGTCCGAAAGTACCATTTCTCCGCCCAGCGCAATTGTCGTTAGTGGATTATTTGCAATACGAACGGGAATGCGGACTTCCATTTCTATTTTTGCACAGATATCAAGGATCAAAGCCCCGCCACCAGCTAACACGATACCGTTATCGATGATATCAGAAACCAGTTCAGGGGGTGTTTTTTCAATCGCATTTAATATTCCATGCACAATCGTTTGAATAGAATCTGAAAGAGCTGTGCCAATTTCTTCTGAAGTGATGACTTGTTTTCGCGGAAAACCCGTATCTAAGTCGCGGGCTTCGATTTCCATGGACCTGATATTTTTTTTCGGAAGTGCTGTCCCTAGTTCTAATTTTAATTTTTCTGCTAGCTCATCTGTGACAACTATTTTTTTAGTTTCTTTTAAATAGCGTATAATAGCTTCGTCAAATTTGTGACCACCCATTTTTAGTGGTTCACAATAAACAACGTCTGACAAAGCAATCACCGCAATTTCTGTTGTGCCGCCACCGATATCAATAATCATTTGTCCACTGGCTTCTTTTATCGGAAGTCCTGCGCCGATTGCAGCTGCCATAGGTTCATCTATCAAATAGGTTTTGCTGGCGCCAGCCGAGCGACATGCTTCGATGACTGCTTTTTTTTCAACTTCAGTGATGCCGTAAGGTAGTGAAACAACTATTCGCGGGCGCTGAATAGAAGTGGATTTTAAAACTTTGGTGATAAAATATTTCATCATCGATTTCGTCGCATCGAAGTCGGCAATGACTCCGTCTTTGACTGGTTTTATTGTTAAAATATGCCCAGGATTTTTTTTAAAGACCTCGACACCTTCAAGACCTATACCCAAAATTTTTCTTTTTTTAGGATTGGTATCAGAAACCATAACTTGGCTGGGTTCATTTAAGACGATACCTTTTCCACGAACGGCAATCAGCGTATTTGCAGTTCCTAAATCAACGTAAAGATCAGCACCAGCCGACGAAGAAGTTCCAAATAACCAGTTTAACATTATCTTTTGAAACCGACTGCGCCATCAAACGGAAAACTGACAAACGCCGAAACAGACGAAAATGATTTTGCCAGGTTCAAGTCCAATTCGATTCCGTAATTAACATCTTTATCTTGAAACCACTCAGCACCGATAGCCAATTGAATTCCAGTCTCTTTATTAAATTTTGTATCGATGATCGGAATTGAAATAGGAAGACCGATGAACGGAACCATTTCTCCGTACTGTGTATCGGCTTTTTTACTCAAAATAGGAGCAAAAGTCAGATTGTAGAAATTAAAGCCGTTGTCTCTGGCGTAACTAAGTCCGCCGCGAAAACCAACTGCGGGTTGACGGTCAACATCAGGAATTGGTACCCATTTTACAGAAGCTGCCGTCCAAAATTCGATCGTGCCACCACCAATTTCAATGCGACCGTCGATGCCATTTTCAATGTTCGTATCAAAGTAAGCTCCGAAATTAACACCGCTGCCATCAGAAACAATCAGTTGTGGTTGTAAACCAAATTTATAATAACCCTCTGGAAGCACTTCAGCGGTTTCACCCAAAGTTAAGTAAGCAAAAGAAGTGCGACTTAAAATAAGTGCGGTTAAAAATACGAAACTAAACTTTAGAATTTTAATAATATTTTTTTTTTTCATAGTCCGTATCGTAGCGGTCTTGACTTTAGTTTGACAAGAAAGATGAAAGGTTGTGACACTAATTTTTGTGAATAAAGTAAAACTCAGTATTGTCGTGATAACCTTAAATGAAGAAGCCAATATCGAGCGCTGTTTAAAGTCTGTTCAGTGGGCTGATGAAATCTTGGTTTATGACTCAGGATCTGTGGATGCGACTGTCAAAATTGCGCAAAGTTTAGGCGCAAAAGTGATATCTGGTCCGTGGCTTGGTTTTGGTCCCACGAAAAATAAGGCGATGTTGCTGGCTGCAAACGACTGGATATTTTCTGTTGATGCTGACGAGCAGGTAACTGGCGAATTGGAAAACGAAATCATTGAAAAATTGAATAAAATTGATGTTACGAACGATTTAGATTTGGCTTTTAAAATTCCGCGATTGTCTTTTTATTTGAAACATTGGGTCCGCCGTGGCGGGTGGTATCCGGATTACCAAGTTAGGCTGTTTAATCGCAAAGTGAATAATTGGACCTTAACAGCTGCGCACGAGAAAGTTCATGCAAAGTCTTACATCCGGCTTGAAAACCATTTGAATCATTACGTTTTTCGAAATATCGAGCATCACATTAAAACCAACAACAAATACTCAAGCCTGATGGCTCAGGAAATGTTTTTACAAAAGAAAAAATTTTCGATGTTTCATTTTTTGACAAAACCCACGGTTAAATTCTTAGAATGTTATTTGTTAAAATTAGGATTTTTGGATGGATGGGTTGGCTTTTTCATCGCCAAAGGTGCTGCGTATTCGGTACTTTTAAAATGGTCCAAATTAAAAGAACTGGAAATAAATGAACAATAGAAAAAACCTTTTCTTGTTGATGTTTGCTTTTACAAACTCAAGTTTTGCCGCCATCGAACTTTTTCCGGAAATAGTTTCTTGGAAGAAAGCTCCGGTCATAGAATTCGAAAACAAATCAGTGGCTAAGCTTGAAAAAAGACTGAAATTAAAAACCAGTTTTCGTGTCGTAACAAAACTGGATGATGAACTTGTCATTAAGTTTTCAGGTGGCGAAGTCATTACGGTTTTACCTAAATCTAAAGTGGAGGTGCCTCAGGTAAGTCCTGACACCGGAGACGTTGGTGAAGTTATTATTCTTGAGGGGTTGGTTAGATACAAATCCGCTGAAATCATTGATGACAGGTCGAAACTGCGTTTAAAAAGCGGTTTCTTTGATTTAAAAATTCCAGCTTCAACCGATTTAATTGTTGATTTAAACATGAGTTTACCGCGCGCTAAAATTCAAGTGATCTCAGGCGAAATAAAAGCTGAATTCTTAGATTTTGAAAAGAAACAAATATTGAAGTCGGGTGATCAGATAGCTTTTGACGGCGAAAAGGAAGGCGAGCAAATAAAATACGATTACCTATTAGATGGAAGAAAATCGCCGCACGGCGTCCTTGGGCCTGTTGAGAAGTTTGATTACAACGTTTTCGTGCAGATCGAAAAAGATAAAGTAGCACTTGAAAAAATTCAATTGCAGAAAAAACTTCAGGAAATAGAGCTAAAGAAGAAAAAGCAAAAAGCGTATGAAAATTCTTTTCTTTGTAAGAAACCCTTCGGTCATAATCAAGAATGCTACTGGATTAAAAAAAATGAACAGTGTTTTCGCTACAGATGCAACGTCAGTGGCAAATGGGGTGACGAAACTGAGCGCCCGATGAAAAAAGAAAGATGTCTGCCGATCGCCCAGGTTGGAGTCTGTGATTTTTAGCTTGCCACGCGTTCGATGTCTTGGAAGACTTAATTCATGATAAACACAATACTTTCGTTATTTCTATCCGTCGGCCCAAACGCAACAAACTATGACAAAGTTGTTACAACTTTAAATCAGATTCAGCAGGCTAATTCTGCGAACACCAAAGTTGTTAATATCGGTGTGTCAGACAAAGGTGTTCCGATCTATGCTTTGCAAGTCGGAACAGGCTCGGTGAATTCGTTAATCGTTGGAACACATCACGGAAACGAATATGGTTCAACCGCAGTGGCCTTAGGTGTCGCCGATAATTTGGCAAAGAACCCGATCGATGGACAAACTGTTTATGTGATTCCTGTGCTTAATACGACTGGATATAATTCTGGAAACCGATTTGAATCAGGAATCAATGGCAGCTTTGATCCGAATCGTGATTACCCAGGGCCGTGCAAATCAGGAAAAACTTTTAATTTAAAGTCGACAAAGGCGCTGGCTGATTTTTTGGTGGAAAAAAATATTCAAGTCGCAGCAACACTTCATACTTATTGGCCAGCAGTGGTTTATCCGTGGGGAATTTCCACGAAAAATCTATCAACGCCTTACGATGCCAAATATATCGAATTGGTAAAAGCAGCGACTGTTGAAAGCGGTTACCAAATTGGCAACAACACTGAAGTTCTTTACGCGGCAGACGGCACCTTTGAAGACTATGCTTATTGGAAACACGGTATCTGGACCTTGCTTTTTGAACTTGGCTTTTCACATGACCCAGATCAGACAGCGATCAAAAATATGGTTGATGTGAATGTTCCAGGAATTCGTCGGTTTTTAACGGTATCTCCGAAGGTGCGAGTCAGTGCGCATGATTTTTCTGGTCAGTGCGACGTGCGTGTTATGCAAAGAATGTGGCTTGAGTAGTTAACTGATTATTTAGGCTACAAAATAAAGTAAACAAATAAATTGGCTGATGCTTCCGCTTAAAACAAACAAATGCCAGACGCCGTGAAAATGTTTTACCTTTTCATCTAATAAAAAAAACACAATTCCTAGTGTGTAAGATAAGCCACCTGCTGCTAACCACCACATGCCACTTGCAGAAAGTTTTTCAATCAGTGGTTGTATAGCTATTACAATAATCCATCCCATCACTGGATAAATAATCAGCGAATACCTACGGGTTTTCTTTCCTAAATAAATTTCTTGTATGATTCCGATTAAGGCAAGACTCCAGATGATTGAAAAAAGAGTCCACCCCCATGGGCCACGAAGTGTGATGAGGGTAAAAGGAGTGTAGGTTCCGGCAATCATCAGATAAATAGAAATGTAATCAAGTTGTCTGAAAACTTCTTTTAACCGACCTTTGGTGCTGTGATAAAGTGTTGAAACTGAATACAGTAAAATCAGCATCGTTCCATAAATACTAAAACCAATAATTTTCCAGATGTCTCCAAGATTTATGGCGTATGAAATCAAATAAAATGCGCCAACACAAGATAGAATCATGCCGACTAAATGCGAGTATCCGTTAAATCGTTCGCCTCTGTACATAAGCAAAAACAATAAGTGAAATTGTAAATTTTCGCAAAAACTTTATTTTTTTGAATCTTTGTCTAATAGCTGTTGCGGAAGATTTTGGAAATTAACCAATTTGTTCTTTTCAAAATCAAGTAACCAGAACCGATCAAAGGCTTCGCTTGGCCACTCTGAAGGTGCCTGCCAGGCTCCCAACCGATTTGCCAATTCTGTCAATGAATCATGTTGCCATGCGATCATGACCGTTTGTCCGTTCATTTCTGGTGATGTCTTTAATTGCTGTACCAGTTTGTTTATTTCATCCTTAGTAAAATCAGCTTGAATGGGTACGGAAAGCCACTGTGATAATGGTTGCAATGTTTGAATAGATCTTACCGAGCCATTTTTTGAATGGGGCTTAACGGCAATTAAAAAATCAGGCAGACCGCGGAGTTTTAGCTTTGAGTTCTCAGTAAAAAGCTTTGGCAGGGCGTAAGCGCGTTTCCAGCCCCTTTTAGATAGATCTTGTCCTTCGTCACCTTTGGTTGGCTTTTCTGCATGACGGATCAATATGACCGAAGATGGCATGCTGAAAGCGCTTAAAGTTATAAGAGATAGGGTAAGAAATAATAAAAATTTGTTCATACCGCACTTGTAGCAGGTTCTAGACCGAGCTAGATCCTGTTTAATGGCTTTAGAGTGACCAGAGTGTGGACATGAAACATTCTCGGGCTCTGTTAAATAGAGTTCGGGTGAGATAAAGTTCAGAAGTGAGCAAGGTAAACTCTACAGGCTTTCTGAACCGCTCTATCCATGGATGATAAAACCTGTTAGAAAATCAAAAAAACAATAGGAGCTTTTAAATGAAAACAATAGCTATTTTAGTAACGGGACTGTCACTTTTTACATCTGTGGTATTTGCATCGGGTGGTTATAACTCTGCAAAAAGTTGTGTGATATCTTATGGTAAAAATGTTCCACAAAACGAAAACTTAATCATAGCTTGTGATGGTGAGTTGATCTTGAACGTTAAAGTTGCGCAATACAAAGCTGGTGTAGAAAAAGATTTGTTCTTAACTTTTAAATCGATGGTTAATTCTGATAACGTTAAAGTATGTGAACAGTATGATTCACAAAATGTATGGTGGGCAACTTGTTTGATGAAGTAAAAACGTAGTTTTATTCAAATTATTGAAAAGCCTTAGTCATAAAACTAGGGCTTTTTTTCGTCTATTTTGTTGATGAACCAGAATTTAGCATTTGGCTTTTGCTGCCGGCATGCTTTTCAGTACAAAATATTTTTCCATTTTTCAAAGTTTCGCAGGTTTTTTTCGTTTCCTTTTTTTCATCAGACAGAGTCATCTTCGTATTTTTAGTGCGTGATTGTTGCTTGGAAGTGTCGAAAATTTCTTTCGGATTTGATTCAATCGCAGCCTGAACTGAAAAACTGTCAAGATGGGGTAATACGGAAATTAGGACTGTAAATATTAAAATTTGAGTTACTCGCATCGATTCCTCCCTTTAGCAATTTATCAGCAGAAGCAAAAATTAAACCAAAAAGTTAAAATTGGCCTTTGCATTGCTTTGGTTATAACAGAGGTCTTTGATGGAAACTGAAACTTTGGTTTGCGGAATGTATCGGTCTGAAAATGCCGCAAAAAAATCAATAGCCGAATTGACTGCTAGTGGGTTTGAGCCCTCTCAAGTAAAAACTTTGATTGGAAAAAATAAGAAAAATGAACAAAGTCACCATGACTTTGTTCATGCACAACCTACGAACGTATTACACGGTGCTTTAATAGGTGCTGTTATTGGATTCTTTTTATTTTCATTTATTGGTTTTTTTATTCAGTACTTCGCTACAAGTGCTGTAACCGTGGGGTCTTTTGCAGATTTTCCAAGGAACGGTCAAAGTGGCGTTCCCACATTATTAATTAGCTTGCTGACCGGAGGCCTAGCCGGAATTTTTCTAGGAGCAGCTTCCGGAGCCCTAGCTGGCATCGGAATACCAGGCAGTGTTAGTCATCGTTACCGTTTTTATTTAAAAGAGGGTGGGTTACTCATCGCTGTAAAATCGACATCAAAGCAGCAGCAGGATAAGGCCAACCAGATTTTATCGAAGATGGGTGCTCAAGACATTGCAGAGTTACAAAGTAGTCAAGTTATGAATTTAGCTAATGCTTAATCAACTTTAGTTGGGCCAAAAAAAAAGAACTCGAACAGCAATTTCTTTTTTCGTTGCTGGATTTTTACGTCCATGAACAAAATTTTAATTGTTATTCGAGTTCCAAATAAAAAAACATAAAACTAACTCTGCGGCTGAAGTGAATCAACCGCATGTTAATTGTATAAATATCAATTGCAAGTTGTTGGCCATAACCGAATCGATTAAAGCCCATCATGAAACAACATATGGGGAAATTTTCCTAAGCTATCGAGTCATTTTTGGCTGTAAGTTTTGTATCGGAACTAAAAAAATGACCCCTGATAAAATAAAAAACAGACCAACGCCGCCACCAAAAAAGTTTGCCAAAAGTTGTGGATTGCCAGCAGAAATATCAATGATGGGCCCAGCTAAAGCAATCGCCACAGCACGAGAAACTTTTGATGCCATTTTCCAAAGCCCAAGAAATTGACCAGAGACACTTTGTTTCAGTTCTATTTCTTTCGCATTGAGATAATCGGCCAAGTATATTTCCATCACAACAGCTACACCCAGTAGAACACCACCAAGTCCGCTAGCCACAACCAAAACATTTAAGAATGAATCTTTAGTAAAAAGGGGATAAGCAATCATTGTCATTAATCCAAGGCCGATGGAGCCAATGACAATCAGATTTTTTTTAGATAAAAAGCGGGTTAAATAGATCCAAAGCGGTATCGAGATTGTGAACACCA
>JAYTPC010000081.1:0-29547 GCA_043747425.1 Bdellovibrionales bacterium
CTTATCACACTCCTTCCAACCCATTGGAATTCCTCCTTGATTGGAAAAGTGTAAACTATGTCTCCGGTATAAAATGTAAACTATGTGTCAGGACGGACAGTACGCGCACTTAAAGAGTATTGCCGCATGAATGGCATTGAAAATTATGACATTTATGGAACAAAATCTTCACGGCCATCTTTAGACCGCTTGATGGGGCTAGTAAAAAATAATCAAATTGAATGCGTGATCGTCTTTTCGTTCAGTCGTTTTGCCCGTAGCGTGACCCATTTACTTGACGGACTTGAAACTTTTCGTAAATACAATTGTGGATTCATTTCACTCAGCGAAAAGCTAGATTTGAATTCATCTTTAGGCCGTGCAGTATTCGTTATCGTTGGAGCTATCGCCCAATTAGAGAGAGACTTAATCAGTGAACGCGTGAAGAATGGCCTTGCCATCCAAAGGCAAACTTATCGGCAGAAAAAAAGAAAGAGATTCAGTTTTAATCCGCAAACTTTTACAAGCTGGAATGAGTTTCAGACAAATTGCCTCCGTAGCTTCTTGTTCACATGGTTCCGTAGCGGCTGAGAAAAAATCTATGAAGCTTGAATTTGAAAAACGTTTGCATGAAGAAGCTAAAGCAGCGGCGGAAGATACTGAACTTTTAAAATCACAAGATCAGATGCCGTCAATGGATCAACTACTAACCACAAAAAATGAACTAGACAAAATTTAGCTTTTCGGGGGAGGACTGTTTTCAGTCTCCTCTTTTTTTGTACTCAAGGTGAACAAAAAGCGTGTCTTCAATTACAGACTGGTTCTGGGGGTAACATTTCGTAAAAAAAGATGGAATTTTTATCAAACCGTTTAAAAAGAATATTTTTTAATTCACAGACCCTCGAATGGCGAGGGTCTTGATGAACCAAATTACCTTAGGAATTAAGTGTTTTTGGAATAGTTAGTGCGCAACAGGCATTTCTTTAGGGCACGGAATATTTAAACTTTGCGTTCCAGATCCAGATGCTCCTTTAAGCGTTAATGTCACATACATTTGATTACCACCAGTAGTGACTTTGCAATCAGGTGCAACAATAGATGTAATTCCACAAACCGCAACCCAATAACCATGAAGCTGCGTCGTTACCGCAGAGCAATGGTCTGAAATCAAATATACGTTAATAGAACTGACTTATGATCAAACTTGCTCAAAGTTATGCTTTTCAACTAAAGCCGTTTTCACGACCGATTGGCTGTCTTTAAAGACATACGTTTTAATTTTTTCTTAAACTCATGTCTTTGTGACCACACTGCTATTCAGGGATAGCAAAGCTATTTTGAAGCCAGCTATTAAAAATCAACCCGTCAGAAAAGTGGTTTCAAAATAACAAAGCCCTCATTTCAAGAGGGCTTGCGATCACTGAGTTGATGACGGAATTAAGTGATATCGATACAGCAATTTTCCATTTCAACTAATTAGAAATTCCTAAAGCAATTAAATGATTAACGGCAAAAAATAGTTCGTAATAATTTTTGAGTTCCACGATTATTTAAAAAAATCGCTTCAGAAAGCAGCTTTGTTGAAAGCAAAAAAATCATTTTGAGCTCTTGCTAAGTACCAAATTTTTTAAAGCTCGATTTTTGTCTAGAAAAATGAGCCTTTCTGATTTTGCCGCTTCAAAACGTTGGGTTAAAGTCTAGATAACAGTGAAAGATATTTTAGAAATTAGATTGCATGATAGAGTTAATATTGGGGTTTATTATGAATAAAATATTTGCTCTATCTTTCATTTTTGTTTTTATTTCTCAGTTTGTATCTGCTAGTGAGAATCTTTGTTTTAACCCAGATCAAATTACAGGCGACTCAATTTCATTAAAATTAAAAAATTTATCAAGAATGATCGAAAATGATATGTATAAAAAGGGAATAAATTGCGTATTTAATGGAATAGTAGTTCCAAATAAGCTTTCTATTTTAGCCTACAAAGAACAAAAAGGAATTTGCGCATCTGAGCTTCGTGCATGTAAAGAAGGAACGCTATCTGGAAACTATGCTTACACACATTGTGAAGCACCCGCTAATAATAGTGCAAAGTCTGTAATTAAATCCGCTCCTGCATCTCGCTAATAACCCTTGCGATTATTTTAATTAATTCATGACTTGATAAATTTTTAATTTCAAAACGAATACCATTTTTTTCGAATATTACACTGATCGCCGACTTATCCACAGATTTTGTTGTGGATAAGTCGGGCTCAACTTTAACTTCTGTAAAGTAATTTTTTTCTAATTGTGACTGCAGTTTTATTTTTTTACTTTCAAATGATTTTCTCCAGTCTTTCAAGCTGTGCGCTGGCACTCCAAGATACTTGGCAATATCACTGGCTTTTGTTCCGCTTAACAAAAATTCTAAGGCTTGCTTTTTATATTCTGCGGGCAGTGGCTTTAAGTAACCTTCGTCACGGCGAAATTGCCAGCACAGATCACTAACTTTATTAATTCTTGATTGGGTTTTGGATTCATAGCACGCGCCTTGTATTTTTAAGTTTGCGTGGTTATAAATTGTTTTTTTGAACTGTGCTAGAACCTGCTTAAAGTGTTGGTTACAATAGGCCAGAAAAAAGCTCGAGCCTAAATTGAATTAAGTTTCAGAATCCAAGCAAGCCGTGATGACAGATGATGACACGTAAAAACGAAATTTAATGATTTCAGCAGCTTAGACTCAGACCGTTGGTAACCCCAAATCGACATTATCTGACAATGGCTAGGTATTTTGGGGAATCTCTATAATAAATTCAGCGCCTTCATCCATCCGTCCAATTGCCGAAATTTTACCACCGTGCAATTCGACGATTTTCTGAACTGTCGCTAAACCCAACCCGCTTCCCTTAATATCTTTACTATTATTTCCTCGCTTGAACGGCTCAAAAATTTCTCGATTTAATGCTGGGTCAAAGCCCATCCCATTATCTTTAATAAAAATTTTGATAAGAGCATTTTCTTGACAGCCACTTATTGTAATTAGGCTGGGCCTTTTATCAGATCTAAATTTGAGGCTGTTGGCGATCAGGTTTTGAAAAAGTTGGGTAAACAGAACGGGGTAACCAGTGACCTCAGGTAAATCTTCAATTATAATTTCCGCATCTGATTCGGAAGTATTTTTTGCAAGATTAGATTTTGCTTCCAGCGCAGATACGGAAGGAGAGAAACTTTTTTTCTCGATGTCCGATTTACCGATTTTTGAGTAATCAAGTAATTGATCAATCAAATGGATCATTCTTGTGCTAATATTTTTAATCGTTTTGATTTGACTCATCATTTTGTCAGAGGCTTGTGCGGAATCATCTAGCAACAAATCAGCGTAACCAATTATTGTCGAGGCAGGGGCTCTAAGATCATGAGCTGCAACTGCTGCAAAACGCTCCAGATCTTGATAACTTTCTTCTAAATATCGTGCGGCTTTACTTAATTCATTTTCACGAAGTTTAGCAAACTCAACCGCGGCCACTGTCGCAGCCGACTCAAAAAATCGATTAATTAATCTAAAGTCAGCAAGCACAACTTCGTGACTGTGCTCAAGTTCGTCAAAAACAACTTTTTTTAAAAGCCAATACTCTTCCAGCACCTGGGAAAGGGTATAGTCCCCGAAAGAGAATCTTTGCTGACCATGACTTACACTCAGTTCCTTAGGTTTTTCAAAAACTCCAGTCTCTATGACTCCACACAAAACGTCCATTACCTCTGGCAAGTGGTTCCGAATGGCCGCTCGCGATTTATCGCTCGCAACTGGAAACATTTCACGAGAAAGCTGTTCCCAGCGGTTTAGAATTTTATCTTTGTGAACGCGAACATGACATTGTTCTGACATAGAAGCCTCTTTCGGACAGACGATATATTAAGATTATTTTTCTAACAACGTGCCGATTCCAATGCAGCGCAAAATTAATGCTTTTAGATCTCAAGCTCGTCTAGTCGCTTAAAGACGTCAGTCATCTGATAACAATGAGCACTGTATGGGTGTCAGGCCGGACAATTCTGCGATTTCAAATGAAACACAATTACACAGATAATGCGTAGCGACTGCTCACTCTGCTTTTGAGTAAGTTTTTTTTATGTAGTAGTAATCTTAACATCTTGGGAGGGATTGAAATCATGGACGTTTTCAGACACCACAAAAATAATCTTGAATTCGAATACTTTTTGTCATCAGCAGATGATAAATTAAGAGCCGACTACTACACGGGTCTAAATAAAGTATTAAAAAAATATGGAGTTGACGGCGTCGTTCTTAACACGGCCAACAGCTTATCCAGCGCGAACACAATTATTATTTTAGCCAAAAACAGTTTTGGTGAAAGCATTGGTGGTATTCGCATTGAAATTAAAACAGATGAGAATCCCCTTCCACTCGAAAAAATAACTATGCATTATAAAAAAATTTTAAATGCTAAAATTCATGGACTTCATGAAAACGGAAATACAATAGCTGAAATTTGCGGGTTATGGGCTAATTCCGAAGCGCGAAATCGTACTTCAATAGGCAAATTAGCACCTACACTTATTAAAATTGCTTTTGAAATTTGTGACGATTTGTGTGTTGACAATATAACAGCAATTACTCCAGCGCATACAACTGGTTTTCTAGTTGAACTTGGATTTGCTCCTGATAGTGATATCCCCTCATTTGCTTATCCTGATGACCGCTATATAACAACAGTGATGTGGAGAAATAGTCCTTCTGACAATTATCCACAAACATATAAAAATTTAGAGCTTACAATATGAACAGAAACGCATGGCTAATTTTGAAAAATCAAATAAAAATAAATTCAATCAACTGGTTAACTGTATTTATTTTCTTTTCTGATGTACTTTTGCTTTCAATATCTTGGAATTTATTTTCTCAAGGAATATTCTATAAACTATTAAGCTATTTAATAGCCTCATTTGCATTTCTGCAGCTTTATTTAATTCTTCATGAAGCCACACACAACGCTGTATCTGAATCTACGTATATTAATGATTTTATCGGTCACTTATGTGGATTTGTTGTATTAATGCCTTTTTTGCCTAGGCAAACTTCTCACTTACTGCATCATACATGGACTGGTCATCCCGTCAGAGATCCTGCCAACAATCGCATGATACAAAAATTTTCTGTCATAACAGAAAAAGACATCCAGAAATTAGAAAAAATATGGAAATTTTGGATTCCTGCAATTATCATTAACGACAGAATTGGTTTGTGGCTTTCACCGCATAAAAATAAAAAGAATGGTAACCAGACGAGCAAAAATAAAAAAGAACTATTTTGGAATAAGTTTTATATCGTTAATTACTTTCATATTTTTGTAGTATTGATTATGTTTCACCAACTGGCTTCATTTGCAATATGGTTTATACCATCAATTGCCATTGCTTTTATAATAGAAGAACTTGTTAATCTGCCTCATCATGCCGAAACCCCACTTCTTAAACCAACTGACAAGGCCATCCCCTACTGGGATCAACAAAAAGTGACTCATTCTTGTGAACCTATACCCATTTGGTCTCATTTTATTATACTTAACTTTAACTTACATGTTGCTCATCATTTTTTCCCAACGGCTTCATGGAATTTACTTCCATACCTGGATCTAAAAATACAGGAGAATATAAAAGGCGCTGAAGACCAGCTCAATGAATTTAGCTGGTCAATTAAGAATAGACGCAAACCATTGATGAACCTTATGGGACATTATTTTAGTAAAGAATCCTTCAAAGAACAAGCTGCTACACACGAATAGGTAAACCTAAAACAAAAGTTGTATGCTTTGATTTTGTGTCTAATTTTAAATAGCCACCATGATCTTCAGCTAGTCTTTTTGAAATACTTAATCCCAAACCTGTGCCGCGGTTATCTATCTTTGTTGTGAATAAAGCTTCAAATATTTTACTTTGTAATTCTTTATCAATTCCTGAGCCAGAATCAACAACCTTTATTTCTACAAATGACTGACTTGTTTTTTCAAAACTGATCTTAATCCACTTTTCATCATTTTTTTCTAATTGATCTATCGAATTAATAATTAAGTTCTGAATAATTTGTGTAATCTGCACAGGCCGACAGATTATTTTTATATCATCTTCTTTGTTTTTACTAAGCACGTTGAGTTCGATATTTTGTTTACTAGCTTTTATTTCGCATAAAAACTTTGCATCATCTAAAATTTCACTTACTGATGTATCCATATAACTATCCTGCTCGGCACTTCTGTAAGAAGCCCTTAGAGAGGTCACAATTTTACTCATACGTCGACTCATTTTTTCAATAATTTCAGATTTAATCAAAAAATAATTTTTATCTTCATCTAACAGTTGCGTGTTATTTTTTAATTTATTTTTAATTTGATCATTATTGATCAAAATTATTGTTAAAGGATTATTGATCTCGTGTGATATCTCACCTGCCATCCCACCTAAGGCTGTTAATCTTGATGTGTTATGTAGTACGTCTTTTAATTCAACCTGAATTAAAGCCCTTTCAACTAGTGTCGCAAATGAAAACGCTGAAATGCCCATAGCTAAAATTAATGCTGTAAGATAACCAGGAAAAATAAGTTCGGGTTTGTTTGCGGCATACGCATAATCCAAAACATGAATAGCTGTTAAAACAGAACATATTAAAAATCCATTTTTAGTGAAAACATTTTTATTAAAATATCTAAATAATACAACTTGTTTAGATACAGGCCATGCCGCAAAAAATACAATTGGTATAATGGATATGTTAAAGTTAATGTTAAAACTAAGTAAAACTGCAGTGCTAATTGCTCCAGTAATGAATAATGTCACATCATTTATTAATTTGACTTCTAATTTGTAAATTTCAGTAATTACTAAAGACTTACAAAAAAATACGATAAAAACAAAGAAAGCCCATATGTAAATCGAATATTCAGGATTTATTTTTGTTCCCATTACGAAAGCTTGTGATAATCCAAAAAATAAATAGGCAATCCAATAATAAAGATTCTTCTTATATATTGGATCTTTGTATTTCCGAACAAACAATGCCGCTACGGTAATATTCACCAAGTAAAGGCACGGAGCTATAATAAAGAACATTTCCATTGCATTTTTGTTTTCTATAATAGGCATTATCCGACCCTCAGTCCTGCAGCTAAATGCATAGCGCCAATTAAATCACACGACTTGTTTGATCAGGCAACAATAGGCTATCAAAAGATTTTGGTAACTGCACTTGGAAAATCAAGTAAAGACTTTTAAGAACTTGATCTGAAACCATTTTTGACTGTGTTTGATAAAGATGCTCTAAAGCTTTTGGCAAACTGCGCTCAGCTTCAGGCTGTGAGTATAATGCATCAATAAACTCATCGACACAATGAACTATTTTGCTAAAAGCGTGTAGCTTGTCTCGTGTCAATTTTTGAGGAAAACCTAAGCCCGAAGAGTTCTCATGATGCTGTAACGCTACAATAAGAACTTCTTCAGGTATTTCATGAATTTGACTTAGTATTTTATAGCTTTCCATAGGATGCTTTTCATATTGTTTTATATCGTCAGGAGTATAATCAATGCGACTTTTATTATTTAATTCAGGTGAATTTTTCAAACCAATATCACAAAATAGTGAACTCATGATCATGCGACTTTGTACTTTAGGTGAATTCCACCTCCATAAAGATAAGATCATCGAACATACCATAGATCGAACAGCACTTTTTTCAACCATGCTGGGTGCTGATAACACCAGATGACTAAGTACAGTATTAATCTGTGTGTTATTTAATGATAACTGCGTATAGGCTTCAAAGGCAATTTTTGAGCTTTTAAATAGTTGTTGATCGACTTCTTTAAAAATAATTTGTTGACTGATGGACTGAATAAGATGATTCATTAGTTTCGCTTTACGGGTCAAATCAATCGGACGCTGACTGACTGTATTAGCAATCATAAATTGCATATCTGTATACTTCGCAAAATCATCCGCATTTAAATAGATATGAGACACACCTTTTTTTGCAAAATGAACAACCCTTTGTTCTGTAAATTCCTGACCTGTTTTTGTGACAAGAACAAATTTTTCACCAATCTTTAGATAAATACTATAATCCGATACTTTTGAGCACATGAATTCTTGTATAGCTACTGGAAAATATTTACTTCCCTGCCCGACAGAACTATCTAAATCTAACAAATAATTGATCACTAGGCTTATTGAATCTAAATCAAAGGGTTTTGCAATCAATTCGCTAACGCCCATATCAAAGGCTTTTTGAACTCCGATTATATCCGAATATCCAGTCATTAAAACAAAAGGGATTCTTTCTGACGGAGTTACATTTTCCTGACACTGTTTATAAAGTTCAATACCCGATTTACCCGGCATTTTAATATCAGACAAGATCAGGTCGGGTTTCTTTTTTAAATAAATATCTAAAGCCTCATCAACAGCTCCGCATGTTGAAACTGAAAATCCTTTTTCAGAAAAATATTCAGAAAGTGAATTTGTAATCTCTAATTCATCGTCGACTATCAATAAATTTTTCATGTGTCTTAATAATATGATGGTCTTTTATTTATTAAAATTCTATTTTCAGCATTCTCTAATTAAAACGAATTTATGTCTGCGTTGTCTTAAGTTGAAACACTCAACTGTTTCAGCTACAAACTGAGGCCGAAACTCACTTCCCAATACCCTGCTGACTTGAAGGTGGCTACCTTCAATACGTGGGGCTTGGCGCAACCCACATGCTTACGGGTTATGATCACCTATTATTTATATTTGGAGTGATTTTCTTTTTAACGACTTTCAAAGATATCGTGAGATTTATAACGGCCTTTACGATTGGTCATTGTATCACGCTTATTTTTGCAACGTTTTTCAAGATTACTGCAAACTACTATTTAATCGATGCCTTCATCGCATTAACAGTAATCGTCGGAGTGAGTCCATAAGACCTTCAGTGGTGCTTTCAGAATATTTTTATCGCACCAACTTATAGAAGCTAATTACTCAGCGATTTCCTTTGGTGAAAGTATATAATCGACATGATCGATATTAATGGCACTGATCGGCATAGACTTCGCACTTGCTGAGTTTGGAGCTTGAGCCATCGTTGTACCGCCACCACTTTCTTTCAATGTCTTTATTCCTTCCGCTCCATCTGACCCTTCACCGGAAAGTATAATTCCGATAGATCCATAATCAGGGTCTTTTGCCAGAGAAAAAAGGAAATGGTTTATCGAATTGTTCACTTTTTCATTTGGACGATTTATCAAATGAAGTAGCCCATCACTAATTTCCATAAATTTATCTGCTGGAAGAACATAGATATGATTCGCTTGTATCGTAGATTTATCTGTAACCTGAATAACCGGCATTTTTGTAGAGCGAACAAGAATTTCAGATAGTAAACTTTTGGAACCACGCAAAATATGGGAAAGTAAAACAAACGCCATATTCGTATTCACTGGTAAATGTTCAATCAGCTCACGGAATGCATCTAATCCACCCGCTGATGCCCCAATAGCGACGATTCTGGGGTTTTCCATACTAATGCAGATACTTAGCAACTAAAGTCAAAAGTGTGTCGATTTTAACTGGCTTAGATATTACTTCAGTTGCATGAGTGATTGGCATTTCATGCGAAACTGTAGCTGTTAATAAAATAATCGGAACCTTTGCAAAAATTTGTGGATATTTTTTTTCCGCAACTTTTAGAAACATAGGTCCATCCATGACCGGCATATTATGATCTAATAAAATGAGATCTGGTGCCGAGTCTTTCTCAAGAATATCTAAAGCTTCTTGTCCATTTGCTGCTTCCGCTATTTCATAACCTTCTGGTTGCAATAGGCACTTGATAAGTGAACGCATATCCTTTGCGTCATCAATTAAAAGTATTTTTTGCTTTATATTTAGCTCCACGCCCCGACCATACACGACGTCATGAAATATACATTTTTAATTTTCTAAACTATTTAAATCAGAGTGAAAACTTATTGGAAACATAACAACTACTGCTTACGTTCACTGTAGCAGACATGAGCTTTTGTTATTGTTTTTTTTCGAGATTAATTTTCAACATGACTGGGTAAACCTTGCCATAAGTTTGATTATTAGCGATAAACACCAGAACCTTACTTAAGCCAAAATCAAAAAATAGGTAATGCATTTTTATGAAAAAGAAGTCCAAGGCCAATCTGTCCAAAAAGCTAAAAAAACAAAAAAAGATAAAGCCTTCAGTCAGTAAGACTGTAACAACAAAAATAGAACCCAGCAGCCCTGTTTTTCCTATAGTAGGGGTTGGTGCATCAGCAGGTGGACTTGAAGCATTCATGGAGCTGTTTAGGGATCTTCCGCCCGACACCGGTATGTCTTTTGTTCTGATTCAACATCTTTCCCCGCAACATCCAAGCCTGCTCACCTCGCTGGTGCAGAAGGGAACTTCCATGAACGTGCAAGAGGCAGAAGATCAGATGAAGGTTAAGCCTAATCAGGTCTATATTATTCCACCAAACCACACACTTGAAATCTTTCATGGGGTTTTGCAACTAACACCTTTGACAGAAGAACAAAGCAATATTCTGCCTATAAATTTATTTTTGACTTCTTTGGCCAGAGATCAGGGAAATCTTGCCATAGGAATAATTTTAACTGGAACTGGATCTGATGGCGCTGAAGGATTAAGAAATATTGAAGCTGATGGCGGAATAACTTTCGTTCAAGAGCCCACCACAGCAAAATTTGACGGTATGCCCAAAGCTGCAATTTTAGCAACTTCGCCAGGTTTTATACTTCATGTTAAAGATATTTCTCGAGAATTAGTTAGAATCGCGGCTCACCCTTTTATCAAACGTGCTTTGACAATCGAAGAATCAGAACCAACCCCTGAAACAGAAAAAGTATTGCAGAAAATATTTCTGCTAGTACGTACGATAACAAAAATAGATTTTTCGACATACAAATATCCCACGATGATTCGGCGAATTAAGCGCAGAATGGTGCTACACAGGATTGAATCGCTGAATCAATATTTTACTTTTCTTCAAACGTCGCCTCATGAAGTTAAATCCTTACTTGACGATTTACTTATTAATGTAACAAACTTTTTTAGAGATATCGAAGTTTTTGATTCCCTTAAAGCAAACGTCATTCCGCAATTTATGAAAGACAAGGCACAAGGTACGCCTATTCGTATATGGTCTCCTGGATGTTCTACCGGAGAAGAAGTTTACTCGATCGCCATTTGCCTTATTGAGTGCCTTGGTGATTCCTTTCACAAATTTCCAATTCAAATTTATGGCACAGACATTTGCGAGCCAGCTATTAAAATTGCAAGACTAGGAAGTTACCCAGAAAGTGCATCTCGAAATATTTCACCAGAGCGACTGGACAGATTTTTCATCAAAGAAAATGGTCGATACCGAATTACGAAAGCAGTCAGAGACTGCTGCATATTTTCAATTCAAGATGTGACCAGCAATCCGCCGATAAATCGCCTAGATCTTTTAAGTTGCAGAAATTTGATGATTTATTTGGATCCTACGATTCAAAAAAAGCTTATGGAGACATTCTATTATGCTTTAAATCCGAACGGGTTTCTTATGTTAGGCTCGTCCGAAAGTGTGGGTTCGTCTGCAAATTTATTTGCCGTTATCGACAAAAAATACAAATTATTCCTTAAAAAGAGCATACCACAGTACTCTGTAAAAATAGTTTCCCAAGAACCACTAAAGAATCCGGTTGAAAGGCTTTCTAAAAATCCTGGTATAATTTCTTTTAAACAACTTACAAAGATTACTGATCCTGTGACACTTGCTGAGCAGATGATGTTAGCAAAGTATTCTCCGGCTTGGGTATTAGTAAATCAAGCGTTAGACATTGTCCAATTTCGTGGGGCAACAGATTATTATATTGCTCCTGCTTCTGGGCTGCCCACGTGGAATCTTATTAAGATGCTTAGAGACGGACTTGCCCCGAGTATTCGAGTTTTGATTCATTCAGCACTAAAAGAAATAAAGCCTGTTCGGAAGAATGGACTAAAAGTAAACTCTAAAGCAATTCCGCGTGTGGTTGATGTTGAAGTGATTCCTTTAATGACGGCTGCGGAAGATTTTTATTTCCTTATTGTTTTTATCGAATCAAAAGATACAAAAAAATTACTTTCAAAAGAAAAAGTACAAAAACGTAAATCAAATGAAAAAGATCCTATTCTTCTAGAAAATGCTTCGCTGAAAGAGGAACTGGCTCTAACACACAAATCACTGCAGTCCATCGTCGAAGATCAGACTGCGACTAGCGAAGAAATGCAAAGCACCAACGAAGAGGTCCTATCTGCCAATGAAGAATTGCAAAGCACGAATGAAGAGCTTGAGACGGCTAAAGAAGAATTGCAATCAACCAACGAAGAATTAACGACATTGAATGATGAACTGACGAACAGAAATAATGAATTAGATCATTTAAGTAATGATCTAATTAATGTGCTTAGCAATGCAAATGTTTCAATCGTTATGGTGGGGTCAGATTTGCGAATTAGACGTTTTACACCTATGGCTGAAAAACTTCTAAATTTAATTCCAACAGATGTGGGAAGAATTCTTACTGAAATAAATTTTGGATTTAACATTAGCAAACTCGAAGAGCGCGTTGCCAGCGTTATTAGAACCATGGATACATTCGAAGCGGAAACTCAAGACCGGCAGGGTCTTTGGTATTCCATTAGAATTCGTCCTTACAAAACAATTGACAATAAAATTGATGGAGCCGTTATCGTTTTTGTTAACATTAATGATGTTAAGCTAAAGCAAAATTTAATTGAAGATGCCAAAAGATATTCCGAAGGTGTGATTCAAACTGTTCGCGATCCACTTGTGGTACTAGATAAAGATTTACGCATTGAAAGGGCAAACCAGGCCTTTTATGACACTTTTAAGGTCACAGAACAGGAAACTATCGGGCACACTTTTTATGAAATTGGAAATCAACAGTGGGATATACCCAGACTGAAAACTCTTTTAGAAGATGTATTGCCAAGTAAGTCCGAGATCAGAAACTTCGAAGTGAATCATAAATTTGAACAAATTGGCGATAAAATTATTATTCTTAATGCTCGAACATTGGAGTGGGAAGGTCAAAGAAAGCATCTTATACTGATAGGCCTGCATGACCTGACCGAACGAGAACAAAAAAGAAGCCGGCTAAAGAAAGAACAATGAGTCAAAATCATTCATCAAATATTGAATCTAGACGTATGACCCGAGACGAATTGTCAAAGCGACTGCACGACCTTCAAGCTACTTCTAAAAATAAAAATCATCTTGGTAAAGTACGAGAAACTGAACTGCAAGCTGTTCTGCATGAATTGGAAGTCTATCAAATTGAGCTTGAGATGCAGAACCGCGAATTGCGCGATTCAAGACTCGAACTTGAAGAATCCCATGACCGGTATGTTAATCTTTACGATTTTGCACCCATTGGATACCTGTCTTTGGATGAGCGTGGCACCATCAAAGAGGTCAATTTAACCTTATGCGGAATACTAGGCATTGAACGCACTTGGCTTATCGAGCGTCCGCTTGCTCCGTGGGTGATGTCTTCCGACTTGTCCGTATTTCGAGATCACATAAAAAAATGTCAATCCAGTGGTGAAAAAATTGTTTCTACACTTCAATTAATTCGTAAAGATAAGCAACTGGTCACTGTAGAGCTGATTAGTGTATCTACTACAAATCCTAGCGAAGGAATAAAAACAATTAACACTGCTGTTCTTGATGTTACAAAGAAAAAAGAACTGGAACGAGAACTCAATATCTCATTAGACACACTAAAGAAAGAACGCAAATTGCGTGAACTGTTCGTGTCGACGCTGACTCATGATTTACGAACTCCACTTGCTTCTGCTATGATGAGTTCACAGCTTATCATTCGAAACTCTAAGCCTGATGATCAAAACATTTTTTTAGCTACTCAGATTTATGAAAATACCAACCGTATGGATATTATGATTCAAAATTTACTTGATGCTAACCGCATCCGGGCAGGTGAAAAAATCGCCTTAACACGAGAAGAGTGTGACCTTACTGGTCTTGCACAAAATACAGTTGAAATACTTAAAAGTATTCATGGCGATAGATTTAAACTTATTTCTCCAATTTCCTGTCACTATTCTGCAGATCCAATGGGACTTCGTAGAGTCATTGAAAATCTTTGCAACAATGCAGTTAAATATGGAAGTCCTAAGACTCCAATAACCATAACAATTGAACAATTAAATTTTAAAATTCAGCTTACAGTTCATAATGAAGGATCAGTGATTTCAAAACGAGATCAAACGACACTCTTTAATCAGTTCCAGCGGACTGAGTGTGCTGAAGCTGGTGGAAAAAAAGGTTGGGGCATTGGCCTGACCTTAATTCGCGGACTTGTTGAGGGTCACGGCGGTACTGTTCGGGTCGAGAGCGAAATTAATAAAGGCACCACTTTTATTATTGAATTACCAATAGAACAAAAATCACAATAGTTACAAAATCTACATGGGTTTGCATGTAAGTGCAGATTATTTCTTAACGGTGATATACCTAGAAAGGACTTCAATCAATTTAGATTTTTGAAGTGGTTTCGTTAAAAAATCAGTAAACCCAGATTCAAAACATTTAGCACGTTCTTCTGTCATAGCATGTGCAGTCAGGGCAATAATGGGTTTAGCGTATTTCGATTTACGTAATTTAATTACAGCTTCGTGACCATCCATAATCGGCATCTGAATATCCATAAGCACGACATCAAAGTTTTCAGTCAATGCGGCTTCGACTCCTTGTACGCCATCAGCAGCTAACTTCACACTTGCGCCGGCGTTAGTTAAGTACATGGTAATTAGAGTTTGATTGTCTATCGAATCCTCGACTAAGAGTACTTTTAAACCGCGCAAAATGTCTTTGTTCTTTTTAAAATTTGGAAGCACCGCAAGTTTAATACTCGTTAATTCATTAAGACCAATCAGCTTGGCATGCGATAACAGAGGAGATTTGACTTCAATTAAAAAAGTACTACCAAAGCCTTCTCTACTTTCTGCAATTTCAAGTTTACCACCTAAGGCTTCAGCCAGGCGCCGCGACAATATCAATCCTAATCCAGTACCGCCAAATTTTCGAGTTGTTGTTGGATTGGCCTGCGTAAACGGTTGAAAGAGTCCAAGCGCATTTCCTTTTGAAATTCCAATTCCCGAATCTTTCACTGTAAATCTTAATATCGGATCAGCATAGTTAACACTTAAACGAACATAGCCTTTGTCCGTGAACTTAAACGCATTTCCTGCGATATTGCTTAGAATCTGACGAAGCCGTATTGGATCAGATGAAATGATATCTGGAATAAGTGAATCCATATTGAATTTATATTCAATTCCTTTTGCCTCAGCTTTGAAATTCATGTGCGAATTAAATTCGGATAGCAATTCAACCAGCGAAAACTGAATACTTTCGACTGTCATTTTCCCTGCTTCGACTTTGGATAGATCTAAAATGTCATCAACAAGACCTAATAACTGCTGCGAATTACGTTCGATAGTTAGCATATAATTATTTTTTTCTTCAGAGGTGCAAGTGGGACTTCTTAACAAATTTAGAAATCCGAGTATGGCACCCAAGGGTGTTCGAATTTCATGCGACATATTAGCAAGAAACTGAGTTTTAAAACTGTTGGCACGTTCGGCTTCAACTTTCGATTCGTTAAGGTCAGCCATTAAGGCAGAATTCACATCCGCCTGAATTTTAAGTTCTTTCTTTTGGCGATAAATTTCGATGAAGATATTAACCTTACTTTTTACTGCAAATGAATCTAGCGGTTTAAGCAAAAAGTCGACCGCGCCACTTTCGTACCCTTTAAATAAAAAACTTTTTTGAGACGCTGTTGCCGTTACAAAGATAATAGGAATTGTTTTCGTCTTTTTTGTGCTTCGCATGAATTCAGCAAGCTCAAATCCATTCATGCCAGGCATCTGAACATCAATAAGCGCCAAAGCAAAATCGGCATTGAGCATTAAACTAAGTGCTTCAGCACCTGACTTAGCTTTACATATTTCAAGATCATCTCTTCGAAGTAACCCTTCTAATGCCAAAAGGTTGTTATCTAAATCATCGACAAGCAGAATTTTGACCTTGTCGGTTATATTTTCAGGGATTTTCTCTGAATGGTTTAGAGTTTCTATCATCTTATTTACTTCTTCTGATAAATCCGATCCTTTATTACAAAAGGATCATAGTGTTTTGCATTTTCTGAAAACTGAATTGTTTCTTTTGAACCCAGCCCTAAGAACCCTTTTCGATGCAGGGATTGATTGAACAATCCGATCACCTTATTTTGCAGATCGCGATTGAAATAAATCAGCACATTACGACACGAAATGAAATGCATTTCCGAGAACACATTGTCTGTGGCAAGGCTATGGTCTGCAAAAGTAATATTCTTTTTTAAGTTTTCATTAACAACCGCCATTCCATTTGGTTTCGTGTAATAGGTTGATAGGGAATATAACCCGCCCGATTCCTTGTAGCTGCCTTCATTATATTGAAAGATTTTTATATCAAATGATCCTGCAGCGGCCCGATTCAGAGTTCGTGAATTGATATCCGTTGCAAAAATCGTCGTGCGCTCAAGTAAATTTTCTTCTTGAAGAAGTATGGCCAAGGAATAGACCTCTTCTCCGGTTCCGCAACCGGCAACCCAAACGTTAATAGAGGGGTAGGTTTTAAGAATAGGCACTACTTTTTCTCGCAATGATAAAAAATAGGAAGGATCGCGAAACATTTCACTAACTGGTATTGTCAATGATTGCAGCAAATCATAAAATGAGTCGGCTTCCCTTAAAATTTTTTCTTGAAAACTTTTAAGGTTATCGCAGCCCATTCTGTTCATGGCATGAACCACTGATCGCGTGATCGAATTGATCGAATACTCACGGAAATCAAAGTCATACCTAAGGTTAATGGCCTCTAATAATGCCTTCAGTTCTATCGTAAATTCTGGTACCAACGTTCTTTCCATAATTTCAGTCTCTTCCTAAGTTCGGTGTCCACACTCGAATTGTTGAAAATAACTGATTTAGGTCGATGGGCTTAGCAAGATAATCGTTAGCACCAGCCTCCATGCAAAGTGCTTTATCATGTTTAGTGGCTTTAGCTGTTACGGCGATGATCGGTAATTTTGAAAATCGCTTGAGCTTTCGAATTTCACGCGTCGCCTGATAACCATCCATTTCGGGCATCATAATATCCATAAGTACAATATCAGTTGTGGGATTATCGGCCAATTTTGAGATTGCTTCTTTGCCATTTCGTGCAACTTCAATGATTGCACCTCTTTGCTCTAAAGCCGCAGTCAGTGCATAAATATTTCGAACATCATCATCAACAATTAAAACTTTTGTGCCTTCGAAAACGGCCTCTCCACTTCGCATAGTTTTTAGCATCAACTGTCTTTCGGGTGTTAACGTGGCATCAACACTATGAAGAAACAAACTGACTTCATCTACAAGTCGCTCAGGCGATTTTGCACCTTTGATAATAATTGAACGAGAATATTTTCTAAGCTGATCTTCATCATCTCTAGAAAGTGAACGTCCCGTATAAACTATAACAGGCGGAAAACTTGAAAGATCTTCTTGCTCGGTCATTTTCTTTAATAGTTCCTCACCAGACATATCTGGCAGTTTTAAATCGGTCACCATACAATCGAATGTCGATTTTTTAAGTGCTGCCAAAGCTTCGCTTGCCAGCGCCACTGCGGTAATTTCTATTCCTGGTCCGGCTATCAACTGCGTCATGCTTTCACGTTGAAGTCTGTCATCTTCTACAATAAGTATGCGTTTTGTTTTTTGATTCAGCTTGGATTCAATTTTTTTAAATACAGCTTTAAGAGCTTCTCGTTTTGCGGGCTTCAAAATATACCCGATGGCGCCCATTTGCAAAGCCATCTCCATGTAGTCGTTTGACGAAGCAATGTGAACTGGTATGTGCCTGGTTAAGGGATCTTCCTTCAATTGATCAAGAACTTTCAATCCAGAATAGTCAGGTAAGACAATATCAAGTAAAATAGCATCTGGAAGCAGGGACTGAGCAAGCTCTAGACCCTCTTCTGCATCTTGAGCAACAACACATTTATAATTTAATTCATGGGCCAGTTCGAAAAGTATTTGTGCAAACTGGGGCTCATCTTCAATGACCAATACTGTTCGCCCAGGACTCTTGTTTAAAATAGTTCGGTCATCTGCAAATTGCTCGCGTTTAGTTCGATCAGACCGCGGACTGGGTAAAGCAAGAACTACATCCTGCGGAGTCTTTGAGATTTCTGCAGATGAATAAATTTTTGGTACCGCTGCCTCAATCAGGGACTCGTTGTAAGCCTCAGGTAATAATAACGTAAAGCGACTTCCTTCGCCTGGAACGCTGGAAACGTCAACAGTTCCCCCAAGCAATCTTGCCAAATCTCTTGAAATCGAAAGCCCTAGCCCCGTACCACCATATTTTCTATTTGTCGTTCCATCTGCTTGTCGAAAAGCTTCAAAAATAACTGCATGTTGAGCCGGATCAACACCAATACCCGAATCAATAACACTAAATGAAATTTTTTGATTTTTAGTTTTTGAAACATGAAGTGTCACATGACCTTTTTCTGTAAATTTAAAGGCGTTAGAAAGCAGATTTTTTAATACCTGTTCTAATCTTTGGCGGTCCGTTAACATGGTATCCTGAACATCTTGATCAATTTTTATTTCAAATTTTAATTTCTTTTCTTTCGCAGTGGATTCAAAGTTTCTCTCTAGAACCGCAAAAACTTTTGGTAAAAATACGCTTTCTGGCCTAATCTCAAGTTTTCCTGCTTCGACCTTAGACAGATCCAAAATATCATTGATCAGATTTAAAAGATCATTGCCTGCCATAGAAATAGAATGAGCATATTGAATTTGTTCAGCTGTTAAATTTCCGTGGATGTTGTCCTCAAGAAGTTTGGCTAAGATCAACGAGCTGTTAAGTGGAGTTCTTAGCTCATGGGACATATTCGCTAAAAATTCAGATTTGTACTGACTGGCGCGTTGAACTTCAGTCGAGCGTTCTTCCAAAAGAGTTTGCGCTTTTCTAAGGGCTTCATTGTTCTCATTTAAAGTATCTCGTTGAAGTTCAAGTTGTTCATTCGTAATTTTAAGCTCTGACTGTTGACTCTTTAGTTTCGTTTGTGATTCCTGCAATGCACTAGATTGTATTTCAAGTTCATCATTTGTTGCTTTCAATTCGGCTTGCTGCGCCTGCAGCTCTTCAGTCAAATCCTGCGAGCGTTCCAGTAACTCTTGCTGTTTTTTTCGATTGATCGAAGTATTAATAGCAATTCCAATATTTTCAGATACGTGCTCTAGAAATGTTTTTTGATGCTCAGTAAAAGTAATAAATGAGGCCAGCTCGATAACTCCGTTAACCTTACCTTCGTAGAATATGGGCGCTAACAGCAAAGAACGCGGTGACGATTGACCCAAGTCCGAGCCAATTTTATTAAAGTAATCAGCAGGCAAATTTTCAAGCAGAATAGGACGCTTTCCTATTGCAACTTGCCCGACTAAGCCTTCTCCAAGCGGAATATGTTTTTCTTGATCCTCATGCTTTGAATAGGCATAGCCACTGACTCTTTTAAGAATTTTTTCTTCAGTCAAACAATAAAAGGCGCCCATTTGTGCGTTTAGGAAGGGGGCCAAATGGCTCAGTACGCTTTGTCCTAAGCGAGATACATCTTGTTCGCCGCGCATCTTATCAGAAAGAGTAATTTGCCCTTCACGAAGAAACTCAAGCTCGCGCGCTTTATCCCGAAGTGACATTTCATTGAGTTTACGTTCAGAAATATCTCGCTCGGTTGTGGCAATACCAGTTAAATTACCTTTGTCATCAGTCAGCTTGGTGTTAATAAGCCAGACGTCGATAATCCGGCCATCTTTCGTTTTTCGTTTTGTTTCTAAATTGGCAACAAGCACGCCACGTTTTAATGAAGCTAAAAACCCACGGGCTTCAGCTTGATATTCAGTCGGTACTGTATCAATGATATTCATACGTAGTGCCTCAACTTCAGTATAGCCATACATTGTTTGTGCACCCTGATTCCAAGCCAAAATATTACCTTCTAAGTCCTGAAATGTAATCGCATCATTAGAATCCTGAATAACGGTCGCCATCCGTCGAAATTTTTCTAGCGAACCCATGCGTTCAGAAATATCTCGTTCGGTGGTGGCAATCCCTGTTAAATTTCCTTTGTCATCGGTTAACTTGGTATTGATAAGCCAGACATCGATAATCCGGCCGTCTTTTGTTTTCCGTTTAGTTTCTAAAGTTGCTACTAACTCACCACGTTTTAATGAGGCCAGAAATGCACGGGCTTCAGCTTGGTATTCTGACGGAACCGTGTCGACGATATTCATTCTTAGTGCTTCCGCTTCAGAGTAACCATACATCAATTCTGCACCACGGTTCCAAGCTAAAATATTACCTTCTAAGTCTTGAAACGTAATCGCATCATTAGAATCCTGAATAACTGTCGCCATCCGTCGAAATTTTTCTAGCGAACCCATACGTTCAGAAATATCTCGCTCGGTGGTGGCAATTCCTGTCAGAGTTCCTTTGTCATCAGTGAGCTTCGTATTTGTAAGCCACACATCTAGAATTTTTCCGCCTTTTGTTTTTCGTTTCGTTTCTAAAGTCGCCACTAATTCGCCACGTTTTAATGAGGCCAGAAATGCACGGGCTTCAGCTTGGTATTCAGATGGAACTGTGTCGACGATGTTCATTCTTAGCGCTTCAGATTCAGAGTACCCATACATCAATTCTGCACCACGATTCCAAGCCAGAATATTACCTTCTAAGTCTTGAAACGTAATCGCATCGTTAGAATCCTGAATAACGGTCGCCATTCGTCGAAATTTTTCTAGCGAGCCATGTCCTTCGATAACTTTTTTAGAATGTTTTTGGTCTATGATTTGATGATTTTTTTTAGAAACCAAACTGCTTTTCTTGGGCATCTTAGACCTCGATCTGTAATTAAGTGACAGAAGGTGTATGAATCACAAAAATAGAATTATTAATTGGTTCTTAACAGCAAGCTAGGCCTGTATTAAGAATTAATCACTAAATATAAAAAAATCGACGTCGAATTACATTTAAAAGCTCGAAAGTCGAATAAATATAAGAGCTGAATGTTAAGAAAAAGCTTTGTTAGCGAATTGACGTGACAACAAATTTTAATTCTTACTAAATTAAAACCCATATCTCTTAAAAGATGGTATACTTAACATCTTATGAAAAACAGTGACAAACATTCCAAAGAAATAAAGACCTCTATTTCGCACGAATCATTCTTTCGATTTCATCTACCGCATTTGCACCTGAATTCTGTTTTCGGAGACGATTGGTTTGCATTAAAAGCAGAATCTTTCGCGCGATTTTTTGGAACACCAGGATTTTTAATCGGGCAAACAGTTGTTGTGATAACTTGGATACTTTTCAACGTTTTCGGATTTGTTTATTTTGACTTATACCCGTTCATATTATTGAACTTGGCTTTTAGCTTACAAGCAGCTTACGCAGCGCCATTGATTTTGCTTGCACAAACACGACAGGCCGATCGAGATAAAGTTCACTCTGAAGCTGATGCCCAACACCGTGAAGCTATCGCACTTGCCAGTGAAGAACGCGAAAAACTTGCAGCCATTCAAACCGCCCAGCTCACTGAATTATTGAAACAGAATACTCATTTGACAGAAATGACCCGGCAGTTAAGTCAACGGATTGAAACTTTAACTTCTGAACTTCATAAAAAACTTATGGATATAAAACCTGGGAATTAACTAAATTTTAAACGGCAGTAAGGTGACGAATATTACTCGCTTTCATTTTTTTAAACGACGCCAGCAGATCGTCTGTTGATTTTACTGAAATTAAATCTGTTGTCATAACATCCGAAATTTTATTCTTCATAAACACATCCCTTAATTCAAATTAGCAATATGTGAGAAATACACAAGATGAAGTTTTATTGAATGCTCTACAAAGATTATTTTTTGGGTTTATAAAAATTAACAGCGGCTTGATAACTGCCAGCCATTCATTCAAATTCAAGGTTTAGTTTCCTCAATTATGACACTTCAGTTTTTTCTAATTTTTCATTCGTGCTAAATAACAATGATGAACATTTCTGAGCAACTGCAACAACGAATACAGAGTCAACCTTTTGAAGATCCCATTCGTGATCAAATCTTTAGCGCCGATCGATTGGAACAGTTCGCAAAGTATTTAGCTAAACAAATCCCCATAACGAAAAAAATTGCAGCAGGTAAGTCATTACTCCCTCGAGTCATTGAAAATGAAAGGCAATTGATTAGTGCCTTTCAAATATTTTCTGAGTCCGTCGGAAAAGGGCATACCTTACCACCATCTGCTGAATGGTTAATCGACAACTTTCATATTATTGAAGATCAGATTCGTGAAATTCAGGAAGATTTACCTGACAAATATTATCTGGAATTGCCAAAACTAAGCGGCGGCGATTTAGCCAATTTTCCACGAGTTTACGCCATCGCACTTAGCCTTATTGCACACACGGACAGTCATATAGAACTTGAAACCTTGAAGCGTTTCATCCGTGAATTTCAAACCGAATCACCACTGACAATTGGTGAAATCTGGGCCATCGCCATCGTTCTTCGAATTGGCTTGGTCGAAAATTTGCGGCGGGTCATCATGCAGGTGCTTTACACCCACCAAATTGTTGAAAGCAGCAATGTGCTTGCAGATCTTGTTCTAGAAAAAGTTGGAAAAAGCGAAAACGAAGAATTTTCTGACGATCTGGTCGTGATCACAAAATGCCTGGGACTTTCAGAAGTTGCAGATTCATCGATGACGCTGCAATTGCTTCGACGTCTTCGTGACCAGCACAGCAGTGTACGCTGTCTTTGTGAAAAACTGGATAGTCACATGGTCGAAAAAAACAGAACATTCGAAACCGTTTTACAATCAGAACACTATTTTCAGGCCTCCGCGCAAGTAACTGTTGGAAATATTATTACGAGCATGCGTTTAATTTCAAATATTGATTGGGATGACTTTTTTGAAAGTACAAACTTAATTGACCCCATTCTTGCTAAAGACCCGGCCCGGGCCTACATGCAAATGGATTTTGCCAGCCGAGACCGTTATCGACATGTTATCGAACGCATCGCTAAAAGAACTCAAGTCGCAGAAAATATTATCGCTGAAACTTGTGTAGATTTGGCACAAAAATCAATGACGACTGATCCCGAAAATATCGCCCAAGCCCATGTTGGTTTTTATCTAGTTGAAAGTGGTCGTTGCAAATTAGAAGAGATATTTAATTATAAACTAAAACCTAGCGAGATTTTTGAACGCCGCTTGATCCAGAATAGAACATCTTTTTACTTTGCTGCATTAATCGTTTTATTGTTCGCAGCGGCAGTGCCGTTAGCTTTTTATTTAGATTATTTAAATTGCACACCTGCAGAATGGGCTTTAGCTATTGCAGCCGCATTCTTACCAGTAGTAGACAGCTGTTTAGCGATTGTTAACCTACTTGTGGCCCGGTTAGTTCCTCCGCGGATTTTATCAAAGATTGATCTGAATATCGGTATTCCTGTAGAGGCTCAAACTTTTGTTGTTATTCCAACTCTTTTTTCTAGTGTTGCTTCCGTTACCAAGATGGTTGATTTTTTAGAGACTCGGTATTTATCAAATCCAGACGAAAATCTTTACTTTGCTGTTCTAAGTGATTTTAAGGACTCGGAAAATAAAACCGAACCCGAAGATGAAGTCATTGTCAATTTTGCTAAACAAAAAATAATCGAATTGAACGAACGCTACGTTACTATAACAAGCGAAGAACCTAAATTCTACCTTTTTCACCGTGAAAGATTTTGGAATGCCTCTGAAAATAAATGGATTGGCTGGGAAAGAAAACGGGGCAAGCTTCTTCAGTTCAATCAGTTTTTGCGGGGGAAATCGACTATTGATTTTATCCATGCTCCAAAATTCTATAGTTTCTTTTTAAAAACCCAGTTTGTGATCACCCTCGATTCAGACACGCATTTACCGCGAGGATCAGCAAAAAAACTAATTGGAGCCATCCTACATCCGTTGAATAAACCGCAGCTAAATGCGGAAAAAAACCAGGTTGTCCAAGGCTACGGAATTTTGCAGCCGCGTATTAGCATGACACCCGAAAGTTCTGGCCGTTCATTGTTCTCTCGCGTATTTTCTGGAAACACTGGAATCGATCCTTATACAAAAGCGGTTTCTGATGTCTATCAAGATCTTTTTGAAGAAGGCAGCTTCACTGGAAAAGGGCTCTATGTCGTTGATGCCTTTGAAGCTTCAATGGCTGGACGAATTCCTAAAAACAGTCTGTTGAGTCACGATCTTTTAGAAGGCCTTTTTTGCCGAACAGCATTGGTTTCTGATGTTGAATTCTTGGATGACTATCCCACGCATTATGATGTTTTTTCGAAACGCCAGCATCGCTGGACTCGCGGAGATTGGCAATTACTGCCTTGGCTTCCGCAAAAAAGTCTATCATTTATCTCGCACTGGAAAATAATAGATAATTTACGTCGAAGCCTTTTAGCACCCGCAGTTTTAGTGTGGCTTATTTTAGGGTGGACAGTACTTCCTGGTTCAGCGGAAGTATGGACACTTTCTGTTTTACTATATCTGGCGTTACCTGCATACGCTCATGCAACGAATAGTTTTCTTTTTCACTCGGGTGACATTCCGTGGACAAGCCATTTCTGGAATATCTGGGGAGATTTCAAAACCAATACGATGCAAATTTCATTGCACATGGCTTGTTTACTTCATCAGTCCTATTTGCAGATGGATGCAATTATCAGGACTCTATATAGAATAACTATTTCCAAAAAAAATAGGCTTCAGTGGGTCTCAGCAGCTGAGGAAGAATCAAAAGTTTTAACACACAATTACTTTTCAAAAAGTATTCTTACTTCATCACTTTTAATGACAGTGACAATTTTTCTGATTATAGTACTTGTTAAAATTCAATCTCTAGCAGTGGCCAGTACTTTTCTATTGGTTTGGCTGCTGTTCCCTATATTGTCCGTACAAATGAGTCAGACGCGGAAGGAAATTCAGCACAAGCTAAGCCTAGCCGAAGCCCAACTTTTACGAAAGATCGCGCGAAGAACCTGGAACTTTTATGAAACGTTTGCAACACCCGCAGATCATTGGCTTATACCTGATAACTTTCAAGAAGAACCCAAACCAGTTGTTGCCCATCGTACATCGCCGACGAACATGGGGTTACTTTTATTATCAACATGTTCGGCTTATGATTTTGGCTACATCTCGGCGGAAGCGCTGGCAGTACGATTAGAAAAAGCATTTTCAACACTTTTGAAGTTAGAACAATTTAAAGGCCATTATTACAATTGGTATGATACCCAATCGTTGGAAGCGCTACTACCAAAGTATATTTCTACCGTGGACAGCGGAAACTTAGCAGGTCACCTTCTGGCTGTGAAACAGACCTGTTTGGAAGTTGCAAATAGCCTAGATTTAAATGCAAATTTTTGGACTGGCCTTACTGACACTTTACTCATTGTTCAGGAAAAGTTGGCTTTGTTAAATCATAATTATCCAAAAATTGAGCAACTGATTTTACTATTAGCTAAAAAATCAGATTTGAAATTTATTGAATCGCAGTACGTAAGTATTCACGAAACGTTCTTACTTACAAAGGAATTGAGTTCAGTTCATTCCTGGTCACAAAAATTTATGGACATGGTCACCGAGTTTTCACAATTTCAAATAAGTATGACCTTAGATAGCTTTACTGCCCATTTGTCCCACCGGCTAATAGCTGTCGCAGAAACAGCGCAAGATATTTTTTCACAAATGGATTTTAATTTTTTATTCGATGAACAGCGTAAAGTCTTTACCATAGGTTATAATGTTTCAGATGGCCGTTTAGACAATGCCTTTTATGATCTTTTAGCATCTGAATCACGCCTTGCCAGTTTTGTAGCTATTAGCAAAGGCGACGTGCCGCAAAGCCACTGGTTTCACTTAGGACGACAGATGACAAAATTAGCGCAAAAACGCAGTTTAGTTTCTTGGTCGGCGTCCATGTTCGAATACTTAATGCCTCTTTTAGTTATGCGAAATTACGAAGAAACTCTTTTGCATGAAACTCATCTGTCGGTCATTCACCAACAAAAAAATTACGGTGATAGATTAGGAATACCCTGGGGAGTATCTGAATCAGGTTATAATGCTCGCGATTTGCAGCAGAATTATCAGTATGGTCCATTTGGCGTTCCTGGTTTAGGTTTGAAAAGAGGCTTAAAAGACGATGTCGTTATTTCACCGTACTCGACATTTTTAGCGCTCATGGTATCAGCTAAAGTAGCATTAAGTAATATCAAAAGATTGATTGCTGAAGATCTACTAACTGATTTCGGTTTCTACGAGGCCATCGATTATACAAAGAATCGACTGCCACCACAACAAAGCAGGGCGGTGATCAAAAGCTTTATGGCTCATCATCAAGGAATGATTTTTGTTTCCCTAGATAATTTCTTAAATCACGGAGTTATGCAAAGGCGGTTTCATAAGGATGAAATTGTTCGCTGTTCTGATCTTTTGTTGCAAGAGCGAATTCCAAGAAAAGTAGTGATGTCACTACTTCGAGCCGAAGAAGTGCATTCGGACCATAATTTTTTAAATAAAACAAAGTCGGCATTGCGAATTATTCCGAATGTACAGACGGTCAATCCTATCACGCAGGTTCTATCGAATGGAAAATACACCGTTTTACTAACAGCTGCTGGCTCTGGATTTTCTCGTTGCGAAGACATGGCCGTTACCAGATGGTTTGAGGACCCTACTCGCGATGCTTGCGGTACTTATTTCTACATACATGATCACGCAAGCCAGGCCACGTGGTCTGCGACGAAGCAGCCATTTAAAGGTGATGCCCGCCACTACACGGCTATGTTTTCAGAACACAAAGTTGAATATCGTTGCCAAAATAAAATCTGCGGAACCCTAACCGAAGTCGTTGTGTCGGCCGAAGATAATGTTGAAATCAGGCGGATCACCCTGACAAATTTAACCGATCAAAAAAGATCTATTGAAATAACCAGTTATCTTGAGCCATTACTTACATCACATGCAGCAGATCTGGCGCACCCTGCATTTAGTAATTTGTTTATTGAAACTGAATTTATAGCTTCCAAAGATGCACTTTTAGTCCATCGCCGAAAAAGGTCTGCAACTGAATCTGACAACTGGGGCTTTCATTTGGTCACTTTAGACTGGGTTGAAACCGATGCTTTGAATAAAACACAATATGAAACAAGCCGATCTCTGTTTCTGGGGCGTGGCTTCGACACAACCCAGCCAGAAGCTATTATAAATAAAAAATCTTTAACAAATACAAGTGGATTTGTTTTAGACCCCTGCCTGTCTTTAAGAAAAAATATTATTCTGCCACCAAACGCGTCGTTGAAGTTAAGCTTTGCAACAGGCGTTACTACCTCCAAAGAAGATGCGCTTCGGTTGTTAGATAAATATCATGACACTCATGCTTTCCAACGAGAAGAAGAGATGGCTTGGACCCGAGAGCAAATGGATCAGCGCCACTTGAACATCATTGCTGAGGAAGCTGAAATTTTTCAAACGCTTTGTGGAGCTTTAATATTTTCTAATAAATTAGCGCGCGTCAACGCCGATACATTGCAAAATAATACACGTCCGCAGTCGGCACTTTGGCTTTATGGTATCAGTGGTGATTTGCCGATATTGGTTGTCACCGTTAGCCGCGCGCGGGACATAAATCTGATTAAACAAATTTTACGCTTTCATGCCCGATTAAGAATGAAAGGCATCGCTTTTGATTTGGTGCTTGTTAGCAAAGAAAATTCAGGCTACCGGCTTGATTTATTTGAAGAAATATTGCAGCAAGTGCGCTCAGCCGGAGAAGGTCACTGGCTGAATAAGCAAAGTGGAATTTTTCTGCTACGCCGAGATATGTTGCCAGATCAAGATTGGATTTTATTACAAACCTCAGCGCGAATTTATTTTGAATCCGACCAGCTTTCACTAAAAGAAGTAGCACAACGGCTGAAATCAAATCAACGAGCTGAGCGCGCTCATTTACCAAGCTCTATTTCCAAACCTAGTTGGAAAAATCATTCGCTTCCTATTCCTGAACTACAATTTTTTAACGGATTTGGTGGTTTCTCGAAAGTCGGCAGACAGTATGTAATTCATCTAACTAAGGGGAAAACGACGCCGCTTCCATGGATCAACGTGATTGCTAATAACCTAGAATTTGGATTCCTAATTTCAGAAAGCGGCAGTTCCTATACGTGGTCAGCTAACAGTCGTGAAAATCGAATCACACCGTGGAATAATGATCAAATTAGTGATTCACCAGGCGAGGTGATCTATGTCCAAGATAAAAATACAAAACAAATGTGGTCACCGATGCCAGCACTTCGAAATAGCGATAGTGACTATTTAGTGACTCATGGCCAGGGTTACACAACTTTTGATCACATCAGTCATGAAATCCAATCTCATGTGACAGTATTTGTAGTCATGGATCAAGAACTAAAAATCACCAAGCTTACGTTAATTAACAAAAGCACTCACGCCCGCACACTGGAAATAACGTCTTATGTTGAATGGGTATTAGGCCTTCATAAATCTAAAACAGCGCCCTTTATAGTCACTGAAAAAAAGGAACACCCAACGATGTTCCTGGCAAAAAATCCATTTAGTATCGATTTTTCTGGCCGCACAGCCTTCTCTGCAACTTCTGAGGCGATCACGTCTTTTACATGTGATCGTAAAAGTTTCCTAGGACGTCATGGACATTTTAGCGATCCGCTAGGACTTCGATCAGAAAAACTGAACTTTGAAATTGGTGCCGGCTTAGACCCTTGTCTGGCAATGAAAATGGAAGTCACTTTAGAGCCTGGTAAATCAAAAGAAATAATATTGCTGCTTGGTCAGTCAGCCGATGAAACGCAGATCACAGCAAATGTAGAAAAATATTTAAATCCAAAAAATGCTCAAGAAGCATTGGAAAATGTCGAACAGTTCTGGAATAAAAGCCTGTCTCAATTAACTGTAAAGACACCTTTTCCAGAATTGGATTTACTAGCTAATTCTTGGCTGTTGTATCAAACGCTAGCCTGCAGAGTCTGGGCTCGCTCTGGTTTCTATCAGTCAGGTGGAGCCTTCGGCTTCAGAGATCAGTTACAGGACGCTATGGCGTTAATTTACATCGATGCTAAACGATCACGCCAAATTATTTGTAATGCTGCTGCACACCAATTTAAAGAAGGCGATGTGCTGCATTGGTGGCATCCACCAAAAAGTAAAGGTGTCAGAACTCATTTTTCCGATGATCTGTTGTGGTTACCTTATGTCGTTAGTTTCTATATTGAAACCACGGGTGATCATAAGATCTTGAACGAGAAAATTCATTTCCT
>JAYTPC010000082.1:0-37330 GCA_043747425.1 Bdellovibrionales bacterium
CGTATTAATACAAAAAGGCTTGTCGAATCGTGAAGCTGAAGTTGCAGACCTAGTATCAAAGGGTCTTTCTAACAAGGAAGTTGCAAATCAGTTATTCGTAACAGAAAAAACCGTTAAGTTTCACTTAACAAATATCTACAAAAAAATGAACGTGAAATCACGCGCTCAATTGATTGTATGGTGTCTACCACACATTGGTTTTGTTGAAAGTGAATCTCGTGCTGAAGTTTCTCAACCTGCTGGCGCATCTGCATACAACACGCAAACAACTCCGATTATTCCTGCTGGAAATACAACGATCACTCTTCCTGGAACGGGTACTTTTGGTAACCGCAACGGGAATAATGACGCTGGCGTTTAATTGTTTTTAGTCCTGTTTTAGTTTGAAATAAATTCTGTTTTAAAGTGGGGTCATTATAATGAAAAAGAGCAAATCAGTTAGCTCTTCGGAAGTTATAATGACCCAACTTGTTTTACCTACCTATACAAATTCGTTAGATACAGTTTTTGGTGGGACGGTTATGTCCTGGATTGATGTTGCTGCAGCCATCGCAGCTCAAAGACATTCCAACAGTGAAGTTGTCACTGCCAGTATTGATCAATTAAATTTTATAGCTCCGATTAAAAAAGGCTGGGTTGTGAACCTTAAAGCCTCGGTCAATTTTGTATCCAGAACATCGATGGAAGTTGGCGTTCGTGTGGATGCGGAAAATCCAAAAACTTCAGAATACTTTCATACAGCTTCTGCTTACTTAACTTTTGTTGCTGTCGGAGCTGACGGGAAGCCTACTCCAGTCCCAAGTTTATCTATAACGACTGAGATTGAAAAACGTCGATTTTTTGCTGCCGAAATGCGCCGCAAACAACGTTTGATGAATCGCTAACTTCAAAAGCTTGAATATGAATGAGTACATTTTAGTATTTCTTGAATAAGAATTTCTTTTTGAATCGGCTTTGTTAAGTGAGCATCACACCCAGCTTCAAATGATTTCTTTCTTTCCTCTGCCATAGCGTGAGCTGTTAGCGCAATAATCGGATTACTAAAACCCTGTTCACGTAAGATTTTTAAGGCAGTGTAGCCATCCATTTGTGGCATTTGTATGTCCATTAAAATAATATCGGGATTCAGCGCAATGGCTTTTTGAACTCCTTCCAATCCATCGGAGGCAATATCAAGGGTTGCCCCTTCACGCTCTAGAATTCGTTTTATTAAGAATTGATTATCTAAAGAGTCTTCAACCAGCAATATTTTTATATCTGATAAGCGTCCAGTAGTGACTGAATTTGGAATTTTCACGATGTGTTGTTTTTTTTGTAAAATCTGTTTTTTTTGATCATCTGTGTTTATGCGTCTGCTTAAAGTGGCTTTTACTTCGGCGACAAAAGTGCAGCCTTTACCAAGCTCAAAATGTGAAAGCCTCAGTGTTCCATTTAATGCTTCTGTTAAACGTTTCGAAAGGGCTAAACCTAAACCTGTGCCACCAAATTTTCGCGTGATGGATGCATCCGCCTGTGAAAAGGGTTGAAAAAGTTTTTCGGATTGATCTTTTGTGAGTCCGCACCCAGTGTCTGTAACTTCCAAGATCAGTTTTTCATTTTGAAACCCAACGGTGACATCGATCGATCCGACATCGGTAAATTTAATAGAATTTGTAACTAAATTTAGTAAAATTTGGCGTATTCTGATCGGATCAGAAACCAGCCACTCCGGCGTATTTTCAACTAACTTTAAGCTGAAACTAAGTCCTTTTTCTTTTGCCTTAAAGGCCATCGTTGATTTGATATCGCTTAAAATATCGATCAATGAAAATTCGACATTTTCTATGACGAGTTTTCCGGCTTCTACTTTTGAAAGATCAAGAATATCATCGATCAGTCTTAAAAGCTGCTGACTGTTGCGTTCGATGGCCAGCATATAACTTTCAGAATCTTCGGGGCCTATGTTCGACGTTCGTAGTAAATCTACGAAACCGGTGATAACCCCAAGTGGGGTTCTGATTTCATGGCTCATATTTGCAAGGAATGAGGACTTCAGATGATTTGCTTCCTCAGCCTGTTCTTTAAGTAATTGCAATTCTTTGGCTGCGTGTTTCCGCTGGGTGGTATTGATTGTGATGCCAGTAATTCGTTTTGGATTTTTCTGTTCATCCGCAAAACACTGACCCTTGGCGTTCACCCAGATCAATTCTCCAGACGGCTTAACAACTCTAAATTCAATGTCGTAGGACTCCGTTTGAAAGGTAGATTTTTTAATTTTATTTAAAAACCAGTATCGATCTTCAGGATGAATTCTTTCTAGGTATTCTGGCAGCGTATGGTTGAATGTGTTCGGATCGATACCCCAATCCACCATTAGGGTTTCACTTAAATGAACATACCCAGTTGTTGCATCCCAGTTCCAAAAGCCAATATTCCCAGATGTTAATGCTAGATTGAGTGCATCTTCACTTTCTTCTACTCGTTTACGTGATAAAACTTGTGACGTTACGTCCATGGCATGTGCAAAAATCCCATAGGGCTCTTCAGCGCCGTTTCCAACTCGAATGAAACTGAAGTCATAGTATCGATGCTCTAAAATTTTAGGTGCCACTTCCACCAAAAATTTCATTTCGTTAGCGACAAAAGTTTTACCGGTTTCAAAAGTATCTTTTAAGAAAGTGTGAATACCGGAGCCTACTAATTCTGGATAAACTTCTGCATAAGGCCGATTCACGTACTCACGAGAACTGACCAGTCTGGCCCACCCGGCATTAACTCTTTCAAAAACAAAATGAGGTCCGCGCATCAAGGCAATTCCGGCGGGTGATTCAGAAATCATGACTTCTAGTTTTTCACGCTCTGAAGCTAATTTACTGGCGGTCATTTTTTGTTCTGTGATATCTGTATTGGTTCCAAACCACTGTATAACTTGCCCCGATTCATCTTTGATCGGCTGCATGCGCGATAAAAACCATCGGTATTTTCCGTTGGCGCCCTTCATTGGAAAAGTGTCTTCCCAAATTTCATTTTTCTTCCAGCCACCTGCCCAGAAATCTGATACTTTTTTTAGGACTTGATCCAAGAAGTCGGGATGATGCACTGATTTCCAGCCCCATCCTTTCATTTGCTCTAAATTTGTTCCTGTATAATCATACCAACGCTGATTGTACCAAAATATGTGACCGTTGGGATCAGCCATCCAAGCCAACTGAGGTATTGAATTTGCTAAGGTTCTAAATTGAGCTTCGGCTAAGCGCAATTTTTCTCTGGCGTGGACCTTATTAGTAACGTCCGAAGAGTGAATATAAACACCGTAGGGTAATCCTTCATCATCATCGATGCGCTTAAAACTAGAATCAAAAAAATACTCTTCAAGTTCACCCTGGGTATTTCTTTGTAGCATCGCTTTTGTCTCAGTGGCAAAAACAGGAATTCCAGTTTCATAAACTTGAGTTAGTAACTGGTCGAACCCTTGATCTTTAAGTTCGGGTAGAGCTTGTAGAAGGGGTGTATTTAAAATATGTCGGTTGTTAAAAAACTTGAAAGCTGCAGGATTTGCTTTTTCTATAATATGATCTGGTCCCTGCAATAGTACCATAATTGCGGGAGCTTCTGTAAACAACATTTCTAAATGATCCCGATGCATGCGAGCACTTTGCGTTTTTAATTCTTCTGATTTTATTGGATTTACGTCTTTTTTTTTTATATTTTGCACTGTTCGTGGAAACTATCGAATATTATTTCTGAAGGATAGAATTATTCATCGCAAGAGTATTAATTTCTGTTAACACTCGAACAAGATTTAAGAACAAAGGGACTTAATTATTTTTTCGATGGCTTGGATCTGTGTTTTTTCTTCTTCTGTTAAATTTAATTGATTCAAATTCAAAGCCTGAGAGCACGTGTCTTTGTTAATTTTTCTTGATGCCAAATCCCTGATTGGTTGAAGCAGCTCTAGATCTAGCGCCAACTGATTGCCTTCTTCAGTTAACTCCACTTTTTCGATCGATTTTAGTTGAAGAAACTTATCGTTTAGGTCTGCGTCTAACTTTTTAAATTTTTTAGAAAAATCTTTCCTCAAAGGCTTTGATGAAAGGAAATTAGATTTAACTTTTTGAAAATCATCATAAATTTCACTAACAGAAGACTTTGCATAAGCTGTGAAGTACATAAAAAGTCCAAACAAAATACAAATCAGTTGACGCATGCTAAAGCTCCATCTTTTTTGTATTCAGAAGTTAAGGGCTCTTTTAAAAACTGATCAGTCATTTCCTTTTGTCTAGCTTCAATGTGCCCTAAGTACTTTGTTAAATTACCGCGTTTTGTTTTAAGCGGTTTCTTTATTTCAGCAATAAACTTGTCAGGCGGGTACTGAATTAATCGTGCAATGGCTGCGCGTGCATCACCACGGCCGGGTCCGTATGAATTTAATAGGGCTAAATTTTTAACTTCTTCTAGGTGGGGATGGTCGCTGTATTTTTTTAAGTAAGAACTTAGTTTTGGTTCAATGTCTTTTTCCCAGGAAGTGGCTAAACCCAAAATAGAATAAAGAATATTTCTTTCAAGCCCAGAACCCACCGAGATGAAAGCACACTTATCAGAGTGGCTAGGCGGATTGACTAAATCTGATTCGGCAATCATTTGTGCGGCTTTACATTCTGGTGAAGTTAAGGCTGCCATTTTTTTTAGATTCTTGAGTCCGCGGTGCTTTTCATGCAAATCATTCACAAAGATAGAAGTCAACTGACCAATACCCACGCCACCATCGTAAGAATAATATGGCTTAAATGCAGATTCCAATGTGTACATTTTAAATAAATGAGCTGCATCTAATGTCTTGATGTTACTTGCATCCGTGCAGGCTTTAAAGTTGCTAACAATTGCATTTTGGTAACTTAAAAATTCGGTGTTGATGCAAAAATTAAAAGACTGTTTTGAACGTTCATTTTCAGGACATTTAATTTCTGGGGTTTCAGCTTTGAACTGATTAGCAGCTATCATGCACTCGGTTTTAAACAGTTTATTTTTTTTTGAAATTTTGATTCCGCTTTCTTCCGCAAATTTCTTTAAATCTTCAATTTGTGAGTGCTTCGATCTGCAAGCTTCGTCCGTGCAAAACCCTGAATTTAGTATTTGACCCTCAGGCTTGGTTTGTCTGCTTTCAGATTTTAAAATATAATATGCCGGTGATTTAGGGTTTTTAGCGGCTACATTTAGCTGGTCTATGAGATGGGTCGATGACTCATTTCCGCTATGGCACTGTAAAGAATTAGCGTTAAAAGAAAATAAAAAGACAGAAACAACCATAGAACTTGCTAAATGATTCATGGTTTAAGGATAAAGCTATTTTACTAAAAAATCTTTCCATTTATTCATTAAAGTCGGGGTCATCATCACAAAGCAAATCGTGCCTTCGGTAGCTGGTTCTTTACGGTTGATTTTAGCTTCACGGCTAAGGTCATAAATACGGTATTCACTGACGCGGTCAAAGTAAAGCTCGACTTCAGTCTGCATTTCGTTGATTGAATCCGACATTATTTTTTTAAGTTGATCAAAACCTTGGCCAGTTAAGGCGCTAACAAATACGCGGGGAAAATGTTTCACGCGAAATTGTCGGTCAACGGGGGCAATATCACATTTATTAAAAATGTGAATTATCTTTTTATCTTCCCATTTAAATTCTTTCATCAAACTTTCGATGACTTCTATTTGGCGCTCCATGTTTGGCGAGGCTAAATCCACAACGTGCAGCAGAATATCGGCCTCTGCAGATTCTTCAAGCGTTGCTTTAAAGGCTTCTATCAGCTGCGGCGGAAGCTTTCTGATAAATCCCACAGTATCTGTGACTACGGCAGGCGGGCCGTCATCTAGAAAGACTTTTCTGGTTGTTGGATCTAAAGTAGCAAACACCATATTTTTGGCCACAACCTGGGCACCTGTTAGTCGGTTTAACAACGAGCTTTTTCCCGAATTCGTATAACCGATCAACGCAAAACTTGGAATTTCATTTCGTTTTCTAGACTGACGATGCTGCGCCCGGTGCTGCGAAACTTCGTCTAATTTCTTTTTAACAATTGATATTTTTTCACGAATCCGCCGGCGATCGTTTTCTAAGGCAGATTCGCCAGGACCGCGCGTGCCGATACCGCCACCAAGTCTTGAAAGCGATTCATTCCAAGCGCCAATCATGCGTGGCATTTGATCCAATAACTGGGCCAGTTCAACTTGCAACTTTCCTTCGTAGGTTCGTGCCCGCTGCGCAAAAATATCTAATATCAATTGTGATCGGTCTAAAATTTTGCAACCGATCGATTCTTGTAAATTTCTAGATTGAATGCCAGAAAGCTGATGATCTAAAACCACAAGATTGGCTTTACTTTCTTCGACCATTTCTTTGATCTCTTGAACTTTTCCGGTGCCAATCAAAGTACTAGGGTTGTACTGCGGTAATACTTGCACCGTAGAACCAATAACTTCGCCACCAGCAGCGGCGACAAGTTCTTCCAGTTCGCATAAATTTTCTTTGATTTCAGAAATGGGCTCTGATTTAAGCCCAACGCCAACAACGATCACTTTATCTTTATCGATAATGCGTGACTGACTCAATGTTTCTGACTTTTGTAATCTGTTATGAACTGCGCCTCAAGAGCTGTTAAAACAACCGAACTAAAAATAGTATCTTCTGTGGTGGTTCGTTGTAACACGTTGGCTGCGCGGCGAACGCCCAGCAAAAATGGACCAAGAACTTCTACTTTTCCAATTTGTTGGAGTAACTTATACGAAATATTCGCACTTTCTAAATTTGGAAAAACCAAAACGTTGGCTTCGCCTTTAAGACCTGAGAATGGAAAAATACGATCTTGAATTTCTTGGTTCACGGCCGTGTCTGCTTGCATGTCACCTTCGACCAAAAGATCTGGCCGCAGTTTTCGCACCAGTTCAGCAGCTTTTTTCATTTTAGCCGGAGTGCCTTCGCTGCCGCTGAAGTTAGAAAAGCTAAGCATGGCAATGCGGGGCTTTTGTCCGAAGTGTTCAGCCACTTGTGCAGTTTGAATAGCAATTTGCGCCAACTGTTCGGCTGTTGGATTAAAATTGACTGTGGTGTCTGTAAAAAATAACAGACGATTATCTGCTAATACGATATTTAATCCCGCGGGAACAGAATTTTTCGTGATCCCAATAGTTTGTAAAATAGGGCGGACTGCTTTTGCGTAGTCTGTTGTCGCGCCATTAACCATTCCGTCAGCGTCACCTTGGTTCACCATCATCGCTGCAAAATAACTGGGCTCCATCATTAAACGCTCGGCCTCTTTGATGTTGATGCCTTTACGTTGTCTGGTTTCAAATAATTTTTGTGCGTAAGCGCCTAACTTGGGGTGAGTTGCCGGATTAATAATTTCGATGCCAGATAAATTCACGTCATGAGCTTTGGCTTTTTCTAAAATATGCTCTGGGTAGCCAAGGATTATGGGCTGACAGATTTTTTCTTCTTGGCATGTTTTTAACGCCTTTAAAATTTTTGAACTTGTTCCTTCAGGAAAAACTATTTTTGGAACAAATCCCTGCCTAACGCTGTTTTCATGCACGCGGTGAACAGCCGAGCGAATAAATACTTTTTGTGGGCCCTGAATGGCTTCTAATTTATCGTGATATATATTCCAATCGGTAATATCAATGCGCGCCACTTTTGTGTCCATCGCAGCACGTGCAACAGCTGGGGCCACGCGCATTAACACCCGTGTATCAAATGGCTTTGGTATTAGATATTCACGACCAAATTTAAATTTTTGACCACCATAAGATGCCGATACCGTATCTGGAACTTCTTCACGCGCTAATTTTGCCAGCGCATGACACGCAGCCAGCTTCATGGCTTCGTTGATTTGTGTGGACCTGGTGTCTAATGCGCCTCGAAAAATGGATGGAAACCCAAGAACGTTGTTCACTTGATTCGGATAATCAGAACGACCGGTGGCAATGATCGCATCAGGCCTAGATTTACGCGCTTCTTCCGGAGTGATCTCAGGATCAGGATTTGCCATCGCAAAAATAATCGGATCTTGATTCATCAGTTTTAACATATCACCCGTAACTGCGCCCGCAACCGAAAGACCAACGAAAACGTCAGAGCCTGCTAGAGCTTCTGTTAAAGTTCTTTTTGCTGTTTCGACGGCGAAAGCTTCTTTGTATTTATTCATTCCTTTGGTGCGGCCTTTAAAAATAACGCCGTTACTATCACACATAACGACGTTTTCTTTTTTTACACCCAGGCTTACGAAAATATTTGTGCACGAAATAGACGCGGCACCGGCTCCGTTGATGACAACTTTTATTTCAGACATTTTTTTACCAATAATCTGACATGCATTGATCAGGGCAGCGCCGCTGACGATAGCTGTTCCATGTTGATCATCGTGAAAAACAGGAATATTCATTTCTTTTTTTAAAGTTTCTTCGATTTCAAAACATTCAGGTGCTTTGATGTCTTCTAAATTAATTCCACCAAAGGTTGGTTCTAAAGTTCTAACGGCGGCAATAAATTCTGCCGTCGAGCTGGACTTTACTTCGATGTCAAACACATCGATACCTGCGAACATTTTAAATAAAATGCCTTTACCTTCCATCACGGGCTTTGCTGCCAGGGGTCCAATGTTACCTAGACCAAGTACAGCAGTACCATCTGAAATCACGGCCACTAAATTACCCTTGGTTGTGTAGTCGTAAACCATATCCGGATTTTTTGCGATTTCTTTGCACGGGGCTGCGACTCCAGGAGAATACGCCAGTGAAAGTGCTTTTTCGGTGTTGCAGTCCTTGGTCGAAATTACTTCGATTTTTCCTGGACGTCCTTTTTTGTGAAACTCCAAAGCTTCTTTATCTAAATTTTTTTCTGTTTTTACGTTTTCCAAAAACACCCCGCTAGATCGATTATTCTACGAACGAGTTCAAGAAAGCACAATTTGTTGGTCTGTATTGTTGAGTAGCGTCAATTGCATGGTTGGTTTTTTAGAGGTTTAATAAAGATGAATTTAGTGTCGTAAAAAATACAACCAGGAGTTTCCCCATGAGTTCACCATCTAGATCTGCACGAGATGTTGTCATCGTTGACGGAGTGCGTACGCCATTTGCAAAAGCCGGTACAAAATTAAAATCAATTCATGCGTCGCAAATTGGTCAGGTGGCACTGAAAGAGTTGATCGCGCGCACGAATCTAAATGTTGATTTGGTCGACGAAGTTATTATCGGTAACACAGGCTCACCTTCAGATGCAGTTAATATCTCAAGAGTGGTTGCTTTAAATTCTGGAATTCCCATCAAAACTTCTGCAGTTACAGTTCATCGTAATTGTGCTTCAGCATTAGAAAGCATCAGCTCAGGATTCGAGAGAATTAAATCTGGCACCATGGATATCATTGTCGCCGGTGGAACTGAAAATATGTCGCAGATGCCGCTGATCATGCCGCCAGCAATCACTTCGATTATTGAAAGATTGGGTTCAGCAAAGACAGCGGGCGGAAAAATTTCTGCGCTTTTAGCTTGGTTGATAGCTGATCTGAAACAAATCAAAGAAATGGCCACAACTGCGCCTCTTGCAAAAACAAAATACAAACCAATCATCGCTTTAGCAGATGGTCTAACAGATCCATTTGTCGGCATGAATATGGGAATGACGGCCGAAGTGATTGCCAAAGAATTTGGAATCACGCGCCAGCAGCAAGACGAATACGCTTTAAAATCGCATCAAAAAGCAATTGCCGCAAAAGCAAAAATAAAAGAAGAAATGACGCCTTTTTATTTACCACCGGATTACAAAGAAACATTAACTGAAGATATTGGTCCTCGTGACAACCAAACAATGGAAGCGTTACAAAAATTAAAACCTTTTTTTGATAAAGTAACAGGGTCTATCACCGCAGGAAATTCATGTCCGATCACAGATGGTGCTGCGATGATTTTGTTGATGTCCCGAGAAAAAGCAGAATCTTTGGGTTACAAACCCATTGCTAGAATTCGTGGATATGGTTACGCAGGCCTTGAACCCGAGCGTATGGGAATGGGTCCCGCGTATTCAACGCCGCTGGCGTTAAAACGCTCTGGCTTAACGATGAAAGAAATCGGCCGCATTGAATTGAACGAAGCTTTTGCGGCTCAGGTTTTAGCGAATCAAAAAGCTTTTGATTCGGATGAATTCGGAAAAATGCAAGGCCTTCCAGGAAAAATCGGCGAACTGCGTATGGATATTTTGAACGTGAATGGCGGAGCCATCGCCTACGGACATCCGGTTGGGGCTACGGGGACTAGGTTGGTATTAACATTGATGAAAGAAATGAAGCGCAGTCAAACTCAGTTTGGACTTGCTACGTTGTGCATCGGTGGCGGTCAGGGTGGATCTTTAATTATAGAAAATGAAGGGTAATTTAAAATGTCAGCGATTCAATTAACAACAAAGACGATTCATGACCAAAGTGTTGCCTATTTAACCTTTGATTTACCAAACGAAAAAGTAAACAAGCTATCAACGCCAGTGATGTTAGAACTTCGGTCGCACTTAGAAAATTTAAAATCTTCCAATCATAAACTCGTGGTTTTTCAATCAGCGAAGCCAAAAATTTTTATCGCGGGCGCTGACATTGAAGAAATAAAAAATCTAAAAACCAAAGAAGACGTGCAGCATGCAGTCAAAAATGGTCAAAGTATTTTCAATTTGATCGAAGATTTACCAATGCCCACGATGGCTTTAATCAACGGAGCTTGTGCAGGCGGTGGCTGTGAATTGATTCTTGCTTGTGATTACCGCATTGCTACAGATGATTCTTCGACGCGCATTGGTTTGCCAGAAACTCAACTTGGAATTCTGCCAGGCTTTGGTGGCTGTGTGCGCTTACCACGAGTTGTTGGCTTACAAGCTGCACTGGATGTTATTTTGGCTGGAAAATTATTAAATTCTAAAAAAGCGCAAAAAATTGGGCTGGTTGATTTTGTTGTGCACGCAAATTTATTAGAAAACTTTGCTGTCGATCAAATTGGTAAAATCATCGCTGGCGGATCAAAAAAACGTCGTAAAAAATTTCAAGCAAAAGGCCCAGTTGGTAAATTATTGGAAGGAATACTTTCTGGTATTGTATTTAAAAAAGCCAAAGACGGTGTTTTAAAAGCAACGAAGGGTCATTACCCGGCTCCACTTGCTGCATTAGAAGTGATTCGTAAAACTTATGGCTCGGTAGACAGGACAAAATCTCTACAGATAGAGTGTGATTATTTTGCAGATTGTGCTGTCACAGATATTTCCAAAAATTTGATACACGTTTTCTATTTAACTGAAATGGTAAAAAAACAAACGGGCGTTACAAATCCAAATGTAAAAGGAAGACCGGTTAAGCATATTGGTGTTTTGGGTGCAGGCACGATGGGTGGAGGAATCGCTTACGTCGCTGCAGATAAAGGGATTGATGTTCGCGTGAAAGATATTTCTTTAGACGCAAACGCCAAAGCACTCAAACACGCCCGAGATTTATGGAATAAATTAGCTAAAAAGCGAGTGATCGACAGCTATCAGTTTACCCAAAGAATGTCTTTGGTTTCAACCACCGTGGATTTTTCTGGTTTTAAAAATATTGATGTGACTATAGAAGCCATCGTTGAAGACATTGCTATTAAGAAAAAAGTGATTGCTCAGACAGCCAGCGAAATGAGACCAGATGCTATTCTAGTCACGAACACCAGTTCTTTATCCGTGACTGAAATGTCTGACGGACATCCGCGCCCAGAGAATTTCGCAGGCATGCATTTTTTCTCGCCGGTGCATAAAATGCCGCTGGTTGAAGTCATTCGTTCACCCAAGTCATCAGATGAAACAATTGCCACTGTTTTTGAATTGGCTAAGAAAATGGGAAAGATGCCTGTTGTTGTCAAAGATGGGCCAGGGTTTTTAGTAAACAGACTATTGCTACCATACATGGCAGAAGCCGCGTTTTTATTGTCTGAAGGTATGGACATCGAAAAAGTAGATAAATCTTTTGTAAATGAATTTGGTATGCCGATGGGGCCGTTTGAATTGATGGACAGCGTGGGACTTGATGTCTGTGTGAAAGTTTTAAAAATATTTAAAAAAGCATTCCCAGACCGAGTTGAGATGCCGTTACTGATGGAAAAACTAGAACAAAATAAAAACCGCATGGGTCAAAAAAACAATTTGGGCTTTTACAAATATGACGAAAGTGGTCGAAAAACAGAAGTCGATAGTTCTATTTATGCAGAACTGGGTTTAGCGACACCGACGAATCCACTGTCATTACAGGAATGCACTGAACGCTGTGTGTTTGCCATGATTAACGAGTGCGCTTTAGCTTTAGATGCAGATCGTATTGTTGATACGCCTCATGAAGTTGATTTGGCGATGATTATGGGGACTGGATTTCCACCTTTTCGTGGAGGACTACTCAAGTACGCAGACTCAGTTGGTGTTAAATACATTGTGGATCAATTATCTGTATATTCAAAAAGTGCAAATCGGTTAAAGCCATCAACTAAAATGGCCGAGCGTGCTTCGCAAAACACTAAATTTTACAGCTAAAACACAAAATTAAAACTTAGCTCGCACGTATATCAAAAAACGGGCAGCTGAGGGTTTTATGAATGAAGATCCTGGAGTTTTTAAAGTGGTGGTGTCGGCCGTGATACCTATTCCAGATTTCCAAATATCTCCGGAATAGCCAGTGCCAATCTTTAAATTAAAACTGAGGCTTGGATGAACAGCTTTGTTGCTGCTGTTCGTGTTTTCGTAATCGTAGCTGCCAACTGTACCCACCAAATCTAAAAGTGCTCCAATAAAAAATTTCTTCGTAGAAACCCAGTATTTTCCAGCGCCCAATCCTGCATTTAACGATGTCACTTTCATTTTTCGCAAAACTTCTAATTCTGAATTTAGTCCGGTATTCTCTGCCTGCAACAGGGATTGGTCGGTTTCCATCGTATGATATCGAACTCCACCCACGACATAATATTTGCTTGCAGTGGTTGTTATGTCTTCTGATTGATCTAGCAAACCGCCAATTGAAAATTCACTAGTTGTTAGCGCGTACCTGCCTATTAAGGCATAATGCGTAAATGAAAGATTTTGAAAGTTTTGAATCGTCTGTGTGTTTGATGTGTAGAACCCTTTGTAAGTCTGATAAAAAGAATCAATTCCCCATTGCTTTGTATTGTACCCCAGTTGCAAATCAAAAAAATCAGTTGAGCCTTTTGCCGGATCCAAATCTTTTCCACCGCCACGAAATGAATAACCAATGCCAAATCCGAAAGCATTTACACCAATTCTAGACACTCCGGCAATATTCGGTTCAAACTTAATTTCATAAGTTTGAACGTCTTGAATAGTGAAGCTAAAACTTTCTTGTCCAAGTCCTACGATGGGCGAGAAATCAGTTGCGCTTGCAAACAGAGTCTTACAAAATAATAAAATGCAGAACCCAAGCATCCAAGCTGCCGATGCGGCACTTACTTTAAAGTTTAAATTTACGATCGTTTTCATCATCTTATTTTTAGTAACTAGTATAGATCAGGCAACTAAATTGTGGGCCGTGGAAACTTTAAGACAACAAAGTGCCATAGAATATCTCAGTGGTTTCTTTACTTTCACCTATGCCGAGAACACTGGAGCTTTTTTAGGTTTCGGTGGAGATTGGTCTCGGCAAGCGCGTTTTTTGGTGTTTGCTGTTGTTGTTCTTTTGGGTCTGGCAGCAATGTTATGGTATCTGCTAAAACAAGAAGTTTCAAAAATGAACTTGATTGCGTATTCCTTTATCGCGGGTGGTGGCTTTGGTAACCTTTGGGACCGAATGACTCGAGATAATGGCGGCGTGATCGATTTCATGGTTTTCGATACCGGAATGAATCTGAATTTAGGATTTATGAAAATTCCACTTCGAACGGGCGTTGTCAACGTTGCTGACATCGCTATCGTTGTTGGTGTTATCTTGGCTTTATCAGCTGAATACTATTTTGACAGACGACTATTAAAAAACGCAAAATAAGGCCTACTTCAAGAGCCCTTATCCTATTGGTTTAAAATGTCTCATAATCACACAGCCACTTTTTTTTTGTTTCATTGTGATTCAAAATCTTGGCTTGCCGATTGCCTTATAGTCTTATGAAAGAGTTCTTTGAACTTGGAGGCATTTATGAAAAAGTTATTCCTTTTAGTACCTAGTTTATTTTTGGTGATTGCGTGTAACCCCAAAAAAACTGCCGTGCGCGGAAACTTCAACCGTGATGCTGGTGGTAGTATCGTTGGTACATTCACCGGTACGAATACGTGTCCGCAAGGAGTATCAGGAATAGGAACTATTTTTGATGACGGTCAGATGACACAGGTGTCATTAGACTCGGTCTCTGGAAATTTCGAATCTCGTGTAAAAGCACTTCTTTCGGCGACGACAAGCCCTGACGAGGTTGGACAAATCAGTGGCTCAGCAACAGATCAAACGGGTGTTCGCTTTCAAGGTTTGGTAAAATTAGATGCAAAAGGCATTGTGATTGGATCACAGTCAAAAATGTTGATAAAAATTTACGATAGTTTTGTTCTAGATTCACAATTAGATCCAAATGGTACTAAGTATGAACCCATTGCTATTGAGTTTTTGCCAACTAGTGGATCGCAGATTCAGGGTCAGTTTAATTTGCAAACCGGTGAAGGTGCCGTCAGCTTCCGTGACAGCTACGGCGAGGTTCGCTTTGAAGGTCGTATGGATGCGCAAACTTTCAGCGGAGTCGTTAAGTTCCAAAACACAAGAAACATAAATGGTGGATCAGCTGCTAGCGGAACCCTGGGACAATTCTATGTTGCTCGTTGCGGATTAATTCAATAACCTAATGAGGAATGTTATCGAATCATTCCTCATTTTATTTTTTTGACCCCTCTTCTTTATCTGTTGTTGCCGGCGGAGCGTCCGCCTTAGATAGACCCACCTTACACATTCATAATTTAGAAGAAGCCGAATCGTTCATAAAAAGTTATGGTTACCAGATTAACTTGTCTGAGGATTTGACTAGGCTTTGGTATTTTCACCGCCGCGCACTGGTGTTAATGACCGAGCGATTAAAAATCGATATCAACTCCATTCCATCCAAAATCAAAAACAAAGAAGAGCTTTCGGACATCCGAAAATTGTTGATCTATGCGTCTCAAGTTGAAAACCCAGAGCTGCAAAAATGGTCCTGTGCTTTTTTACGTTGTATGCATGTTTTTGTTCATGCCGAATCTGATTTATTTAGTTTTTTTTCTGAAGAAATTCAGAAGCAAATTTTGATTCCCTTCGAACAGTCTGTTGTGCAAGACGGAAAACTTTATTTAAAATCGTTCAAAAAAGAAGGGCATCCCTCGGTGCCACTTGCTGGCTTTCATACGAAGCCCTATAAAACGTCGTCCAGCACCGTCGTTAAATTGCTGGCTAGGCCAGAAGCTGTTGCCATGAAGATATTTGACAAGATCGGCGTGCGCTTCGTAACAACATCGATTTTTGATTCGTTTCAGGTTATTCGTTTTTTGGTCGATGAGAATCTGATTAGTTTTCCGCAAATTATGCCCGATCAATCTTCAAATAACATGTATCCGGTCGAGGAGTTTTTAGCAGTTTGTGACAAGTTAAACAAGAAGCATGGTCATGAACAAAATTTATCTTCTGAAAAAATTGATCGGTTATTAAGACATAAAGTAAAAACCAATCAAAATGCGTTTTTGGGTTTATTTCGAAAAGAAAATCCGTTCTCTGGAAAAGATTTTAAATACATCAAGTTCATCGCCAGAAAATTAATTCATGTGCATGCTTCGGACCCTGGAAAACGATTTAGTTTTTTCTATCCTTTTGAAGTGCAAATTATGAATCAAGATGCTTACAACGAAATGCAATCTGGTGAATCACAGCATTCAGCCTACAAAGAGCGGCAAACTGACGCGGCTGTAAAACGACTTTTCCCGGACAATCATTAATGTTGAAAATTTTTTATTGGCTGCGCTCTTTGATCATGATGTGTGTGGCGCCAATGACAGTCGTTATCTTGGGAACTTCCGTGGTTATCTGTCACCTTATTTTTAAAAATAAAAAAATAGATGATTGGCATATTTCAGTTTGGGGGAAATTAAATTACCGCATGTTTGGTATCCAATTAATTGTTCACGGCCAAGAAAATATTCCAAAATCAGGATGTGTCTATTTATTCAATCATTCTAGTTTTTTTGATATTTTTGCTTTGTGTGGTGCTCTGCCTGGAATCCGTTTTGGTGCGAAAGCAGAGCTTTTTAAAATTCCCATATTTTCTCAAGCGATGCGTATCTTAGGAACTTTGCCGATCGAAAGGCACAGTCGTGAAGCTGTTTACAAGATATATGATGAAGCAAAAAATCGATTAAAAACAGAAAGCTTTGCATTATCATCTGAAGGCGGGCGTTTTTACGGCCCCCATTTGTCACCGTTTAAAGCGGGTCCATTTATTTTTGCTATGTCTGCAGAGGCCTTGGTAGTTCCGGTTGTTATTGTTGGAGCTTATCAGTGTTTACCAAAAGGTCATCTTATGCCGAATAAAGATAAAGGCACAAGAGTCATCAACGTTCATATTTTAGAACCTATTTCTTCAGTGGGCCACACTCCAGCAATGCGGCAGCTGCTTCAATCTCAAGTCTATGATGCAATGGATGCTATTTGGTTTAAGCATTTTAAAACTGTTTAGCTTTTGTCGATGCTCCAACTTTGTGCGAAAAGTGGACTGCGCATTTTTATCTTTCTGTTGCCGGTTTCAATTTCTATTTTCAAATCGTAATTTGGCAAAGTTGAAATACGTTTTACTTTTAATTGCTTTGGTAAAAATCCCAATTCGCTTTGAATGGCTAAAGCAAGCTTTTCAATTTGGATGTAATTTTCGAAAGTTTCCCCTTGGTCAGTGCTTCGGTAATTGCCAATGAAAATCATCAGATCGTTAAAATAATGAACTGGTCCATGAAAGTTTTTAAATTCTTTTAACAGTTTCCAGTGATATCCGTCTTCAGTCATGTAGGCACCGTGCGCTGAAAGTATCGCCTTCAATGGATTTGTTGGATGAAAAGATACGGAAGCAATTTCTTTTTTTAAAAGCTCATCGATTGTAAATACGTCTTCAGCTGTTTCAGTTACCGGCTGCCACCAGACATCTCCATGACCTTTTATTTTACTTTGGATCCAGTCTGGTTTCATCGACTTAACGGATTGTACGCGGCTCCATAATGGCAATTTTTGATTTTTTGATGCGATTAGACCGATTTTTTCAGGCGTTACCATGCCGCTAATTTCACTGAAGTATATTTTTTTATTATCAAAAGTAATAAGTGAATCAAATTGCCGATTGCGGATCAGATGCCAGCGGTTGTTGGCAAAAATATATTTTGCAAAATCAAATTTGGTAATAACGTCATCGACGTTAATGAACCCCAGATAGGATTTGTAGCTGACTTCGGCAAAACCATTCTTGTATTTTAAAACAGAAAAACGCTGGCCCTGGGGAATTGTGGTAAAAACTTCTGATTTTTTCTCAGGGGACTTTTTGAGAAAAGTGTCTTTTAACGTTAAAGCAAACCCAAGGTCATAAGGATCGGGGCCAACTTCATCTAATTGAAACTGAACGGTTTGTTTCGTTTTGGTATCAAAACACAGAATAGAATCCACTTTTGTTTCAAGAACACTCCAACGCTTTTTATTTTTGATACTGATTACAGACTGCGAGATATGCGTTGGAAAAAGGGGTCTAAGATCTTGGCGGGTGTAAGTTTTGTTTTTGTGCTGATAGGCGACTTCTGGCTTAAGCGTATGAACTTTTTGGTTTTTTTGCAGGTACTGAACTGACGCCGAACCCGATGGAAAAGGGCTGTTCGGAGACTTAAAATAAGGCATTTGCTTATAAGATAAACTGAGCGAATCAGACATCTCAAAGCCTTCAGAACCCTGAATCGCAGCAAATGCATTTAAATGAAATAAAGACCAAATGACGAATAGCACTAGGATTATTTTCAGAGGGGAAATCGCTGCAATCAAGGCCAGATCTTTGGTATATCTACTAATTCCTAATTTTTCTAAGAATAGAGGACTTTATGACAAATGTTTCATCGATTAAAAAAATTGGCGTCATTGGCGCAGGACAAATGGGGAATGGCATTTCGCAAGTGGCAGCACAAGCAGGTTTTGAAGTCGTTATGTGTGATGTGCGCGCAAATTCATTAGACCAAGGTCTTAAAACAATTTCTGGAAGTTGTGACCGATTGATCAAAAAAACCACGATGACCGAAGAGCAGAAAAAAACACTTCTTGAAAAGATTAAAACTTCAACTCAAGTTTCAGATCTCGCGGATTGTGATTTCATCGTCGAAGCGGCAACAGAAAATATCGAGCTTAAACTGAACATCTTTCGCCAACTGGATGAAATTGTTAAAAAATCTGCAATCCTTGCTTCTAATACGTCTTCTATTTCCATAACATTAATTGCAGGCGTCACGCAGCGGCCATCGCAAGTTGTTGGCATGCACTTTATGAATCCAGTTCCACTGATGCAATTGGTTGAGGGAATTCGTGGCTTACAAACTTCAGCTGATACTTTTATGACGACAAAACTTTTGGCCGAAAAATTAGGTAAAGTATTCGTTGAATCGACAAAAGATATGCCGGGATTTATTGTGAATCGCATTTTGATGCCGATGATCAACGAAGCCGTTTATACTTTGCATGAAGGCATTGCCTCTGTTGAATCCATTGACCAGGCAATGAAGCTTGGAACCAATCAACCGATGGGTCCACTGACGTTGGCTGACTTTATTGGCCTTGATACTTGTTTAGCTATCATGAACGTACTTCATGTGGGTTTGGGTGATTCCAAATACCGTCCTTGTCCGTTACTTGTTAAATATGTTGAAGCCGGGTGGCTTGGTAAAAAATCAGGTCGCGGTTTTTACAACTATGCAAAGTAGTCGCGGAATAATCGCAAAATAATAAAGTGAACATCTTTTTTTAAAAAGGAACAAAATGTCTTCGACGTATCAAACCATAAAATTAGTAGGCTCTGAAAATGGCGTTTGGACTTTAACAATTAACCGACCAGAGGCTTTAAACGCACTTAATCTGCAAACTTTGAGCGATATGGCAGAAGCCTTACGACAAATTTCTGAAATGGATTTTGAACATGTTAAAGCTTTGATCATTACCGGAGCCGGTGAAAAAGCATTTGTTGCAGGTGCTGACATCACAGAGATGCGAACGATGAACGAAGACCAAGCCATGCAGTTTGCCAAACGTGGGCAAAGTATTTTTCACGAATTAAGTTTGCTACGAATTCCTGTGGTGGCAGCGGTTAATGGTTTTGCTTTGGGTGGCGGGTGCGAGCTTGCTTTGGCCTGTGATTTTATTATCGCCAGTGATAACGCCAAATTTGGTTTGCCAGAAGTCAGTCTTGGGTTGATACCAGGATTTGGTGGGACCGTGAAATTAGCCAGAGCCGTTGGTTTACGACGAGCCCGCGAACTAACAATGAGCGGCGAAATGATCACGGCTGAAGCGGCGATGCGCTATGGTTTGGTGAATGATGTCGTTTCTGCTGCAGAGTTGCTACCAGCGGTTTCGAAAAAAATAAATTTGATTCTGTCACGGTCTCCGCTAGCTGTTTCGAAAGCTAAAAAATCAATCAACGAAGCCTATGATTTAGAAACCGAAAAAGCATTAGCGAACGAAGCCGCCATTTTTGCTGAGCTGTTTACATCTGAAGATACTCAAGAAGGTACTTTGGCATTTATCGAAAAACGTAAACCCGTTTTTAAAGGCTTATAGCAGTGACATCTGAAAAACTTATTTTAAAAAATCCAGTTCGTATTGTCACCGCGGCTTCGCTGTTCGATGGTCATGATGCTTCCATAAATATTATGCGCCGAATTTTGCAGGATATGGGTGCAGAGGTTATTCACTTAGGCCATAATCGATCGGTTCAAGATATTGCAAAAAGTGTTTTGCAAGAGGGAGCTCAGGGCGTGTGTATTTCATCTTATCAGGGTGGACACATGGAGTACTTCAAATACTTAAAAGATTTGCTGGATGAAGCGGGTGCCAGCTACGTAAAAATTTACGGTGGTGGCGGTGGAGTCATCGTTCACGAAGAGAAAAAAGAATTAGAAAATTACGGAATTGCCCAAATTTTTCATCCTGATGATGGCCGAAAGCTTGGCCTTGAGGGCATGATTCGCATGATCATCGAAGGCTGTGATTTTGATCTGCTAGAAGAACAGAAAAAAATAGCCACCAAGAAAAATGTTTTTGCTGCAGACTTAATACCTTCTGTAGAAATTGGAATTGCCTTAACAGCCATTGAAAACGGTCACAAAGTTAAATCACTAGATTCAGTTGGCTTAAATTCTTTCGCTACAAAAAATAAAAAACCCTTGGTTCTTGGAATAACTGGAACGGGTGGTGCTGGTAAATCATCTTTGATCGATGAAATTTCGCAGCGTTTTTTAAATGCGTACCCCGATAAAAAATTAGGTATTGTGTGTGTTGATCCGTCGAAGCGAAAGACGGGTGGTTCGCTGCTGGGTGATCGTATTCGTATGAATTCACTAAGTCGGCCCAATATTTACATGCGCTCTGTCGCCTCTAGGGGTTCTGGAAAAGAAATAGCCACGTCACTTCCAGAAATTTTAAATTTTATGCGGCTATTAGATTTCGATTTTATTATTGCTGAAACATCGGGTATTGGCCAAGGCAACATGGCGATCACAGATGTCAGCGATCTTTCGATGTATGTCATGACGTCTGATTTCGGTGCGCAGTCACAGTTAGAAAAAATCGACATGATCGATTTTGCAGATTTTGTTGCTGTGAACAAAGCCGACAGGCGAGGTGCTCAGGACGCGCTTCGTGATGTAACGAAACAGTACAAAAGATCGCGGAAAATATTTAATGATGATGTGAAAGTTCCGGTATTTTTAACTCAGGCTAGTCAGTTTAACGATGGTGGATTAAACCAGTTGTTTTTTTCCTTGGTAGATGTTCTGACTGAAAAAGGTGCCATTTCAAAAATTGATGAGACTTTTAAGAAAAATGTTTTGTCTGCGGATGAACACACGATTATTCCTGTAGAAAGGCAGAACTACTTAGCTGAAATCGTTTCCAACGTAAAAAAATACAAAACCAGAACTGAAGAGTTAGCCGTGAAGGCGTCTCAACTGGGTGCTTTAGATCTTTTAAAAAATGAAGATTTGATGGATTCAAACAAACTAGAGCAAAAAAAATCAGAACTTAAAAAAGGTTTTGAAGACGGTGAAATCGAAGCCTTAAGCACCTGGGATAATTTAATTAAAACGTATGCTCAGGATGAGCTGGTATTTAAAGTTCGCGATAAAGAAATCAGACAATCCTTGGTTTCTAAATCTTTAAGTGGCACAAAAATTAGAAAAGTCGTGTTACCAAAATTAACAGATTGGGGCGACCGCTTCAGATTTTTAAAGTTAGAAAACATTCCCGGAGAATTTCCCTTTACAGCAGGCGTTTTTCAATTAAAACGTGCGGATGAAGACCCAAAGCGCATGTTCGCTGGCGAAGGCACTCCAGAGCGCACGAATAAACGTTTCCATTATTTATGTAAGGGTGAAAAAGCACACCGCTTGTCGACGGCGTTTGATTCTGTGACTTTGTATGGACAAGATCCTGACAGGCGGCCTGATATTTTCGGTAAAGTCGGTGAATCCGGCGTAAGTATTTGCACGCTAGATGATATGAAAAAATTGTACGCAGGATTTGATCTGTGTGATCCGAACACGTCAGTCAGTATGACGATCAATGGTCCCGCACCTATGATTTTAGCTTTTTATTTTAATACGGCCATCGATCAGCAAGTTGAAAAAAAAGAAAAAGAATTAGGCCGAAAACTTTCAGCTGCAGAATTTTCTGAGACTGAAAAGAAAACGCTGCAGCAAGTGCGCGGCACTGTGCAGGCTGATATTTTAAAAGAAGATCAAGGTCAGAACACGTGTATTTTCTCGATCAATTTTGCTTTAAAAATGATGGGTGATATTCAGCAGTATTTTACAGAAAACCAGATCAAGAATTTTTATTCGGTCAGTATTTCTGGTTATCACATCGCTGAAGCAGGTGCGAACCCGATCAGTCAGTTGGCATTTACGCTCTCGAACGGATTTACTTTTGTCGAATACTATTTATCGCGGGGTTTAAAGATTGATGATTTCGCACCAAATTTATCTTTCTTTTTCAGTAATGGGTTAGATCCTGAATATTCAGTCTTGGGCCGAGTTGCCAGACGTATCTGGGCTGTGGCGATGCGGGATTTATACAAAGCAAATGAACGTTCACAAAAACTAAAGTATCACATTCAAACCTCTGGCAGATCGCTACATGCGCAGGAAATTGATTTTAATGACATAAGAACCACGCTGCAGGCCTTGATAGCCCTTCAAGACAATTGCAATTCACTGCACACGAACGCCTACGATGAAGCAATCACGACGCCAACAGAAGAATCGGTTCGCCGGGCCATGGCGATTCAAATGATCATCAACCGCGAATTTGGCGTCAGTAAGAACGAAAATCCAACCCAAGGCAGTTATTTCATCGATGAAATGACCGAACTTGTAGAAGAGGCCGTGCTTGAAGAATTTAAACGCATCAACGAACGCGGCGGCGTCTTAGGTGCGATGGAAACTCAATATCAGCGCTCAAAAATTCAAGAAGAATCGATGTTCTACGAACATTTGAAACACTCGGGCGAATTACCCATCATCGGCGTAAACACATTCATAAACCCAAAAACTCAAGCGGCAGGCTACACTCCAGAAAAAATCGAAATGGCCAGAGCCTCTGAATCCGAGAAAAGTGAGCAGCTCACTAATGTGCAAAATTACCAAAAATTGCATACTGGGCAGGCTGAAAAAGAACTGAAAAACCTGAAGGCAGCAGCCCTTGGCGGAGAAAATATCTTCACGGCGCTGTTAAAGGCCTCTAGACACTGCAGTTTATTCCAGATGTCGGAAGCCCTTTATGAAGCCGGTGGCCAATACCGCCGCAACCTATAAAAAAGTTCCGAAAAGTGAGCTGGTACCTTTTCACAAAGGCGGCGCGCCAAGTTTGTCAAAATTTCACCAAATTTTGATAAGTTTAGAAATTGCGTGCCTTTTTAGCAAAATGTCAGTACACCACTCTAAACGGTAAAAATGTACTCAAGGGCTATTATGTATTGGCTCGAGTACTAAAACTCGAGTGCTTTAGAAAAAATTAAAAATATCTAAAGCTCTCCACTACAAAAAGGAATAGTTATGAATACAGAAATCACGTCAAGTGATGCGTCTGATGCATCTTCAATGATCGAAACTGCAGACGATGCAGGTCGCACACCAAAAGCCCAAATCGAAGAAACAGAAATCGCAGAGGACTCAGAAGAGTTAGCTGTCGAGAACATTTTCGAATCTTGGAATTTATCAAAAGAAGTTTTAAAATCATTAGCTGAATTAAAATTTACAACTCCAACATCGATTCAAACTCAAGCCATTCCATTATTACTAAAACGCGAAAAAGATTTCGTGGGTCTTGCGGCAACTGGAACTGGAAAAACCGGAGCTTTCGGTATTCCACTGATTGAATCGATCGATGCCTCTTCTAAGCACGTGCAAGCGTTGATCATGTGTCCAACACGTGAATTAGCATCACAGGTTGAAGCACAAATTCAAAAATTAGGAAAATGGAAAGGTCTTAATACCTTAACCGTATTTGGTGGATCATCTTACGACCGTCAATTAACAGCCCTTAAACGTGGAGTCCACATTGTGGTGGGAACTCCGGGTCGATTGATCGACTTGGTTGAACGTAAAGCTTTGAAATTAGAAAACGTTCAAACATTAGTATTAGATGAAGCAGATGAAATGATTTCGATGGGTTTCCAAGATGACGTTGAAACTATTTTAAAAGCTATCGGGAACAATGAAACAAAACGCAAATGGTTATTTTCAGCGACGATGTCGCCAGAAATTCGCCGAGTGGTTTCTAAGTACTTACCTGATTATGATAAAGTTGAAATTCACAAGCAAGATTCTGAAAAACCAAACATAGAACAGATTTATTATACAATCTACCCAGATCGTAAATTACAAATGCTTTCTAGCGTTTTGTACATGAACCAAGATTTTTACGGTTTGATTTTTTGCCAAACAAAGCGTGAAGTGATTGAAATCACAGAGTGGTTAAAACGAAAATCATTTCCAGTGGATTGCATTCACGGAGATCGTCCACAGCGTGAACGTGAATTTATTTTAAATGATTTCCGTAAAGGCCGCGTGAAAATTTTAGTAGCAACAGACGTTGCTGCGCGAGGATTAGATATCAATGATTTAACTCATGTTATTAATTTCTCGCTTCCGCGTGAAGTTGAAAGCTATGTTCACCGTATCGGTCGAACAGGCAGAGCTGGTAAAAAAGGTTTAGCATTATCTATCGTTGCGCCGCACGAAGTGCGCACGATGAAGCGTATTCAGCAAGTGACAAAGTGCACGCTGACTAAGGGACGCGCGCCAACAAATGACGAATTAAACGTGTACCGCGTTAAAGACGTGATTTCAGAAATGAATTCATCCGAGAAAAATGAAGCTTTCGGTCGTGCGGGTAAATTCTTAGAGCGCAAAATGGCTGAAATGAAAGAGCTTTTCCAATTTGAATTTACAGCTGAAGAATTTTTAAAACGTTATTTAGTGGTGGAACATCCAGATATTTTCGAAAACCGTGACACATCTATGGATTTCGTCGGCGACGGAGTTATCCCAAGAGAAATGCAAGATTTCGGTTCTCGAGAGCGAGGTCCTGTAGGTCGTGATCGCAGCGGATCCCGCGACTCATTTGGATCAAGAGATTCTTTCCGACCACGTTCAGGCGGAAGCGGTGATCGTGGTGGCTATTCACGCGGTCCAAGAAATGACGACCGTGGACCACGCAGCGACGACAGAGCTATGCGAAGTGATGACCGCGCTCCACGAAGCGATAGTGGATTTTCAAGAGGCCCACGCTCCGAAGAGCGTTCTTTTGACCGCACTCCGCGCCCAGAATTCGCACGCACTGAAGAGCGTGCTCCACGTGCAACAATTGGTGGTTTCAACCGTGCACCGCGTGCAGAAGTTAGTCTAGCGCGCTCAGAAGAACGTGCACCAAGAACTGAAGAGCGTAGCATTTCTCGTCCACGAACAAATGATGAAGCACCTGCAAGTAAATCTTGGAACAGCGATGACAGTGATTCGCGTCCAATGAGACGCCCAGATTTTACTGAGCGTCCACAGCGTTCGGCATCAGGCTTTCGTAAACAAGAAGGTTTCGGTTTCGGAAGTAATGAAGCACGTTCCACTTCGGATTCACGTCCGCAAGCGAGTGACGCCCGCGGCGGGGAAAGCAGACCTCGTCGGGTGCCAGTGGCAGATAAACCATTCCGTGAGCGTCGCGACAGATAATTAGCTTTTTCACATTCGTTGAAAATAAAAAACCCACTTCAAAGGAGTGGGTTTTTTATTGGATGAAATTTGACAAAAAATTTTTGGGGCAATAACATAAATCATGTCATCAAAAAAAAGTCAAAAGCTGTAATTGTAAAAGAGCATTCCCGAAATGTGAGGGTCACACAAAAAAACCCTACGGGTAAAACAATAGTAGATAGTCATTTGCGACATATTGATGGAAAGTATTTAGATCTAAATCTGATTCAAGAGACTTTTGATAATTACAAAGATAAAAAAATCATTTATCCTGCCGCAAAAAAGCTGAATCTGCCTGATGATGACAAATATGATAAGTATATTGCTGTTTGGGTTGATTATTTTAACAATAAATTAAGTCTTAAATATCCACTTGATCCCGATATGGTTAAGGCTCTAATAGCGTCGGAATCAACGTTTAATGCAAATGCTGTAAACCTAAATGCAACAGGATTAACGCAAGTCACGGCGGATACATTAAAGATTCTTCAAAACTTATCTGGTGAAACGAAAGATTTTGTTTTTAAGAATATTCGTAAAAAAGATTTGAAAAATGTAAATGTGTCGGTTGTATCCTGACCGAAGATAACGAAGTTGTTTCTGCCTACTATCCAACGAATCAAGGAAAGCCAGAATGCTTAGCTCAACTCAGAAAAGTAGAAAAAGTATTAAAAAAAGAACCTCGAGTAAAATTGTGTGTTCGGGATAAATTAGAGAAAATATCCAACCCCGAGGTGATCATTGAAACTCATGATTTTGGTCCATTGGGTAAGCACAAATCACAGTATGATGCTTTAACATTTGATACAATTTGTAATTCAAAAGAGTGCTTTAGCATCAGTGAAACTTGGAATTACACATATCCGGGTTTTGTTCGTTAGTTAAATACGCTAACCCTGAAGCTCTTCAAAGATTTTGTCCGCACAGTTAATTCCATCACACGCAGCTGACGTAATACCGCCCGCATAACCAGCGCCTTCACCGCACGGAAACAATCCACGGTGACTTAAGCTTTGCAAAGTTAAAGCATCCCGAGTTACCCGCAGCGGGCATGACGTTCTTGATTCCATCCCATATAGCTGAGCATCTTCGGTAATAAAACCCTTCATATTTAAATTAAATTTTTCTAAGCCTTCTTTTAGCTTTTGAAACATGAAAGTTGGAAGAAGCTCATCCAAGCGAATGGCTTTTATTCCAGACGGCGAGGACGTATTTTTCAAATTATTTTTCGAAGATTTATTTAAAAACGAAACCATATTCTGAGCTGGTAATTCTTTTGTTCCACCAGAAGACTGCACAGCTTTGTACGCACTGGTTTCTAGTTCGCGGCGCAGTTTCATGCCGCCTAATTTGTCGGAACCAAAAAGTTCTTCGTGATTAATACTCATGACGATAGCTGCATTTGCATAGGGTGAATTTCTGTTGAAATTGCTCATGCCATTACAAACTAGGCCATCTTTTTCTGTACCACTTGAAAGCACGTAGCCGCCCGGACACATACAAAAGCTGTACACGCCGATTTCAGAAATTTTATCATGATGAACTAATTTGTAATTAGCCGAACCAAGCTTTGGATGATCGGCGTACTGGCGATACTGAATTTCGTTGATCTTTTTTTGTGGATGTTCGATGCGAAGACCCATCGCAAAAGATTTTCCATCTAAATGAACGCCAGCGTCCATCAGATGATCCATCATATCTTCGGCGGAATGACCCGTGGCTAAAATCACGTGATCGGACATAAACCGATGGCCTTTTTCAGTGATGACGCCTTCGATGCACTTTGTGCCATAGATCAATTTGGTCACTTGCGAATTGTAGTGAATCTCACAGCCATGTTGCAGTAAAAATTCACGCATCTTTGGAATAACTCGTCTGATTTTGTCTGAACCCACATGTGGATTCGATAACCACTGAATTTCTTTAGGTGCTCCAAATTGGACTAAGCGGTTTAGTACATAAGGTATGTGATCTGACTTAATTCGCGTGATCAGTTTTCCGTCCGAGTAAAGACCTGCACCACCTTCACCGTAGCAGACGTTGTTTCTGGGATCTAATTCTCCGTAGCGCCAAAATTTATTAATTCCTTTGATGCGGTCTGTGGATTCGCTGCCACGTTCAAAAAGCACGCAAGGAATACCGCGTTCGACAAAACGTAATGCTGCAAATAATCCTGCAGGACCGCTACCAACAACAATTGGTTTTTTAAATGTGTTGGTGTTCTTAGTTAGTCTTTTTAAAGAGAATTCTTCTAATTTTAAAGTTTCATTTTTCTCTGCCACTTCGACCGAGTAAACAAAATGGGGAGAATGTTTTTGTCTGGCATCGACAGATTGTTTTAAAATACGATACGGACCGTGATCGGGCATCAGCCAAGCCAGATGCTGTTCAAGGTCATCTTCAATTTTAATTTTAATATCTTTAAAAATCTTCGACATTTCATGTCAGTTATAGCAACATTACCGAATGTCAGCAATCACTCGATTCTTACCAAAAAACCACTTAAGCTACGCCGTTGGAAAATTAGTTCACTTAAAGCTGCCAGCATTCATAAACACATGGATCATGGCTAGTTTTGCAAAAGCGTACAGAATCAATTTGCAAGAAGCTGAGCTGCCGATTGAAAAATACCCAAGCCTTGGTGAATTTTTTATAAGAAAGCTGAAACCTGGTGTCCGGCCGCTGGGTACAACGTGGGCTTTGCACCCGGCAGATGCTGTTATCACACAAGCGGCACGAATTCATTCCGGTAAATTGATTCAAGCCAAAGACAAAACTTATTCGCTAGTTCAATTCACGGCTGATGCGGACGCTTTAACTAAATGGGATAACGGCATCTTCTTAACGTATTACTTGTGTCCAACCGATTACCACCGCGTGCATTCACCAGTTAGTGGAACTATCAAAAAAGTTGTTCATATTCCAGGTGCCTTGTGGCCGGTAAACGCGTGGTCCACGGAAAATATTGAAGAGCTTTTTTCCATCAATGAGCGCGTGCTGGTTGAAATTGAAACCGATCGGGGATTGGTTGGCATGATGTTTGTTGCTGCAACGAATGTGGGTCAAATTATTCTTAGTTTTGATTCTGAAGTTGTTGGCAATCAATTTACTAAAAATAAAATTGAGAAAAGCTATTCTTTAAAAATAAATAAAGGTGATGAGCTTGGTGCATTTCGCATGGGAAGCACGGTTGTGATGCTTTATGCAAACAAAGTTTTACCAAATGAAAACGTGGAATCATTGATTGGTGTGCAATCCCGCGTAAATTCTAATTTTTGTTAATATTTGAGTAAATGATTACTGCTGCAGCTGCGGCGATAAAAAATAAAAACACGGTCCAAAATTTTCTTTCTTTTGTTTTCTTAAAACCCAGCGCCTTTTCATAGTACGGGATCAGTGGAATTTGATGTGTGTGGCAAAGGCCCCTAGAGTTTTTCACAAACGAGCATTCGGGGCAGATAAATTCTTCGGCCTGCAAAGATTCATCGGATGATGAATCTTGTGTGGATTCAAATCCAAGTTTAATTAAATCAGCACGCACCAGCATCAGGTCTTTTAAGGCGATTTCAATGTACAGATACTCTTTCATCGAAATGCCAGGAGTGTTGTGAAAAAAAGGTGACGCTTCTGGAGAATTTTTTTTTCTAATTTGAGCTTGGTTGATAAGATCATCATCCGTAAATATTTGATAACTTGATCCCACGCTATCTAATTTCTCAGAAAGCATTTTTACATGCAGTGGGGTAAGCGGGCCGTACATGCGGACTGATTCTTTACTCATGCGGGGTAGCGACACTCTGTCGTTGAAGTTTCCATAATAGTGACAGACTTTAAAATTGTAATTTGGATTTTAGCTTTATCAAAAATCCATTTGGCTAACGCTTCAGATGTTGGGTTTTCTAAACCAGAAACTTCATTCAGGGTGCAGTGATCCAGCTGAGTCAATAAAGGTTTCATGACCACGGCGATTTGGTGGTAATCCATAACCCAATCCAGTGTAGGCACCAGTGGGCCTACTAAAGTAAGTACAATCTTAAAACTGTGCCCGTGAAGCCTGCTGCAGGGATGGTCTTTGGGTAAATGAGGTAGAAATCTTGCCGATTCGATTTGAAAATGCTGCTTCAATTCAAAGTTCATGGTAGTTGTATCCCTTTAGCTGATTTATTACCGATTTATAAAGGACATTCTATGGCTTTGACAACTCTTCATTTGGCGAAAGAAAATTTTAAGTTCTCGTCAGCGCATTTCTTAATTTTTGACTCGAAATCAGCTGAAATGTTGCATGGTCATAATTACCAGGTTCGGGTTGATCTAACATGTTCTTCTGCGTCTGCTGAAAACGAGCTTCGTGGTGACAAATCTCAACTGGGTTATTTTGTTGATTTCAATATCTTAAAAAAAACCATCAAGGCCAGATTAGATCAGTGGGACGAACACGTTCTGCTGCCGGCAAAACATCCCGATATGAAATACAAAGTCAGTGTGGATGGAAAAAATTATGACATTCATTTCAGAGATCGTTTTTATTCTTTGCCGATCAACGAAGTGATCTGGTTAGAAATCACCAACACCAGCGTGGAACAGTTTTCAAAAATTTTGGCTACCGAATTTTACCACGCGTTTAAGAAGTTTCACATTCAGAAAATTTGTGTCGAAGTCGAAGAAACTCGAGGACAAAGCGCATCGACCAGCATTGATGCGGATGCTGAATAGTTATTTACTCGATACTTTCACCAGCGGCTATCTCGCTGGGCTTTAATTCCTTACGGATACGATAGCTCCAAAAACAAATTCGCCCTGGACTATCAACCCAATGATCCACACGGTCTTCGACAGCTTGTGGAAGTCCGTTGCACGACGTACTGGCTAGATCAGCGATCGATGTAACTTCAGTAACGGACCACGACCAAAATGGTTTTTCAATCTTAGACCAGTTTCTGTTAAATCCAGCATGACCTTTAGCTATCTTAGCAAAAAGAATTTTTTCTAAACTGGGATTAGAAATTTGTAATCTGGCTTGTTCAATTAGGTTTGCGTCGGTGATTTTTGCAACGAAGCTGTCGCCGATATTATCTATCGAGCGCACTTCAAAGTAAGCGGCAGCATCGGTGACATTTTGACTTGGTTGACTGGCTATAAGACTGGGTCCTTCAGAACCCGCGACAGTTAAGTGAAACGCAGCAAATCTGTTAAGGCCCTGAATGCGAATATAAGACCATGTTTTTTGTGAGAATTTAAAAACTGTCTTTTGAAGTGAATTTAATTTTAAGCTTGATTCAGAGATTACTTTTAATTTGCGATCTAAATATTGAATTTGAATTAGGTTTTTATCCGGCGCTAAGTTCTGAATCCAAAGCGCGTGCTCTGATAAATCAGATCGTCTAAAGGTTAATATTCCGCCCTCAAAAGAATGCGCTGAATAAGATTTTAATTTACATATAAAATTTGTCTGCAGTGAATTCGGCTTAGATAAATGCATCAGGGTATAGCGCTCGCTAGATTTCGCTTTCAAAGCAATTTTTGTGACGGATTCCGGTGGAAAAGCGTAGCCGACTTCGCTAGTAAGTGTCGGTTTAAATTTTTGAAGCCAGCCACGAACTTCATCTGTGGTGTTATTTGTAACTTCCAACTGGCCGCTTGAACAACCCTGCGGCCAGCGTAGAACTTCAGCAAAAACGGATTTTGAACAAACTAGAATGACGAGGACGATCATTAAGGTGGTATTGATACTGCTCATAGGTCTGGAATCGGATTACGTGGAAGCCGACTTGAGTCGCGGCTAGAAGAAGTTAATACAAGTCAGTTAAAACTAGACTTTGGTTTTGAGTTTTCTTACATTTGGCATTCATGAAAAGACTATTTTTCGTTTTCTTCTCAGCCTGTATCGTTTTTGGTAAATCTTTTGCCTCTGTCCCAATTGAAGAGAATTTTATAAAAAATTACACTTTAGGTTTTGAACTGAACAACTACAGATACATCGAGCCCGACTTTATTTCCCATTCAGGTTTCATGCTTGGTGTTTACGGTGAAATGACGTGGTTGTATTTACCAAATCTTCTGGGGGTCACTTCTGGAAAATTAAATTTCGGTGAACTTGATTATGATGGTGCGCTTTGTGATGTGAACACAAATGAGTGCACGGAGTACAAAGCCAAAACGGTTGATGTGATTACGCGTGTGACCCACCGGTTTGATTATTTGGCCACTGAAAATTTAGGTTTTTTTCTTGGGCTTGGTTATCGTTTATTGATAGACCGTGGCCGGGGCGAAGGGTTTTACACACGAACCGGAAGCTATTTGTTTTTGCCTTTAGGTTTTCATTTCAACTTTCAAAACATTAATTTTGATTTTGAATACGATGTTCTAATTTCAGGTTCTATGAAATCTAACCTGTCAGAAGTTAACAAAACATTTCGTGATATCCGCCTGAAACAATCTGCGGGATCCGGTTTTAAAATAACATTAACCCGACAGTTCGACATATTAGCCGCGCAACCACTTCTTGCTACAATTTATTTTGAAAATTGGACTTTCGATGCCTCAAACCGAGAAGTGATTCTTATTAATAATCAGCCTAGTGACTTTATCGAGCCAAAAAACTTTAGCCAAATGTTGGGTCTGCAATTAGGCCTTTTGTTTTAGAAATAAGCAGAAATTATCACTTCATTTTCATCTAGATGATTGAAAATGATAATGATTCTCATTCTTTAAAAATATCAGTAGAAAATATCATCTATGAGTCAGACCAAAAACATGATTATAAAAAATATTAACGGCCCAGAAGACATCGTAAAAAGGCTTTACGATTTGGGTTTGTTTCCGGATCTTAAAATTGAAATCATTCAAAAAATTTCTTTTGGCTCTGTGACAGTCATTCAGTTTAACGAAACTATTCTTGCTTTGAACGAAGAGGAGATTTCATGTCTACATGGGTCTTAGTAGGGTCTCCTAATTCTGGAAAAACAACTTTATACAATTGGCTAACGGGTTCAAATTTTAAAACAGTCAATTATCCAGGTGCTACAGTAGAATACAGCGTGGGTTCTTTACAGTCGCACCTAAGCGAAACCGCTGCGGGTTATCGACCAAAAATAATCGACACGCCAGGGATTTATTCTCTGCAAGCTCAAAGTGAAGATGAACAAGTCACGTTTTCTACTTTGTTTGTTCAAAAAGCGGGTGAAGAAAAAATTAACGGAGTCATTTGTGTCGTCGATGGAACGCAGCTTTCACGGCATTTGGTTTTAGCAAGCCAATTAAAAGAGTCCGGATATCCAATTATTTTTGCGGTCACGATGTCTGATTTATTAAAAAAAAATGACATTCAGTTAAACTTATTAAAATTAAGAAACGAATTGGGTCATGAAGTTGTTTTGTTTGATGGGCTTCTTGGAGCTGGCTTACACCAGATTGTGAAGACCATGAAGGATACTGACCAACAAAATTTTTCAAAAAATAACACCATAAAAATTCCTGTTTGGACTGTAGAAAAGCAACAAACTGCAATGAAAAGTGCTGTAGACCTGGTTCATAGAATCACTGACAAAGAAGTCATTAACCACAGTGTAACTAGAAGAACCAGGCAAATTGACCGAATGCTGCTACATCCATTTTTTGGTTTGGTTTTCTTCTTCTTTCTTATGACGCTGTTATTTTCTTCGATTTATTGGCTGGCTGCTCCGGTGATGGAAGTCATTGATTCAGCGTTTGGTTCTTTGAGTGAAGTGATTACAAATAACATTCCAGGACTTTTTGGGAATTTCTTAGGAAACGGCTTGGTCGCAGCCATTGGCGGCGTTGTTATTTTTATACCTCAAATTTTTATTTTATTTTTTGGCATCGGTATATTAGAAGCCTCGGGTTATCTGGCGCGTGTGGCTGCGCTTATTGACCGGCCACTATCTTGGATTGGTCTGGGTGGAAGATCTTTCGTTCCGCTGCTATCGGGCTTTGCGTGCGCCATTCCAGCCATTATGGCCACACGAAACATCAGTTCCAAAAAAGAACGGTTGATTGCTCAAAGTGTTATTCCATTTTTAACATGTTCGGCACGTCTTCCCGTATTTGCGCTAATGATTAGTTTTATTTTTTCTGATTCCCAGCCGTTTTATGCTGGCGCCGTAATGGCCAGTCTCTATTTCTTTTCAATTCTAATCAGCGCAGTCGCATCTGCTATTTTATCGCGGTTGATTGCTTCAAACCAAAAACCACGTTTGATGATGGAACTTCCACTGTACCGAAAGCCTCGGCTGAGCATTTTATTAACTCAGTCGGTGAATAAATCAAAATCATTTTTGAAAAAAGCAGGTCCAACTATTTTGGTTTTAGCCATTGTGCTTTGGTTTGCGACCAATTTTCCGCGTCCTGATGGTAGCGCCACCGTTTCTGCTTCAGAAATTTCACAGCAAAGTTACGCTGCGAAAATAGGCCAGGCCATTGAGCCCGTTTTTAAACCGATGGGTCTTGATTGGCGTGCTGGATTTGGACTTATCTCGGCCTTTGCGGCACGTGAAGTTTTTGTTTCGGCCTTAGCCCTAGTATTTAATGTCGAAGGAGACGGGGAAACACAAACTCAAGGTTTATTAGCCTCCATGCGCTCAGCAACTTTTGCCGATGGCACAGCTATTTTTACGGTTGCCTCGGTGGTTGGGTTATTGATTTTTTTCAGTATCGCGCTTCAGTGCATTTCTACGGTGGGCGTTATGCGACGAGAATCAGGCTCTTGGAAAATTGCACTGACGCAATTGGCACTCAGTAACGTTGTCGCTTATATTTTAACAGTTATTGTGGTGCAAAGTTTGAAATCTTTTGGGTTATAAAATAACTTAGTCGGCTTATTATTTTTTTCGTTTTCTAAAGTAGTAAGCCCGGTACCAAGTGCGGGTTTTCTTCAATAGGCTAAAAAAAGTTTCGTTCGGAAATATGTTCACCCGAAAAATCTTGTAGGGATCTTCTTCTAAAAGTAATCCGCCAGAATCTGTATTGACTGCGAAATCGTAGCCTTCTTCAAGGGCCCACATTGCCGCTTTGTCGCTTGTATCACCGTACGTAAAGGCATACACAGGTATATTTTTCTGAAATTCTTTTTCTAAATCATCTTTTGATCTTCGCAGTTCAAAGCGTGCTTCGGTTTCCGTCATCGAAGTGATTTTTTGATGACTAAAACCGTGCGAACCAATTTCAAAGGCAGAATCTTTCCATTTCAACCGATCAGCTCCACTGATGATTTCATGCGGCGATTCCGTTTCGGAATGATCCCATTGGTTGGAATCAATCTTTGAATCAGCAAGCAAAAATAATTGCGCTTTGAAGTCGTATTTTTTTAACAGCGGCGAGGCATATTCCAAATTGTCCTTGTAGCCATCATCAAATGTCAGAATCAGCGGCTTTCTAGGAAACAGATTAAAACTGAGATCTCCGGATTTAAATTTTTTTAAATCGCTGAAAGTCAGCGTCTTAAAACCTAGAAATTTAAAAAGCATGAGATGTTTTTCAAATTTCTTTTGTGTAACATAAATCTTGTGTTGCGACTGAAGTTCACTTTCGGGAATTTTGTGATACATTAAAATCGGAATCCAGCGGGAAAAGTTTCTTAAAAAGTAACTAGATTCATAAAGCCGAAAAATGCGTGCACTGATTTTTTTTGCATCAAAATCACTTTGCACTTTTTCAGACAGCTGTTGCAGTTCATCGTCGGAAACAGCGCCTGATAGCCAGGTCTCCACATCCTGTTTTAGTTGTGCTATATCGATAGTCGGCTGCGTAGTTACAGTATCCATATCGCCGAAATTACTGCTGTAGTGGCCCGTAACTGTGTTTAACCGTGCTAAGCCTAGATATTTTGCTTCGCCGAAGCTGATTGTCGGCACACCAGAAATTATCGCTTCCATGGCGACTCGGCCCGAGCCAATGACCAGATCGAATTGTTGATAATCTTTACTGGTTAAATGCGGTATTTTTATTTCGGTAATATTTTTTTGTGAATGCTTTAATGAATTCAAAGTTGCTAAAGATCCACCAACCAATTTGAATTCAGCCTTAACGTTCGATTTGCTAATCAACTCAATCAGTCCTTCAAGCGCAAGCCCAGTGCGCGTTCCCTTTGGGCCGGTAGTTCTACCAACGATGGCTATTTTTAAAGTATCGTTTTTAGAAAGCTTTTTTTTAAAAGAAAAATCAGTCGATGAAATGGGATTTCGGATGACTTGCAGGCGCCGTGGATTGTAACGGAAGTCAGTCAAAAGCTGTGATTGCAAGACTTCAGAAACAGCAATTATAAAATCGCCGTACTGGTTATATAACTTTTTGGAAAAGGACGGGTGCTGACGCCCATGAATTGTAGAAACCATTCCTACTTTCAAAAAACATCTGGCCCAGAAGGCTAGCTTTGCAGAGGCTCTGGAATGCGTGTGAATCACTTGAATTTTTTCTTTGATCAAAAATTTTCGCAGCCAATAAACATTTTTTATGAATTCCGAAAAAGATTTTGTCTCAACGGACAGCTTATGTCGTTGAGCTTTGGTTGGCAAAAAAAAGTCGTTCGAAATTTGAAACACCCTGTGCTGGTGTAGCACTTGATCTTCGATCAGTTCGCCGGCGTAAACTTCGCTTCCAGTCAGGTGGTTTTGTGAAAGTAAATGCAGAATATTCATTTATGGTTGTAAAGCTTCACATTTTTCAGGAGGAGATGCAGGTAACGAAATCGTATGTGACCAGTCGGATTCAAACAGTGTATGAATGCGATTTTGAATTTCTGTATTCGCAAAAATGATTCCCAGTTCTCGAGCTTTTAACAACGAATTCATCGAAAAGTTTTCAGAGCCAAAAAAAATCGTTTTATCAGCAACGACAACTTTCGCATGCACATAAGGCGCTTCTGGCGATGCCGGATAGGGCATAACTTGCACGCGCACTCCGTAACTGATTAATTGTTTCAGATGACTAAACGCAAACACAGGGTCGCTGCCTAGGCCGCACAGTGAAGTCATCACGCGCACTTGAACTTTGTTTTGCACGGCGGTCCGTAGCGCCTGGTGAATAGCAGCATCCCCCATATTTTCAATCCAAATATCGATAGAGTTTTTTGCAGAAAGTATTAAACGAACTATTTTTTCTTCGGAATTTATAGGACTCCAAACCAAATTTGGTTGGCTTAAAGTAGGGGTTAGCGCTGTTTGGTTTTTCGCATTTTGAATATCAGCATTAAAAACGGAAAGAACTTCTTTCACAATGCCGGGGTTGGTGACGAAAACTCCCATGTCGCGCATTTGCTTAAACCGCGTGATAAAATTCATCGTTGAAATAAAAACTTTGCTATCGTCGATCACAAACATTTTCCAGTGGCTAATCGTAAAGCCAGGGCTTGCCATGTGAATCGTGACACCTGCGGTTTTAAGCTGAGTTACAAGCGCCGACCGCTTGTCGGTACTAACGCAGTACTGGTCACAAATAATAGTGACCGAAACGCCACGCTTTTGAGCAGCTTCCAAGCTGTCTGCGATGTGTTTACCGGAAATTCCAAAAATACCAACCTTTATAGAGACCTTGGCCTGATCGAAGGCCGCCATAATTTGTGAATGATCATCGTCGGGGGTAGTAATAAATTTTGTGTTTTCAAGCGGTTCTAGGTGATTTAGAAAATCAGCCGAAACGCTTTCTGACAGGTCACCTGCGAAAGCACTCGGCTTGAAAGAAATGCAAGAGGTGAGTATCAAAAAAAGCAAAACCGTAAATTTCATAGACCCTATTGCCTTACATTTTAAGTGTCCGAGCAACCGAAAACCAGCGTGTTAACACGATCTTTATAAATATAGCGTTGCGCGAAATGCA
>JAYTPC010000083.1:0-12282 GCA_043747425.1 Bdellovibrionales bacterium
TTCGATCAATTGTCTGGTTTCTTGATTCAGTGGATGAGCAATATCACGAAATTGTCCATCTTTGCGCTTTTTACTCGGCATGGCGATAAAAAGACCTTGCGGACCTTGAATGACCTTCAGATCACGAACGACGAAGCTGGCTTCAATCGTGATCGTTACATACGCTTTCAAGCGCTCTTCATTGACGGGGAAGATCTTAACTTCGGTGATTTTCATAAGCCTCTCGTTTCATGGTGCAGTCATCGTTGTAACTTCTTGTGCACGGGCTTGCTGTTGTAAGCTCACGCGGTGCGTTTCAATGTTGTTACTAGGATTATCGTCAGACCACTAACTGGACTTTAGTTTGAGGGGTCTTTTGAATGAGATGTACCAGAATGAAACAGATCTGGCGCGCTAATGAGCAAGCTACTTATCGGATTTCAATTTCTAAAATACTGACTCCGCCGGGTCTTGCTACTTTGATTGAGTTCAAACCTTTTTTAAGATTTTTTAATACATCTTTGGCAGATTTGATTTCTAATTTGTTAATCTCAACAATTAAATCACCTACACGCAGTCCTTGTTTTGAAGCCAGCGACGTACGTTCTGTTTCGATCACTATGGGCTGCGTGATTTCTTTTTCGATCTTCCATTCTTCACGAATTTCTGGCGTAAGGTCTGCCACCATAAAGCCCAAATTAAATGGAGCTTTCTGACCATTGAAATTTTTTGGAGTTAACACTGCCTGATCGCGCGTTGGTCGGTCACTGGGGCGTTCGCCAATTAAAATATCTAACGTTTTTGGTTTTTCATTTCTGATGACTTTAATTTTTACTTTTTTTCCAGGTTCAAGATCTGAAACTGTGTCGACTAAATCTCTAGAATTTTTTATTTTTTTTCCGTCGATATCGGTGATGATGTCATAAATTTTAAGGCCGCCTTTTTTTCCGGGGCCTTCTCCGATACCCAAAATAACACTGCCGCGAATTTCGCCTAGTTTTAAATAATTAGCTGCTTGATCATCAATATCACCGGGGTTAATTCCTAAGAAACCTTTTCGGATGCTACCGCGTTGTTCAAGCTGTGGAATGATGGCTTTCACTTCATCAATTGGAATCGCGAAACCAATTCCTTGGGCACGAGCATCTATGGCTGCGTTCACGCCGATGACTTGGCCGCGCGAATTGACCAGCGGGCCGCCAGAATTTCCGGGGTTAATTGAAGCGTCCGTTTGTAAAAGCGGAATTTTATTTATTTCTTCGATCGCGCGGCCTTTGGAAGAAATAATTCCTTTGGTCATCGAGTGTCCGTGACCGTAAGGGTTACCGAACGCTGCCACCCATTCGCCAACTTCGATATCTTTGCTGCTGCCAAGACTTGCTACGGTTAACTTTTCTTTAGGTTCAATTTTGATCAGTGCTAAATCTGTGCGTTGATCGCTGCCGATCACTTTTGCAGTGTAGCGCTTGTCAGAGCCTTCGGACAATTGGACTTCAACCAAATCAGCGCCCTGAATAACGTGGTTGTTGGTTACAATCAGGCCATCTTCACGAATAATAAATCCGGTTCCAAGGCCCATACGCTGCGGTTTTCCAGGTTCTGCAAAGTCTTGGTAGGGCCTTCCGTAAAATTGTTCTAGCATTTCTAACATGGGGTCTTGTCCGCGGCGCCCTTTTGGAATCACGGACGTTGAAATATTAACCACTGTTGGGTTAATCACTTTTGCAAGCTCAACGAATAAATTTGCAGGCAGCGGGTCTGAAAGTTTTAACGTGGGTAAAACTTTTGTTAAATTTTGAGCCGAAGCCATATGCGGAAGAATCAGATTTAGAATTAAAACTAAAATCAGCCAGTTTTTCATTTATGGGACCTCTTTGATATTTTTCTTAATATGGTGCCTGTTACTGCATTTGCAAGAACTTCATTTGCAAATCTTGTAAAATATGATTTAGCAGGTCTTGTTCTTCTGTATTTAAATTATTTTTTGTTTTTTCTTTTAACATCGTCAGTAAATCAATATTAAAACGAGCCACCTGTTTGTCTGGGTGCGACTTCCCAGTGCTAGGGTCTGGTGACAATCCTAACGATATTAAGGCACTAGAGGCTATTGATATTACTAGCATTGAAAATGAAGCTTCTAGGTTTTGTTTTTGCACTTCGGTTGTGTTCATAGGTAAATTCTCCAATAGTTTTTGTATAACTAGTTAGGGTGTGAAACCCATAACTGTTAAAAATCGTTTATCAAGACTGGGTTGACCAAAGTTTTTAAGCCATGAGTGATTCGTTGCTGTTAATACGGAAAAATATTCTGCACCTTTTAGATTTTTTGTTTGATGAAAATCGAAGTCGTGCAGTTTTTTTAGAAAATATCCGAACTCATAAGAATTGATGTGACTGTTCTGTAGACTTAAAAGATCTGACTGCAAATAAACTTTTGGGTACTTCAAAACCCAAGCAAAAAAACTGATAATCGGAATGAACAGAAACTGTAAATGTAAAAAACCCATTTCAAAAACCGAAAACAATCGCGGCCGAAAAGTTGGACGAAGTTTTAAATGCGACAATAAAAAATGGGCCAGCAGGTTTTTTTCTTTGTCTGTCAGATGATTAAAAAGGTGTTTGTGAACCACAATTAATCCTAAATTCGGGTAATCGCGCCAAACCAGTGGTGGGGTGTTAGCTTCGGCAAAAAATAGCTGAATTTTACCAATGTCGTACTGAGTTTTTAAAGAATTTAAAGTTTTTAAAAATCCTGTGGCATCTGAGCCTAGCACTTCGGTGTACGTCAGCTGTTTTTGAAACAGCAGCACGCCACGATGCAGGATGATATAAATTAAGAACAGGCTAAATAAAAAACTAAGAAACAAACCAAGACGGCCTTTAAACTGAAAACCAACGATTAATAAAATAAGAGTCAGGGAAATAAAAAATACCCAGACTTGAGTCAAGGTTCGCATAGCAACCAGTCTGCATTTAGATTCAGTTGAAATCAAGACAAGTTGTGACACACTATTTATATTCTACAATTCGCTAAATATGGAGAAATACATGGCAGAAAATGATTTTCTAGCTTTGAATCAAGCTGTTAAAGACCAAAGCCTTTTTGTGACTCAGATGATGAACGAGATGAATAAAATTATCGTTGGCCAACGAGAAATGATCGAAGGCATGACGATGGGACTACTGACCGGTGGTCATATTTTGTTGGAAGGTGTTCCGGGGCTTGCGAAAACCTTAACAATTTCGACATTGGCACAAACGATCTCTTTGCAGTTTCAGCGCATTCAGTTCACACCAGATTTATTACCAACAGATTTAATAGGCACGATGATTTTTAATCCTAAATCCGGAGAATTTACCGCTAAAAAAGGCCCAGTGTTCTCGAATATTGTCCTAGCTGATGAGATAAATCGGGCGCCTGCCAAAGTTCAATCAGCGTTGTTAGAAGCGATGGCTGAAAAGCAAGTCACCATCGGTGACCAATCCTACAAACTCGATAATCCTTTTTTGGTTTTAGCAACGCAAAATCCGCTAGAGCAAGAAGGAACATACCCACTGCCTGAAGCACAGATGGACCGGTTTATGTTTAAGATCAACGTTAGCTATCCGACAAAAGTGGAAGAATTAGAAATTATTTCTAGAATGGGCTCTTTAGATAAGCCGCAAATCCAAACGGTGATTTCAAAAGAACAACTTTTAAAAACGATCGGTGTTGTCGATCAAATTTATGTCGATCAAAAAGTAAAAAATTATATTGTTGATTTAATTATGGCCAGCCGTGAACCAAAGATATATGGTCTGGGCCGATTAGAGAAATTAATTGCAGTGGGTGGATCACCGCGGGCGTCATTAAGTTTAATCCGCGCTTCAAAAGCGCATGCCTTCATTCGTGGCCGCGGCTTTGTGACTGTTGAAGATATTAAAGCGATCATCTACAAAGTATTACGACATCGATTAATTTTAACCTACGAAGCTGAAGCTGAAGGCCTCAAGCACGATGATATCATCAAAGAAATTGTTTCAGCGATCGAAGTTACTGCCTAATCTAAGGAAATTCGAATGACCGTTCCTGCGGATATTTTAAAAAAAGTGAAGCGTGTTGAAATAGACACTAGAAAGCTAGTGAATAATATATTCTCTGGCGAATACCATACGGCTTTCAAGGGCCAAGGTATGACTTTTTCTGATTTCCGCGAATACGTTGCAGGCGACGATGTGCGCGCCATTTCATGGGCGCTGACAGCCAGAGCTGGCAAACCATATATTAAAACTTTTGAAGAAGAGCGCGAATTAACGATTATGCTTTGCGTGGATATCAGCGGGTCACAAGATTTTGGCTCTAAAAACTACCTAAAGGGTGAAACTTTAACTTACGTCGCAGCAACCTTGGCATTTAGTGCGATTAAGAATAATGATCAGGTAGGCTTATTGCTTTTTTCTGACGAAGTCGAGTTGTATATTCCCGCAAAAAAAGGTCGCGCCCAGGCATTTCGAATTCTTCGCGAACTGCTTTATTTTAAACCGAAGAAAAATAAAACAAAAATTTCCGTTGCGTTAGATTTCTTACGAGGAGTCTTGAAAAAAAGAGCCACTGTGTTTTTGCTAAGTGATTTTCAAGATACATCCTACGAACCTGCTTTAAAATTGTTAGAACGTAAGCACGAAGTTATTGCAGGGCTTGTGCAGGACGAGGCCGAATTTAACTTTCCAGATGTGGGTCTGATAGAACTGCAAGATTCAGAATCTGGAGAAACCGTGTTGCTAGATTCTTCAAACCCGGTTTTTCGGGAGCAAATGAAGACCCAGTTCAACAAAGATTTCGATGCTTTTCAAAAAAACTTAAAAAAATCGGGCATTGAATCTTTTCGTTTCGAAGCTACACAAGACTACCACAAGGCATTACTTGCGTTTTTTAAAAGAAAGCGCAGCAGGTAACATAAATGCTGCAATGTGAACGGCAAATTCCAACAGTCCCTGGTTTAAAAGATCAACAGATCACCGTTGGCAGACATGTTTTTTTCTCGTGCACAGGGGACTATGATAAAGCATTTGATTTTTCATTAGCAAAAGTTCTTTTTACCGATGAAAAAGATAGTATGAAAATTAAAGTTATCAAAGCGGAGGCTCGCTCTGCGAATCAGTTCGATGTTGATCTGGTGTTTTATTCTGCAGCCGAATATACGTTTCCTGATTTAATTATAACCGATGGCAACGTGCAATTAAGCCTTGGTCAACAGAATCTCAAAGTTGAGTCAGTGATTGAAAAATCTTCAGAAGGTAAGCCGCCAGAGCCTTTCGGCCCGGTGCTACCACTGAGATTGACTTGGCCTGTGAGTTATTCTTTGATTGCTGCAGGCGTTGTCTTGGCTGTCTTATCGATTGTAATTTGGAATATTCGTAAGCGCTACCGCTATCGTCAATTGATAGTGAAACTTAAAGGCTATGAATCTTCCATGACGCCTGACCTGCAGTTTTATAAATCCATTCGAAAAGCTGAATTAAATGGTTTCAAAATGCCAGAAATAGAGAATGCGTTCAGGCTTTATATATTGCGCAGATATGGCGTGCCATCGTTTGATTTAAAAAATCCATCGCTACTGCGGTTTATGAAAAAAAACAGTCCTTGGCTTAAAAAAGAGCGATTAGAATTAAAAAAGATTTTGAGCGATATTCAATCAACTGCTGATGTGGAACCTGAAAAAAAAGAGCTTATCAAAAAAATGTATCAGTTCGTTGACAGCAGTGAAGCCCTGAAGCAGCGGAGTCTAAAATGAATTTGGATTCATTTTTGTGGGGCCAGCCGGCCTATTTGTTTTTACTGCTGCCGTGGCTTTATTTAGCCTACCGAATAACTATAAAGCAGCAATCAAAAAAAGCTGCACTGCAAATGAGTTCTTTAGTTTCCTTTAAGACCTGGTCCGGACGTGGGCGTGTTTTTTTCGTCAAGCTAAATCGATTTGTTTTAGCGTTATCCTTGCTATTTTTGATTTTAGCTTTGGCTCGGCCACAAAGGTCTGATGCAAAAGTAAAACGCACTGTTGACGGTATGGATATCGTTATCGTTTTAGATATCTCAGACAGTATGTTGATCGAAGATATGAAACCGTTTAACCGCATGGAGTCAGCAAAAGAGACTTTAATTAAGTTTGTAAAACTGCGCACATCTGACCGTATCGGTGTGGTTATTTTTGCGGGTGAAGCTTTTACTTTGGTGCCACCCACTTTGGATTATGAACTCATCATCGACCGCGTTTCAAAAATCACCACAGCTGCCAAAGCTAGAATAAAAGATGGCACAGCCATCGGTGTGGGCATGGCCAGTGGTGCCGCAAGACTTAAGGATTCTCAGGCCAAATCACGCGTTTTGATTTTCATGACAGATGGTGAAAATAATTCTGGTACTATAGACCCCGAAACCGGACTAGAAATTGCTAAAGGTTATGGAATCAAAATTTATTCCATTGGCGTAGGTCGTAGCGGAAAAACGACAATTCCTGTGATGACGCAAGACATGTTCGGAAATCCAGTGAAAAGATATCAGCCTTTCGAAAGCACTGTAAACGATGATTTACTTGGCCGGATGGCCTCTGAAACGGGTGGTAAGTATTTTAGAGCCTCAAAGGAAGATTCTTTACAGGGTGTGTTTTCTGAAATTAATTCTTTAGAAACAACAAAAATTGAAGACAATAAGTATGTACAGTACAAAGAATATTTTTATCTGTTTGCAACTGCTGGTTTAATTTTATTTTTTATAAGTCAGATATTAAGTTTGACGTGGTTAAGGGTGGGACCTTAGCGATGATCGACGCACAATTAATAAAATGGGGAAATATCTCTGCTTTTAACTACTTGATTTTAATCGCAGTCTTGATTTTAGTATTTTTTATTTTTGAGAAAATATTTGTTAAAAAACTGCGTGTAAGCTTTGGTCAAAAAAATGCGCTGTTCTTGTCGCAGTCCGTTTCAACGTCCAAAAGACGTTGGCAATTTGCGCTTCAGTGTTTAGGACTGTTCTTTGTGATTTTAGCAATCGCTAGGCCACAGATGGGTATTAGCCAACAAGAAATCAGAAGTGAAGGCATCGAACTACTTATTTTAGCCGACGTCTCAGATAGCATGCTGGCTGAAGATGTAAGGCCTTCAAGACTTACACAAATGAAAGTCGAACTTGCAAAACTTTTAGATCTGATGCCAGGTAATAAAATTGGATTGATTTCTTTTGCTGGTAGCAGTGCTTTACTTTGTCCGCTGACGACCGACCCGAACGCGCTCAAAATGTACATTGATTCATTAGATACAAATTCAGTAAGTCTTCAGGGGACTAATTTTGAATCGGCACTTAGTTTCGCAAAGGAGGCCTTTGAAAAAGGTGGCGTCACGCAGGACACATCCACAAAAACCACGCGCGCTATTTTAATAGTTTCTGACGGGGAAGACCAAGAACCCGGTGCTATTGAAGTGGTCAAAAAATTATCCGAACAAAACGTTAAAATATTTACGATGGCATACGGCACTGCAAAAGGTGCAGCTATTCCAATGCGTGATCAACAAGGCAATCAAATTGGTTTTAAAAAAGATTCTGGTGGACAGACAGTTGTTACCCAAGTTCGCGGTGATTTTTTGAAGCAGCTGGCTGACATTGGTAGCGGAAAGTTTTATTTTGCAACGTTTGGCGGAGATCATTTGCGAGAATTCGTCAATCAGTTAGAACTTTTAGAAAAATCAGAATTTCAATCCAACATGACGACTCAGTATGACGAAAAATTTACACTTCCGCTGTTGATTGGGTTTATTTTACTTTCTTTAAGTTTGTTCATTTCAGATCGTAAAAAGCTTAGCGGAAAAGAAGCAATAAATTGGAAGGGGCGATATGAAGTCTCGGACAATTAGGCAGCTGATGAAGCTATCCGTGACGCTGTTTTTAACTTTTTCCTGTGCCGAAAAAGGACAGCCAACTTTAAGTGCGCTAGTCACTGATTTAAAAGCAAGTTCTTACATTAAAAAGAAAGAATCAGAAAAAGCACTAAACACATACTTTGAAATTTTAGAAACAGATGCTGATTTGCCGAGTGTGCATTCTAATATCGGCATTTTGTTTATCGAAGGGAAAAAACCCGAAGAAGCTTTAAAATCTTTGCAGCAGGCATTGAAGTTAGCGGTTCAAAATAACGATGTTAAGACTGAGTTCGTTATTCGATATAATCTGGGTGTTTATTACGGGTTACTTAAAAAAGTGCCGGAAGCATTAGAAAATTATCAAGCCGCTTTAGAATTACAGCCTGATTCAACGGAAACAAAACATAACATCGAACTGCTTATTCAGAACGGGTCCGGGGAATCTTCGGGCGATAAAAACGAGAAAAAAGAAAGTAAAGACGGTCAGGGTGGTGGACAAGACGATGAAAAGCAAAAAAATGAAAAAGAGCAAGACGGCGAAGATAAAGATGATAAAAATAAAAAGAATAAAGATTATGCGGAAAGTCCGAAATACAAACCACGACCATTTAAAAGTGGTGAACTTTCTGAAGGTGACGTTAAAAAAATTCTTGGTGAATTAAAAAATCAAGAACAAAAAATTCGCGCAAATTTTGATAAAAAAGAAAGAAAAGATAAGAAAAATGAAAAAGATTGGTAAATTATTTTTTTTGATGATTTTGGCGTTTCCATATTTAGCACTTGCTGAAACTCAAACCGCAGTTCAGGCCAGTGTGGATCGTGATCAAATGGCCCTTGGTGATTCATTCACATTAACTGTTGCTATCAAATCAAACGAAGATTTTGATGCAGCTCCGAAGCTTCCTAATTTGAATGGCATTGAAGTTATAAATTCTTGGGCTGATGGTAAGTCTTCGTCTACAAGGATGGCTTTGATAAACGGAAAGTCTGATTTTTCAAAATCTGTGCAGCAGACTTTTCATTTTATGTTATCACCAAATAAAGAAGGCAAATTGGTGATTCCTGTCATGGATATTGATATTAGTGGCAATGTCTTTAAAACCCAACCGCTGACCATTGATGTCGCTGAGGAAAACCGAGGCCGTGGCGCTAAATTAAAATCGGGTGGTTCGAAAGGGCGCGCGCAGTTGCTACCAGGAATGGATGAAGAAGATCCGTTCGCTGCAGAAGACGATATTTTTGCGCAGATGTTAAAAGAGCGCGAGAAAATTTTGAATCAGCTGGGACGCGGTGGAATTGGTGGAAATCCGTTTGGTGCTCGGGGAAGACAGGAAAATATTCCGGAAAGAACGATGGATATAAATAAGAACGAAGCTTTTTTCGTTTTATTGGAAGCTGATCGCACTGAAGCATTTGAAGGCCAGCAGATAACTGCCAACTGGTACATTTATGTTCGCGGTCAAATTGAATCGCTAGATCGTACAAAGTTTCCAGATCTAAAAGGTTTTTGGAAAGAAATTATAGAAGAAGTTCCAAGCCTTCAGTTCACGTCTGAAATTATTAATGGTGTTCCATATCAAAAAGCACTTTTAGCAAGTCATGCATTGTTTCCGATCAAGGCAGGGGTTGCAGTTATTGATGAATTTAAAATAAAAGCCCGCACGCGCGTTCCAACTCCGTTTGGCATGGGTAAACCTCATGAAAACACAAAAGTTTCAAAACGGACCCCAATAAAAGTTTTGCCATTACCACTTGAAGGTCGCCCGCTACATTTTTCAGGAGCCGTTGGTTCGTTTCAAGTTACTGTTCGTACAGATGGAAAACAATTTCCAGCGCATCAGCCATTTTCTGTAAAGATTAGATTTGAAGGCTCTGGAAATGCAAAGTTAATTGATTTGCCAAACATTGCCTGGCCACAAAATCTTGAAATCTTTGATACCAAAAGCGAATCTAAATTTTTTAAAAATGGACAAAGCTATAAAGAATTTGAAGTTTTGCTAATTCCGCGCAGCGAGGGTGAATTGATTATTCCGGCCTTTAACTTTTCTCATTTTAATCCAGATCTGAAAAAATACATTTCTGCTGCATCGGAATCATTAGCGTTAACAATCACTCCGGGTACCCCGGGTGCAGCGACTCCTTCACTGGGTGGAAAACTAAATACAGAAACTTCGCCGATGATCTATGTTGCAAAACCAATTATGGAAATGCCACAAGCGAACATCATCAGCCCAGATTTACGTTATGGATCCTACCTAACTGCATTTTTATTCTCAATACTTGGAATACTGATTTCTTTTTTTAAGAAATTAAAAAATTTAAAACAAGAACCAGTCTTAGGCTTAATTGTTAGTAGGAAATTACAGCAAATTCAGCATCAGCTAAAGTTGAAAAATTATCGCCAGGTGGGGGCTGAAGGTGTTAATTTAGTTTATGCGCTAGCGGCTTATTTGTCTGGCCAAAAAACAGCCAGCCAAGAATGGGTAAAGCTAACTGAAAATATACCCAATAAAATGAAGGGAAAATTTTTGTCGACGCTAACAGCGTCGTTTGAATATTTCCAAGTTTTGGGATTTTCGCCAGAAGCTATTCATCAAAGCGTAGTTTCAGATAACAAAACTGAATCTGAAATAGAAAAGTTAAAAAAACTAGCTGCAGAGGTAAGTTCAGAGCTTATAAAGAATGAGACTGAATAGCTGCGACTAAGGTCCAGATATGTGCTTAATTTTCGGCGCATTTTATTCAAAATTAATTTTATAAATTTGAATTCCTAAGATTAGATTTATACTCTTTAAATCTAACGTTGGAGATAACCTGTGAACTTAGTCTTGAAGTTGAATTCGTTGTGCCTAAAGATGCTGATTGTAATGGGTTTGTTATATGGTTGTGCCCACTCTTCGACCGAACCTGCGACCACTGCGATAAATGGTGATGCTTCTGAGCCTACACAATTTCGAGTTGCTGACTTAGCTCAATCGGTGCAGCCAGTGGCCGAAGAATTAGAAATTATTCCCACAGAGATCAATTCTTCCGTTGAAAAGTGGATCAATTACTTTCAAGGACGCGGGCGACCCCACATGGAACGCTACTTATTGCGATCGACACGTTACGAAGCGCTGATGAAAAAGGTTTTACGGGATAATAAATTACCTGAAGATTTATTTTACGTGGCTTTAATCGAATCTGGTTTCAGTTCGCAGGCCTTTAGTCATGCTTCGGCTGTAGGTTACTGGCAATTTATTCGTGGCACCGGTAAGCGCTACAAGTTAAAAATTAATCAGTTGGTCGACGAACGACGTGACCCGGTTATGTCCACCCAGGCAGCCGCAAATTATTTTAAGGATTTATATAAACTGACCAATTCATGGTATTTATCGATGGCTTCTTATAATGTTGGTGAAGGGCGAATTTTACGTGCGGTCCGTAAATATAAAACCAACGATTTCTGGGAACTTTCTCGTAACAAGCGTGCACTGCCGCGCGAAACCGACGATTACGTACCAAAATTTATCGCGGCAAAGTTAATTGCAAAAAATCCTGACAAATATGGTTTCGAAGGAATCGATTACATGGCCCCGATTGAGTTTGACCACATCACCGTAAACCAGCCCGTAAATTTACGAGTCATGTCTGAAAAGATGAATTTTAACTACGAAGATTTCAAAGCGCTAAATCCAAAGTTCAAAGGTGAAATAGCACCGCTAGATAGTGAAAATACATTGGGGCTTAGAATTCCGATTGGTGGCTATGATGTTGCCATAAAGGCTGCGCAAGAAAGTGTTCCGGAAAAAGTAGAATATATTGCTGTTCAGGATGAAATTCAGAACTATAAAATTCGCAGAGGAGATACATTTTCTACAATAGCCAAGCGATTTCGCACGAATGTTGCTTTCTTAAGAGACCTAAACGATTTTCCACGAAAAAAGAAATTGCGTCTAGGTCAGACCATCATGGTACCAGATCGCACTCCACTAGAGGTGAAGCGTCCTGATGTTATAGCAAAAACAAAAACTGTTTTAAAACCTGTAGCCGTACCGATTTTAGGAAATTTTTATATCGTGCAACCGGGTGACTCATTGTGGTCGATTGCTGAAAAGTACAAAGTGTCTATGCTGAGTTTACAAAAAGTGAATAATATAAATCGGAAAAGCAAATTGAAGTCTGGTTCAAAATTGGTAATTCCAGTTGATGCTAAATCTGATGAGCAGCAAAAGCTGAATGAAAGCAAAAATTCGACGTATAAAAATAAAACTAAAGAATCTAAGATTACGAAGTTGAGGAATAGAAATTTAAAGGTAGCCCGAAAATAAGAATGCAAGCCTTTCATCAATAAAAAGCTTGCATTAAGGGGAATGAAACCAATCCATGATATAATTTTGTAGAACGATTTTTCCTTCCATTGCGATT
>JAYTPC010000084.1:0-22542 GCA_043747425.1 Bdellovibrionales bacterium
TAGAAGGGGACGAAATTAAGTTTGGTTCTTACGTCCTAAAGACTCTTGAAACTCCGGGTCACACAGATGCTTCTTTAAGTTTTTACTGTGAAGGGATGATATTTACTGGTGATGCACTACTTATCCGTGGTTGCGGAAGGACAGATTTTCAAAGTGGGTCCGCAGAGCAACTTTACGATAGTGTTACCAAAAAACTTTTTAAGCTTCCGCCAGATACATTGGTTTATCCGGCTCACGATTATAAAGGATTTATATCTTCCACAATTGAAGCCGAGATAAAAAATAACCCAAGACTGGGACTAGGCAAAACCAAAGAGCAGTTTAAGGAAATCATGGCAAATTTAAATCTTGCTTATCCGAAGCAGATCGATATTGCGCTGCCAGCAAATATGGCTTGTGGTATATCCGCAAAAGTTGAGGGAAACGCCCGACAGGATATTTCAACGGTTTCAGCTGAAGACTTGCTAAAGCGTGTAAATAAAAATGCGTTGCTAATCGATGTGCGCCCTCCAGAGGAATACAACGGAGAACTTGGCCACATTTCAGGTTCTCATCAGATCACTTTGGGTGATGATCTAAAACATTTTTTAGAAGGTTATGACCGCAAAGAAGAAATTATTTTTGTATGCAAATCGGGTAGAAGATCCGAAGAAGCCGCAAAGCTTAGCCTGAATCTCGGTTTTCAAAAAGTTGCGAATCTTTCTGGTGGTATGCTTCGTTGGAATGAGTGTGGATATTCAGTCGTAAAACAAAATTAAACTTTTAAACTTAGGGAGTAAAAGTGCAGAGTTATCTTTTTTCATTGCTTGGTGGCGCCTTAATAGGATTAGCAATTTCATTGATGCTTTATTTAAACGGACGGGTCACAGGCGTCAGCGGAATTATAAGTGGGGCCTTGAGCAGGTCTAATGGTGATCTAAGTTGGCGTATAAACTTTATTCTTGGACTTATTCTTGGGGGATTTGCATTGAAGTACTTTTATCCGCAAGCATTTGCAACTGATCTTCAGCGAAGCCTTCCTTGGTTAATCATTGCAGGAATCCTTGTTGGCTTTGGCACAGTTATGGGTGGCGGATGTACCAGTGGGCATGGCATCTGCGGGCTCAGCCGTTTTTCTCGACGTTCGCAAGTAGCAACAATGGTTTTTATGATATTTGGAATAATTTCTGCTACTGGATTTCGGCTTCTTTTAGGCGGAGGGTAAATGAATACAAAATTGAAATCACAAATATCTTCTTTGGTAGTTGGTTTTTTGTTTGCCATTGGACTAGGTGTTTCTGGAATGACGAATCCTGAAAAAGTTGTATCTTTTTTAGATGTTTTTGGAAGTTGGGATCCGTCGTTGGCTTTTGTCATGGGTGGTGCACTTTTTATACATATTATTTTTTATAAATTCATAATGAAGCTGCCATCGCCACTGTTTTCGACTCAATTTCATGTTCCTGATCGTCGTGATATCAATGCAAGACTTATCACAGGGTCAATGCTTTTCGGAATCGGCTGGGGACTAGTTGGGTATTGCCCGGCACCGGCGATCACGTCATTATCTTCGATGACGCTAAATCCATTTATTTTTGTTATCAGTATGGTAGTTGGGATGACTTTTTATATTCTTTTAGAAAAAAGATATCTCGCAAGAAAGAATTTTAAATGGAAATAATTGGTTATCTTGCATCTTTTATTATGGGTATTTCTTTGGGCCTTATGGGCGGAGGCGGGTCTATTCTAACTGTTCCCATTTTAGTTTATCTGTTTCAGATGCATCCTCTAGATGCTACGACTTCTTCGTTGTTTATTGTAGGAAGTGTGTCCCTAATGACGGCCGTCCGATATGGCCTGCGTAACGAGTTAGATTTTAAAATGGCGCTTTTTTTTTCGTTTCCAAGTTTAATTGGAATTTATTTTGCTCGAAATGTAGTTTTACCCGGTATTCCTGAATCTATTGCTCTGACTAATTCATTTCAGATTGAAAAGGGAACTCTGGTCTTAGTGGCTTTTTCGATTTTAATGATTGCAGCCTCTGTGTCGATGATTCTGCAAAAAAAGGAAAATTTAGAAAAGAAAAACCGTTCTAAAATTTTTATAGGCGCTCAAGGTGTTGCCACGGGTTTTGTAACCGGATTTGTTGGTGCGGGTGGTGGATTTATGATTTTGCCCGTGCTTGTGAAGTTGCTTCATTTACCAATGAGAATTGCAATCGGAACTTCGCTTGCAATTATTGCTATTAATACTCTTTTTGGTTTTAGCGTCAGTCTTTTAAAAAGTCCGAATATTGATTGGAAACTGCAATTCATAGTCTTAGCAATCGCCTTGGTGGGATCATTCTTCGGAGTCAAAATGTCCAGCCGAATTGACGAGAAAAAATTAAAAAAAGTATTTGGTTGGTTTGTACTCGTCGTGGGTCTTGTGATTTTATTAGAACGGATCCAATGATTTTTGAAATCACAAGTATAGACGAATGAAGTGATTGTTACCAATGATTCAAAGCTAAAAAATGGAAAAATAAAAGTTAACCAAATTCGAGCTTTTGATAAAGCGCGTGTAGGTAAATGGATAACAAAGCTTCCAAATTCGGTCATGAACGAGGTCGAAAAATCACTCTTATTACATTTGGGTTTGAGTATTTGATTCGGATCGCTCCTGCTTTTTAAAAGCAATCCGTCTCGGGTCATTTTTTAATTGTGTTCGGTCAATGATATCGTCGTGGTATCGACTTGCTTGCCGAAATCTGAGAAAAAAATAAAAATATTAAAACCGATATTGAAATCCTGCTCCTAAACTTTCGCCGGTATATTTTAGCCCGGCAGCCCAGGTCCAATTTGTTCCGTACATTAATGATATCGCGTAATCCGATTTGAATTGGCTATCTTGACGTAAAATGAATTCAACTTCAGAGAAAAAAATCGTTGTCCATTGAAATCTTTTTCCCACATCTAGTCGAAGTTTGCCTTTGTGATCCACTAGTAAGTTTGTTTCGAATAAAAGTGGTAGTCGATATCCCAAGCCAACAACACCGCGATAATCCTTATCAACAGCTGTGCCGCCAGCTACTAAGTTGAAATAATTAGATATCCACCTTCGGAAAAACAAGTCCCCCTCTGGTTTCCATTTGTCATCTTTTCTGGTTTCGATTCGTGCATCAATTTCATTCCAGGTTTGTGAAAGTCTTAAGCGTCCCTCGCCAAAATTAGTTGCTGCTTGGATAAGCCCAGACGTATACCAATGATCCATTAAGTGGGGATCACTTTTTTCGTATTTTAATACGTCAGCGCTTGGTTTGAATGAAATATATTTTACGACTCGAGCCATGCCGGTCTTCAAATGATAAAGGTTGTGACAGTGTAGCATCCACTGACCGGGTTCATCAGCGTAAAATTCGATTGTACGCGTTTCCATCGGAGGCACATCAACGGTATGTTTTAGCGGCGAAAAATCGCCATATTTATTAAGGACTCTAAAAAAGTGACCATGCAGATGCATCGGATGATGCATCATCGTTTCATTGACGAAAGTGAATCGAACAATATCACCTTCATTAATTAAAATGTCTCGTTCTTCATGAATGGCCTTTCCATTAATATGCCAAACATAGCGTTCCATATCACCGCCAAGAACTAATTTTAATTCAGCTATTTTTTTATTTTCCGGCAGCAGTGTTGATTCTTTTGATTTTATATTATCAACGGATAAAGTTTCGATGATTTGTTCGGTGGTGCCTGGGTTTTTTGATTGTTCCATATCCATCTTCGAGTGATCCATGGGTTTCGCATCCATCTTCGAGTGATCCATGCCCATATTAGACATTCCTTGATGTGACATCGAAGCATACAGGTTAACTTCAGGTTTTGTAGGAGCCGAAACTTTTTCGCCCATGCCGATCCACGTTGAAGCAAAGCCGGTGACATCTTGAGCTGTAGCTCTAAGCTCATAATTTTTATTACCTGAAGGAACAGTGAAAACAATATCGTAAGTTTCAGCTGAACCAATCAAAAGTTCTTTAACATTGATTGGTTCAATATCAATTCCATCCGCAGAAATTACATTCAAAGGTTGATTTCCTAAGGTTAAAAAAAAGTAGCTTGAGGCTCCAGCGTTAATTATTCGGAGGCGAACTTTCTCGCCCTGTTGGGCTGCTAATAGTTGAGATTCTGCTTTGCCATTAATTAAAAAAGCATCGTAAGCAACATCAGAAATATCCATGCCACCCATGCGGCTCCACTCATTTTTCAAATAAGTCTTGAACTGGCCAGCCTGAATTGCGCCAAAAATTGAGCGAACAGATTTTTTTTTGTATTGGTAATAATCGCCATCCTTACGTAGGTTTTTTAAAATTTGATCTGCATTCTCATCAGACCAATCACTAAGAACCACCACTGCATCCTTATCAGTTTTAATAATCTGTTTTTTTGGGTAAATTATAAATGCTCCATACACTCCTTTTTGTTCCTGAACCGAGGTGTGCGAGTGGTACCAATACGTTCCATGCTGTCTAACTTTAAATTTGAAAGTTCTTGAATTTCCTGGAAAGATTGGCGGTGTCGCTACATAAGGAACACCATCCTCTTCTGGCGGCAGTAGAATTCCATGCCAATGTATTGAGGCTTCGTCGTTTGACAGTTCATTAATAACTTTTATTTCTGCATCATCGCCTTCGGTAAATTCAAGAGTTGGTGCTGGTATACTGCCATTGACGGTAATTGCAAAATCTACTTCTTTGCCCGTTATATTCACCTTTTGATTTGCAATTCGCAACTCATAACGAACAGCTTCAGCCAGAACAGAAATGCTGCTTAATAAGCTCAGTGAGAGCACAAATAGAAAAGGCTTCATTGAAAAATACGGCATATATTTCCTTAAAAATTGACTGAGGTGACTTGATAGTAAAGTCCACTATTTTTAATCTGGTCAAGCGGAATGAGGAATTGTTTTCACATATTAATTTCTACACCAAAAACGTTTGGCTACCGGTTTGCACTCAACATTTTGTAAAACAAATAACGAAAGGAATTTATATGTCTCAGAGGTTTTTTAAATTAGTTCGAATTTTCAGTGTATTTGGGGTTATAGCATTTGTTTCAATGGCTATAGCTGGTCAATCAGGAGCGAGTGGTGGCTCTTCTTGTCCTGATCCACGAGCATCTTACACACCAAAAAGTGATGTGCAATTTATCGACTTCTTTCAGCCTCACCATATGATGGCGATCGAAATGGCGAATGAAGTTGTTGAACGGGGTGAAAGTTCCGAACTAAAAACGATGGCTCAAGAAATGAAGAAAATGCAAACAGAAGAAATCAAAACTTTACGTGCAGCTAGAAAGGCTTTAACGGGAAAATCAAATAGTCCTCATTTTATGGATCATCATATGATGATGGATATGAAACATATGAAGACACTTTCCGGTGTTCAATTGGACGTGCATTTTATTGATCACATGATTGCGCATCATGCTTCGGCCCTGCCAGCTGCACATCAAGGGCTGCCATATCTTAAGCGAATCGAACTAAAAGAAATGGCTAGAATGATTGTTCAGGCGCAAGCTCGGGAAATTGGCGAATTACAAAAGCTGCGTGACTAAAATGAAATGAAGAAATCTTTAAGCTATTTTAAATGCTATCAGTGAAGAATATTTGTCTTCACTGATTAGACTATTCATAGTTATACATCAACGTCCGTAACATGCATGAGTTTCGTCACCATGCTGGCATCGAGAACTATTGTGCACAGTGCGGCTAATTGAATAACCATAATCATGGACCAAATCGTGGCACTCGTGATTATGAGACACTGTCAACAGGCAGCTTTGCCACAGATATTTTTGTTAAAGAAAATTGAAGTACAATCAAGACTCTGCAAGATAACTGAAGTTGCGCAAGTCGGTATTAATACTCGAAGCCGCACTAAAAAATGAATAATCAGACCATTAAATTAATGATACTAAAAACAGCCATTAATATCATTACGATATTTTCAAAAACAGTGACTGCCGAGAGCGGTAAACTGAATGCAGCCCCCAAGCAGGCGCATTGAAAATTACCTTTAGATTGCAGCCGTATAATCACGCCAACTGTCGTGATTGAAAGAACAAGCAATGTGATCACGTTGGCCACAAGCAAACCTTTTCCGGCGATAAACAAAAGTCCGAGTGCTAACTCGATAAAGGGATAGATGAAGCCGTAAGGTAAAAATCTTTGTGCGATTGGATCATAGCTAGAAAATGATTCTGCAAAAGCTTTCAGATTTAGAAATTTAAAAAATGACAGGCCTATAAAAAACCCTGCCATAATGTGATTCATAAATAAATGCAGGTGAAAGCTACCATGAAAAACTTGAAAGGCTAAACTGACTAGTAATACAAAAGTGAACACCGCAATCAGTGGCTTGTAGGTTGTCCATTTGGAAGACTCTGTAGTTAATTTTTCGATTGCAAGTTTTGCCTGGGGTGTATAGCTTGCAACAGAATATTTTGAAAATTCTGCCAGAGATTTTTTTACTGTTTCTAAACTGACCGAAAAATCTGATTCAATCGTAGCAGAATTATCGTTCAGGTTTACATTAACAGAATTTACCTGTGGTATTGATTTCAAGATACTGGTGATCTTGGTAACACAAGCTTGACAAGTCATGCCGCTAATCAAAAATTTGCTTATTGTCATAATACGCCTATTCTAATACCTAATTCGTAAATCAATTGAATCTTTCATAATGAACTTTGAGTAATTCTAAATCCTTTAAGATTTCAAACTTTTGTTTTCTTGCGGAAAATAATCTTTCGGTAGCACCAACTAGATCTGGCGAGTTTTTTACTCCGCGTCGGTATTCGGAAAGTGTCAAATCAAAATATTTTTGTGAGCTGACTAACTTTTTTTCATTAATTTTTAGCAGTGCTGAAAGTTCTGATAATTTTGTTTTAGCTGTGTTTATTGTTGCAGTGATTTCATTACGTCTTTGATATTTTAATCGTTCAGCTGATTGCGAAAGCTGGTTAGCTGCTTTTGTTTTATAATATGTATCAAATCCTGAAAATAAAGGGATCGTAACTAAAAGTGAGTATCTGGATTCGTCAAACTCGATAGGATTAGCTTCTGATGGAGTGAGTCGGCCGACAGAATATATAAAATCCAAACTTGGGAAAAATTCTGACTTAATCTCGGCTTTTTCTAGATCTGACTGTGCTTGAATTAATTCTGCATTTTTGTATTCAATTGTTTTCTCTGGCGAAGCCGGAACAAAGTCTTTTATTAAGATGTCTGGTGCACTAAAATCTAAATTTTGAAGTTCAGCATCTGCGATCTCAACACCCAGCAAGGCATGAAATTTTTGGTGAGCTTCTAAATGCTGCTGGTTGATCCGTCGTTGCTCGATTTGAAGTTCACTCTCACGCAGTTCAAATTCAATATTGTCGACGTTACTTGTCAACCCAGCGGCTACTTTTTTTGCTGCCATTTGCTTTTGAGTTTGTGTGATTTTGTATTCTTCTTTTAAAATTTCTTCCATTTTATGAAGAAGGATCATGTCGCTTGCGACCTCAGTTAACTGAGTCCGAAGTTCTCTTTTTTTGAATTCAAGTTCATTTCTTGCTCGTTCAAGATCGTTGTTTTTAAGATTTCTTGTCGATTGATCTTTAAAACCACGAAATAAATTTAAACGTCCTTCAGCGTATCCCAGATAACCTTTTTCTACGTTGGATAAATCATCGGTTTTGTTCTGTCCCCAGCCTCCAACTAAATTTAGTGTCGGGTAGTAGCCAGAGGCTGCAGCTGTGTTTAGGGCCTGTTTCGCCTCAGCCTGCAACTGCAGTGATTGAAAATCTTGATTTTTTTCAAGTAGTTTTTTCTCTAACAGCGTTAGTCCTTCAAGGGCATAGACATTGCTGACCATGCTAAGAAAAACTGTTGCTGCTGGAACAAGAAAAACTTTTTTCATAAAATGACCTCGGAAATAAGTTATTTTTCAATCTGAAGCTTAAAACTACTTTTCTTTCCCTTCAATTCGGCCTCGACGACCATTTCGATTCTATATGCATTTTTAAAGTCGACTTGTGTTACAAACGCACCGTTTTTGAAGTCTATTTTTGCAGGTTCAACTTTACCTTTGGGAAGCTTCGTTGTCGCTGTGATTTTTACATCTGCGGCTAGCAAATCTTCACCTTCGTGCGAGGCAGGAAAAAGTTTTACTTCGTTTCCAGAAACAACAAATTCCATATTCAGTTGCTTTCCAGATTTTACGGTTCCGCCATGATTTGCCTTTAAAGATCCAGGGGCTTGATCATGACCTTCGTGAGAAAAAGTTGTCAATGAACCTAATAATAGAACAACTGTTAATAATTTTTTAAACATAAAAGATCTCCTTGTTAAGTGTTCTTAGTGGCTATGCTTTTCTATCGTGTCGCCTTCTTGAAATGCAACGCCCGAGTCAAATTTTACAGTTGAATAATCAGCATTTAAAATTTGCGTGATGGTTCCATGACCTTTGGATACTCGAACACATGATTGCTCTTCAGAAGCTCTGTTACGAGCGCATTTATTTCCGTAAAGTTCCACGTGATCGCCAACATTAACTTCGCTGTCTCTGATGCCGACGTGTGCTGTTGATTCATCCATTTTCATAGCTACGACTCCACGATGAACTTTGCTTGCACATGAAGATAAGATAAAAGTACCACATACTACGACCACTGCTGTTTTAAACATTTTTTTCTCCTTCGAAGATATTCTCTTCGTTTGTTGATTGGACATTTCTTTCAGCTGACTTTCTACCAAAATGATAAAAGACAGCCGGTGTTACAAACATATCTAAAAGTGTTGAACTAATTAGTCCGCCAACAATAACAACGGCTACGGGGTGTAGAATTTCTTTACCCGGGTCTCCGCCTGCAAGAACTAACGGAATTAATGCTAAAATTGCAGTCAGCGCAGTCATAAGCACAGGAACCAATCTTTCAAGGGATCCACGAATAACCATGTGCTCTGAAAATGTTTCGCCTTCATGTTTCATAAGATGTAAATAATGCGAAATCATCATAATACCATTTCTTGAGGCAATTCCACACAAAGTCACAAAGGCGACAAGGCTAGCAACTGAAATGACTTTATCCGTTAGATAAATTCCAACAACACCGCCGATGAATGCCATTGGGATGTTCAGCATAACTTGAATTGAAATGAATGTTGATTTGAAATGCATGTATAAAACAATAAATACACCAAGAATTGCAAGTATTGCTAAAAATGTCATTAGCCTTGCGGCTTGCTGCTGACTTTCAAATTGACCACCATAAGAAATAAAATAACCTTCTTTTAATTTTACATTCTGATTTATTTTTGACTGAATTTCTGTCACCAATCCGTCCAGATCACGGCCAGATGAATTGGCTAACACAACGATACGGCGCTGAGCATTTTCACGGTTAACAATATTTGGACCAGTTGATTCAAAAACGTCAGCCACTTGTTCAACGGTGATTCTTGTTCCATCAGGCAATAATTTGACCGGAGTTTTTTTAATAAGTTCTAAATCAGTTCTGGATTTTTCATCAAAGCGCATGAAGACATCAATGTTTTTTTGACCCTCAAGAATTTGGCCAACAACTTCACCCTGAAGGGCTTTCTCCATCAATTGCGCTAAGTCGCCGACGACGATTCCATATTTTGCAGCTTCATCCCGGATCAGTTGAATTTTTACTTGAGGAATAAGAACTTGTTGTTCGACTTGTAGATCAACTAAACCATCGGTACCTTCTAAAGATTTTTTTATTTCGGAAGCTGTGGCACGCAGGGTGGAAAGGTCAGCTCCGAAAACCTTAACGGCGATCTGTGCTCGTACTCCAGAAAGTAAATGATCTAATCGGTGTGAAATCGGCTGACCGATATTTGTAACAACACCTTCAATTGTTCCCAAGTTAGTTCTTATTTCATTCAGCACCAACACTCGGTCACGACCTTCTTCTGCAAAGTCCACATCGATTTCGGATGAATGAACACCTTCGGCATGTTCATCTTGTTCGGCTCGACCTGTTCTTCTAGAAACCGATTTTACCTCGGGCGATTTTAAAATTAAGTTTTCAGCTTGAAGACCCAATTTGTTGGATTCGTCCAATGATATTCCTGGTTGAGCCATCATTGAAATGGTCGCTGTTCCTTCGTTAAACTTTGGCAAAAAATCGCGACCCATCGTGAGTGACAAGCTTACAGCTCCTAAGAATAAAGCCAAAGTGACTCCCATCACAATATTGGGATGTTTTAATGATTTGTGAAGAATTTGTGTGTCGATTCGTTTTAAAAAACGAACCAAAGGTCCATCATTATGTTCAAGTAACTTCCCTTTTGTCAGTAAATACGAACACAACGCAGGCGTTACAGTTAATGAAACCACCATCGAAGCCAATAACGACACGATATAAGAAATCCCCAATGGAATAAATAATTTTCCTTCAATACCACCCATACTGAACAGAGGTAAAAACACCAAGCACACAATGATTGTTGCAATGACGATTGAATTTCGAACTTCACTAGAAGCTTCATAGATAACTAAAAGTGAACTTCTGGGATTAGCACTTTGTTTATTTTCACGGAGGCGCCTGAAAACGTTCTCGACGTCAACGATGGCGTCATCAACCAGTTCGCCTGTGGCGATTGCAAGACCGCCCAAGGTCATCGTGTTGACGGAAAGTCCAAAAATTTTAAATACAATCGCAGTTAAAATAAAAGACAGTGGAATAGCGGTAATGGTGATTAATGTTGTGCGAAAATTTAATAGAAAAATGAATAAAATAACTAAAACAAGGATGACTCCATCTCTGAGTGCTTCTTGCACGTTAGCAATTGCAGATTCAATGAAATTAGCCTGTTTGAATAAATGTGGATTAAGTTCTACATAAGCTGGCAGTGATTTTTCTAATTCTTTAAGTGCTTTTTCTAATTCAATGGTTAAATCAATGGTGCTAGCGCCGGGTTGTTTTTGAATACTCATGATGACGCCTGATTTTGCATTGACGCTGGCGTCACCGCGCATGACCTGCGGTGCTTCTTTGACTTCAGCTATTTCTTTTACAAGAACGGGCCTTCCTAAATACATTCCAACAACAGAATTTAAAATTTCTTCTTTATCCCGGATGGCTCCAAGAACACGAATCAGCGATTCGTTGCGCTCGATGTTTATAAATCCACCGGTAGAATTTAAGCTAATTTTAGACAAACTGCTTTCAATCGTTTCAATTGGAAGCTGTAATTTTTGAATTTTTTCAGCAGACAGTAATATTTGAAACTGGCGAACACCGCCACCGATCGATATGACTTGCGCAACTCCTGGAATGCTAAGCAGTCTAGGACGGATTGTCCAATCAGCTATGGTTCGAAGGTCCATCGGATTTATTTTTGGATCTTTAGAAGTAAGACCAACCAATTGAATTTCGCCCATGATAGAAGAAATAGGTCCCATAATTGGTGTCGTATTTTTGGGAAGCTTCTCTTTTGCTAGCGTTAACTTTTCTTGAACAAGCTGACGGTTTCTAAAAATATCGGTACCCCATTCAAATTCTACGTAAACAATACTTAAACCAACACCAGAACTTGACCTAACGCGCTCGACACCAGGCAGGCCGTTTAATGATGTTTCAAGTGGGAAAGTAACCAGCGTTTCAACTTCTTCGGGCGCAAGGCCCTCGGCTTCCGTCATGATCGTTACTGTTGGTCGGTTTAAATCAGGAAATACATCCACTGGCAGATTCGCTGCGATCCAGGCACCGTACACCGTCATCAGTGCAGCAAATGCCAAGACTACTAAACGGTGAGAAAGCGAAAATCTGATGATCCGGTCAAGCATGGTTTTCTCCAGAACTGCGAAGTTAAAATACTCAATTAATGGTGGCCGCTGTGGTCTTCTTGTTTGGCAGCGGCAGGTTCTAATTTAAACGGTATTGGGTAAGAGACTTCGATTCCCTCTTGGCCTTCACGCTGCGATAAAACTTTCAAGTTTCCTTTTTCAGTTAAATCAACAGATTCAGGAAAACTGCAAAGATAAAAATTTCGTTCCGGTTTACAAGTCGCCGTGGCCGTACTTTTTCCAGAATAAGAAATACTTACTCTAGAATTAACTAGAGATGGGTTTTTCCACTGCATATTTAGTAAATAAACCTTAAGCTTGTTTTTGCCATCAGGGATAAGCTCGGTGTGATAAGCGCCCGGCATGCGAATAAATCCGCCGTTAGGTCCAGCTTTGTCTTCTCCATGAGCAAAAACAAAAAGTGGATTAAGTAAGACGGTTACTAAGGCAATTAGGCAGTCATTCTTTTTCATCAGTTTTTCCTTTTTAGGTTTTAAAAATGTTTTCTCAGTTGCAATACGATTTTAGCAGTTGGATTGTGACATTCTATTTTGAGGCATTGACTGAAAGTGGAATTGTTTTCAATTCATCACCATCGATGAATTGAATCCAAAGTCGATACGAACCTTCAGATGGAAATGTTGCATGCAATATCCCAGTATTGGGCTTTTTGCCAGCCATAGGATGAACGTGGGTTAGTTCTGTGCCGTTGACTGGCGTTGCAATCACGTGCGCAAAGGCGCCTAAGTAAGGAGTTATCACAGGCAGTTTGCTGTCAATTCGGCTAACTGTAAAATCGAGCATGACCATTTTGCCAGATTGAATTTTTGTCTTAGCTAAAGTAATTTGAGTATTACCGTCGATGCCAGATCGAACGTCACCAATGTCTTGGATGGCATTCTCAGGGTTTCCTCCCATGAGCATTCCTTTAGATAACGCTGAAAATTCTTGTTTGTTAGTCATCATGCCCTGAGCCCAAAAAAAATAATTCCCATCAACAGGTAAATCTAATAGGACGTTCCAGCTGCCATCTTTAAAATAAGGATGAACATGGCGAAATTCTTTCAAAGCAGCATCATACGCAATAAAGTGAAGTTTTTTTGTGTGGCTGATGACTAAGTCAGTATCTGAAAGTTCTTTTTTAGATTTGTTGTCAACAAGGCGGAAGGTGTATTCAATGCTGCCAGCTTGGATATGATTCGAACCCAGTGGTTGAATAGTAACGCGTTCTGTTGCAGAAGTTTCAGCTTGTGCAAACTGAAATGAAACCGCAAACAGCATGAAGGTGATAATTAGTTTTTTCATAAGATTTCCCCTTTATTAGTAATATACCCTACCTGGGTACTAGTTAGGCTTCAAATCGCTCGGCGTCAACAACCTAGTTGAGATCATGACGAGTTTTTCTCAATTAAATTATTTGAATGAACTGAACTTGACAATACCATATGGGGGTATTAACTGTTTGATGAAGGAGATTGAATGGCTTCAGTTGGAAACTATAAGAGTAAAATGAGAAAAAAGGTAAACAAGACAGATCATCACAAGCAGGCCCACGATCACGGAGCTGAGCTTCGACGACTCAGTCGTATCAAAGGACAAGTCGAGGGAGTCGAGCGAATGATAATTGATCAACGCTACTGCCCAGAAATAGTCATACAAATCAAAGCGATTCGATCTGCATTAAGAAGTCTAGAAGCTAATATCATCGAGGGTCACATGAAGCATTGTGTGAAAGACGCCATCAAAAGTCGTGATCCCGAAGTTGTTCAAGAAAAAATTAATGAAATACTTTTACTTATGAAAGGGCAGGGTTAATGAAAAACATTTTATTTATTTGTCTTTTGATGACCGAAATGGTTTTTGCAAGTCATGCAGTGATTCCAGGTAAAATCATTCCGGATGCAACGTTTTACCGAGATTTGACTTTGAAAGTAAGAAATGGTGCTGAATTTTCAATTCCATTTCCTGGTGTGCAGTCATCGATCACATACTCTTTTGAATTTGATCAACCGCTTTACGACGAGCCCATGCTTAGCGACTTTCATTTTAATGACGAACCCGGCTTTACTAGATCTTTTTGGGATCGTATTTTGTTAAAAGATGGTTCGCACATGTTGGTGAATGGCGAAAAAATTCCATTAACTTGTATTTTTATATCTGGCCAGGATAATCGATTTGGTCGCGAGTTATCGCCTTTGTTTCCAGAGTATATTATAGAAGTTTTTTTGGTAGCAAACGATTACAGTTGTCAAGGGCCACTGAAGCCGGGATGGCCAGACACTGGAGGCAAGCCCGAAAGTTGGGATACGTATCTGCATTACGAGATTCGAGATCCAACGATCATGCTGCCGACGGATGCGAAGCTTCGCTACATGTGGAATGAATACAATATTGTCTTAGTTGATCGAGGTAATAAGTGAATCTTAAAATTTTAATTCTCATTATTTTATTTTCGTCAAATTTAATTGCAGCGCCAGTATGGTATCCTGCGCCAGTTGAGGCTTACAAGTTTGGTAAGTTGTATCCTAAGGCACAACAGCTGTTATATGCCTTTGATTACGGTCACGCTTTGGTTTACGAAAGACTGCTTCTAAATCGTGGTAACATCGCAAATCCAAAAGAATTTGAAAAAAAGATTCTGGAAGATGTTATGAAAATTTTAAAAAATCCACCAAATGTTAAATCTGACGAAGATGAGATTGCGCCTTATTATGTTTTCACTTTTCCGCTGATGGTTGATACTTTTGATTGGTCTCATATGCTGCATCAGTTTGTTTTAGACATCCTTGCAACTTCGCCTGATCGGGGCGAAGGCATGAAAAAGCGTGTGAATGAAATTTTTGAAAAGTATAATAGCAATAAACCGCTAGCAATCACCCAGGTATGTAAGACGATGCTTTTTATGGATGGGCATTACTTTTCAAAAGATTTCAGAAGACAATACCCCAGTTTTAATTTGCTGATTTGGTCGTATCACTGGTTTCAAATTAGATTGTACGAAGCATTGATGAAACCGACACAAGCAGATCGAGATACTGCAGTTCAGAAAACAATTGATGATTTCTGGCAACTCATTGGTGATTTGCCGGATTCTGCCGATTTTGACATGATGCCTGAGACTGCCGTTGAAGCACCAACTTTTTATCAAATGTTTCCTTTGATTTCAGCCTCTTTTGATAATAACCACATGCTGCATGATATTGTATCTGACATTTTGACGTCTCCGAAGGTTCAATCTTCAGAAATTCGAAAAGCGGGTATCGATTATGCAAGAATGGCAATGGATCCATTAGCATTTAAGTCTAATTTGTGTGAAATAAAATAATAACTTTTTGAACTAAATCAACCCACAGGAGAAATAAAAAATGAAAATGAAAATGTTAACTGCAATTTGTACTTTAGTGCTTAGTTTGCCAGTGTTTGCCGATCAAAATGGATCTAGTGTTAGCAGCGCAAAGGCTATCGAGCTTTCTGCTCACCGCATTGACCGACTTGTATCTTTAGGAAAGATAGATGCAGCTTTTTTAAAGAAGTTAGAAAAAATTGAATTGGTTGTGGTTTCTAATCAAGCTCCTGTTTTTTACAAAATTAAAGCTTCACAGACAAAGCCTTCACAAGGCAATCCATTGCAGTTAGAAATTGCAATGGATGTGAATGGCAAAACACTTTCGTACCAAGTGGTAGCAGCTGGGGTAGCAGGAGCTGATCCAGGATTCACAGATAAAGATGCAGCTTCATTAACAGAAAATGCACTTCATTATGTTTTAGAAAATACCAATCAAGGTAAAGTGGCTATGTTTGATAAGGGTGCATCGTCTTTCGTCCTTTCAAAGCAAACACTTGACGGAGTAGCTGTTGTACTGGGGCAGTTAACTTCGACGCTAACAACAGAAAAATTAAATATTTATCTTAAGTTAGATGGAACATTCATCAAAGCCGAAGTGGTTCCTTAATTAAACTGGAGATTCAGTGAAACTGTTTTATTTGATTTCATTTTTTTTCAGTTTAATCATGGTCGGGTGTAATTACTCGGCCGTGGAATACAAAAGAAGAGATGAGGATAAACAATTCCCTTTATCGACCGAAAAGATTTCTGAGTTATCTTACTCCGTATTAGCACAAAAAGTTTTCATCCCAAAATGTGTCTCATGTCACGGATCTTCAGGTAATATCAGTTTAGAAAACTATGGTGATATTACCAAGTACAAAGACCTTATAAAAAAATCTGTATTTATAGAAAAAACGATGCCCAAGCAAGGCAGGCTTTCGAGTGAGGAACTGGCTTACTTGTGGAATTGGATCAAATTGGACATTCCTGAATTTCCTCAAAGTGGCGTCAATGAACCTCCGTTCGAAGCGGAACCGCTAATAGCTACTTTTGCCTCAATCGATAAAAATGTATTTCAGATAAGTTGTAAGGATTGTCACAACCCCGCAGGCACGGGTAAGAGAATCGGGTTAGATAAAGATTCATTAGTGAATTCGCCACTAGAGCTAGTTATACCGGGTAATCCTGATGAATCTGGATTGATCATTTCTTTTGAAAGAAGTGACGACAAGCGAATGCCTCCATCGAAGGAAGGCTATTCAGCATTAAGTGATCAAGCTATTGCAGTCATTCGTAAATGGATTGAAAACGGCGCTAAAGATTAATGTGTATTTAAAAAAAGAGAGATTTATGAATATTAAAATTCTTATAACAATACTAACGTTTGTTGCATTTTCTTTTGCACGTGCTGAAACCATTATTTGCGAAGGTATAACCAACGATGTGAATGCTACTGAAAATATAAATTTTAAATTAGAAATAAAGAATGAAGACAAAAGCACTGGTCTTAAAAATATCACCACTTCTTATGAATCAACAATTAAATACTTTTTTAGCTGGGGCACTTCAAATACGGCGATCGATATTGCAGATAAAATCTCAGTTCGTCCAAATAAAATTTCTTTTAAGGGTTCTTCAGACGACTTACGAAATCTTACTTTTAAATACGGTATTGATGGCAGTCTTGAAAGTGCTTTGATGAATTACGATTCAAAAATAGTTAACCAGCCAGTCCATTGTGAAGTTTTTGGGCTGCTGCCACAGCGACCTGTGTGTGCTGACGGACAAGGATCTACTAAGTTGCTTAATCAGGCTGTAAAAGCAGTGAATGACATCGATGGAATTGAAACAGCAATCGAATGTGGTGCAAACGTAAATCAAGCAGATGAAAATGGCTGCACGCCGCTTATGTTTGCGCTTGAGCCTAGTTGCGGAATTGAAAATGCTACTCCGTACAGACCTTCGATGAATAAAACGGCCGCCATCTTAGATGCGCTAACAAATAATGGAGCTTTTGTTAGCGTTGCTGACATTCGTGGCCAGACACCTTTAATGAAAGCCGCAAAATTTGGAATTTCAGATGTCTATAATACTTTTATTGCGCTTGAGGTTGATTTTGATGTTCAAGATAAATTGGGAAATACCGCATTGATGTACGCTGCAAAGTACGCTGATGAAAAAATTGTGCAACAAATTCTGGAAGGTAGCCCTGATAGAAGATTAACTAATAAAAATGGAAAAACAGCTTACGATATTGCAAAACAATTTCAAAGAGATTCCATTGTTGACCTTGTTAGAATTGCCGACACGAAAATTACCATTCAAGGCCAACCTGACGGAACTTGTACGCCTTTAAGAATTGAATTGATTCAGGGTCAAGTCATCGATTTAACATTAACCAGCTTAAACAGTATGTTCAAATTTGAATCCAAAACACTGGGCTTAGAATTGATGGCTGATCGCAACAGCTCGGTCAAAAGAACATTTCTTGCTGAAACAAAAGGTGAATTCAAATTTACGTGTGGTTTTCATGGGGCAAACCAGCCATCTGAAGGAATTATATCTGTAAGATAGCTCTGCTGCATACCCAATAGCGTATACATTAAAATGAAAATTGTATCATTTAACCTTACTCAGGGTAGATTTACCCCGATTACAAAAATTTATCACTTTGACTTGCATTGTCTGCTGATTGGCCTTGGCTATTTTTTTGCAGCTTTTTGCTTTGTTAGTTTTTTGTTGCTACACAGAAGCTTAAATTTTTAACCCTAAATTTTATGTCTGGATGGTTTTTAATATGTTTCAAAAATTCTTAATGTCTACCACGATTTCTTTTGTTCTTTCGATTTCTATTCCAGCTGGCGTGATGGCGCAATCAATGCAATTAAAAGATAAAGCTGCAGCTAGCAGCCAATCTCAATCTGCACAGACGCCAGAAATGAAAAAGAGCATGGCCGACATGTATCAGAAAATGGCTGATTGCATGAAAACGGATAAATTGATGCAAGACTGCCACAAGGAAGTCATGAAGGATTGTCCGGTTGCGAAAGCAACAGGTTCTTGTCCGATGATGGACGGGATGAAGGGGATGCAGGGCATGAAAGGCATGAAGCACGGAAAAATGGATCATGGATCAATGAAAGACATGAACAAGGATATGAGTAAAGACGTGCACAAAGACATGAACATGGACGAAACTGAAACTAAGTAACAGTGTGTGGGATGTTGATCACGCCTGAAACAGCTAAAGGTGGAAGTTCTAATTTTCAAAATCAAAATTATTTTTTTTGTAGTCTGAAGTGCAAGACGAAATTTGATTTAACACCGACGACTTATTTAAAAAATAAAAACGATAATAATCCACAAGCGCTGGATACAGAATACACATGTCCGATGCACCCTGCGGTGAAGCAAATTGGTCCAGGAAGCTGTCCAATTTGTGGAATGGATTTAGAACCCTTAATATTCTCTGCGGCTCATCGCGAAGATCAAACAGAATATTTAATAATGCTTAAAAAGTTTTGGGTCAGTGAGATACTAAGTATTCCATTGGTAGCGCTGACGATGGGTGCTCGGCATTTAATTGCAGATCCTCAATTTCAAAGTTACCTTCCGTGGTTGGAATTGGTTTTGGCAACTCCGGTTGTATTGTGGGGTGGTGCTCCGTTTTTTGTTCGGTTTTGGCAATCCTTAAAAACAAGAATTTAAATATGTTCACGCTGATTGGATTAGGTGTCGGCGTTGCTTATTTAAACAGTTTGGTTGCTGTATTTTTTCCGCAAATATTTCCAGCCTCGTTTGAGGATTCAATGACTGGAAAAGCCGGCCTTTATTTTGAGGCTGCTGCTGTCATCGTTACTTTGGTTATAACACCAGCAGCCAGAAATTCGTATACCATAAAACGGAGGTCAGATTGGATTTTTCGTCGACTAATATTCTATTCTTTATCTTGGCTTTTTGTACTGAAGTGGTTGGTACGATTAGCGGATTTGGCTCTTCTGTTTTCTTCGTTCCAATAGCCGGGATGCTATTTAATTTTAAAACGACTTTAGCGCTTACTGGGCTGCTACATATTTTTAGTACTTCTGCACAAGTTTATATGTTCAGAAAAGAAATTGACTGGGTATTGATGGCTAAGATCGGAATTCCTAGCATCCTATTTGTAATCATTGGCGCACTATTAAATGACAAGGTCGAATTGAAATATGCAGAACTCGCTATGGGTTTATTTCTGATTGCATTTGCAATTATATTCTTAGTTAGAAAAGATTTTAAATTTAAGCCATCAACAAGAAATGCCGTTCTGGGCGGAAGTGCCGCCGGATTTTTGGCAGGTCTTATAGGTACGGGTGGCGCTATTCGCGGCGCTACACTAGCGGCTTTTGACTTACCAAAAGGAACTTTTGTCGGAACGTCCGCAGGAATAGACTTCGCAGTCGATTTAAGTAGAACCATCGTTTACTTATCCAATGGTTATCTTGAGAAAAAATACTATTGGTTTATTCCCGTTTTGATGGTCATGGCTTATCTTGGGGCCTTTGTCGGTAAAAAATTATTGAATTATATTCCTCAACAAGTATTTAAGAAAATTGTTCTATTTTTGATTTTGGCAGTAGGCCTTTTAATGATTTACGGATTTGTTACAAATACGAAAATTATCAATTAGTAGATGCAGTCAGCTATCGGCACCGGGCACAAATGGGTACTTTTCTCCACAATCCATTTGTAAGGAGTGGAATAGTTTTTTCAATCAATTGGGAGTTTAGGAAACTAGTTTTATTTTGACTAAGTAGGCTCGCGACTTAGGGTACTTTTTAACGCAAACACATTTACCAACCCCCAAAGATTTAATTAGATTCGGATGAATGATGAATTCTTCCACTTCTCGAAGAGATTTATCACCTGTAGGCAAATCAAACATAAGTATCTTTTGCGACTTGAGAGTTTCTTTCCAAACTTTTTTAGTACCAGCAATAGATGAAATAAGCTCGGCACTCTCTGGTCGTTTTTGCAAAAACGCATAAAGTGTTGATGTATTTCCCATAAGACGTCCCGCAAATTCAGGGCTTATGCGAAGTAAGTCACAGATTTCTTGATGGGCTACTATGATGCTGATTCGTGAACTTCTAGCTCGATCAAGAAACCCAATGAAGTCTTCTTGAGCTAAATCTGCAAATTCATCAATAATGACTGAAAACGATTTTCGAAACTCTTTCGGAATTTCAGCGTCAATTTTCGCAGAGACCATTTTTAGATCTTGAAGAATAAATTTACCCACTGTCTTTGCCGTTTCACCGTATCGTCTGGAATCCAAAAATATGAATACAATCTTGTTGTTTTTGATAGCGTCAAAAAGATTTATGCCCTTGGCTGGATTCGAAATTAAATTACCGAAATCAGAAAGGACCAAAGACTCAAGCTGAGTTCGTAGTCCTTGAAGAGATTTAAAGTTTTCATTTGAATTAAGAAAGTTAAAACAGCTTTCCAGAGATGATTTTTCTCGTAAGTTCGAATCAGGTATGCTTACCGATATAGCTTCTAAGAAGTCTAGACTTTCAGTCGCTTTCAAAATAGTCGATAGGGTAAACTTAAAATTTGTATTATCTCTTAGCCAGCAAAAACCAACTAATAATTTTAAAAGATAGCTAGCTGATTGGTTTTTGTAAAACTCTTCTGACCAGTTAAAAGATAGCATAATTTTATCTCTGAGTTGTGTAGCTGTGCCTTCTCCAACTAAATTATATGGTGTGGATATATTCTCATCCGATAAGCTGAAAATCATTAAGTCATCTAGGCGTGAGCAATCCTTGGCGAACTGAGAAAACTTTTGAATGGTGTCAATATCGCCTTTTAAATCTACAAAAAGTAATCCTTTATTCTTTACTATACGGTCCTTCACGATATGACTTATTAAAACAGTCTTTCCGTATCCGCTCGCACCAACGATGTGGACGTGATGATTCAATTGACCCTCGGTAAGTTGTTCTTTCCGAAAAGGGTTACCTGAAAGGGTGCCGAGATCAATTTTGTCTTCTGAAGAAGTTAACCCGAGGGCTGCAATTTGGTTTGCTATGTTCATATAAGTTCCTTTTTCTGCGTTAGAAATTCATTTATTGTTTCGATTTTGAACAAGTCGCCATAGATTCTTGTTTCTTTAACGAGGTAATTTTTTAATGACTCTTTGGCGCACAAATAATGTGCTTTTTGAAAGATCAAACCTGTCTTTTCTGACCGCATAACATTTACATATTTATTAATTTTGTCTCTGTATCTCGATTTACTTTTGATTGCTATTTCGAGTTCAAGAGCGATCTTTTTGTTATTGGAATCTAGATAAATTCCATCGGGAATGTATTGGTTGGTCAGATGCTGAGTTATGATTCCCGATGCTTTTAATTCTCTTTCGGAAATGAACTGATTAATTCCTCGAAGTTCTTCGAGCGTTAATCTGGCCTGCAGCACTAGCCTGTCATGATGAAAAGTTCGAAAGTCTATTGTGTGGGTGGGTTTACATAGTTTTGACTCGGTATAAAAGTTAGAAAGTGCAAAGTATGCTTTCAAAGTAGGGATATAATATTTTCGAAGACCCCCAAGTACTTTTACCGATTTTAGAAAGTTAGAATTTTCTAATTGAAGTAATCGTTTTTTTGCCCATAGATCACTTTTTGCATCTGCCAATGATTTAGTAATTTTGAAAAACTTAATAAAGACTTCTTCCGATGATGAAAACTTCATTTCTAGAATAAACTTTAAAATTTCAAAATCCCGATCTGTTAGTATTACATTTCTGTTTATAACCTTTTTCTCTGTTTCAATATCTGTTATCCCGTTTAGTTCTAATTGCATCCTATCCTCCTTAAATTAAAAAAATAATTCCCACCCCATACCTTTTCTTTTATCTCTTTTTTACCCTTGGCTTGTTCCGCTGCTGACCACCTACTCTCAACTTGTTGGGGGTGGGTGGTCAGCAGGAATAAGGAACGAGCCAAGGGTAAAAACTGAGTAATATTAGGGGTAAATGGGGTGGGTCGTGTAATATTGGCAGCTTCTGGAAAAGCTGCCCTCAGAGACGAGTAGTGTTTGTATCTAGAAAATCGACCAAGCCAAAGCAAAGTCAAACCAAGCCAAACCCTGAAATGGGTAGAAACGTGCAGAAACATCGACAATCGGTTAAGTGTCCTGAAACCCTTGATAGTCTTGGGTTTTACGTTGCGAGTGATTCTAGGTAGTTGCTTTGAATTTCGAGATTTTTGGGGAAAACACAGGAAATTAAATTGGGGTGACCAACGGGGCTTGAACCCGCGACCCTGGGAATCACAATCCCATGCTCTACCAACTGAGCTATGGCCACCACATTGATTAAAAAACGTACTAATTTATAGTAATTTTA
>JAYTPC010000085.1:0-1317 GCA_043747425.1 Bdellovibrionales bacterium
ACTGAAACCATTAAAACACGAAAACTAACTACGGAGGTTAGCCATTAGCACATTTGTACCACGTCCACCACGCCCACCCGGAAAATTTGACCGAGATAAAAAACGCGAAAAAGATGGCCTCAGGGTCAACCGCGAAATCAGAGCGCAACAAATTCGTCTGATTGATGAAAACGGAACTATGGCTGGTGTGATGACAGTGCCTGAAGCCCTACGCATGGCTGAAGACAAAGGTTTAGATTTAATTGAAATTGCGCCAAACGCAACGCCGCCAACATGTAAAATCATGGATTACGGCAAATACAAATACGAAGAAAAGAAAAAAGCTGCCGCTTCAAGAAAAAATCAAGTCATCGTGACCATTAAAGAAATTCAAATGCGTCCACGCACAGATCAACATGATTTTGAAACCAAGATGAAACATGCCCGTCGTTTTATTTTAGACGGTGATAAAGTAAAAATTAATTTACGCTTCATGGGCCGCGAAATGGCGCATCAAGAAGCGGGTGTTGCTGTTATTCGAAAAGCCATTGAATTCGTAAAAGATATTTCATTGGTGGAATCACCACCAAAAACAGAAGGTAAAAATTTATTCACGCTGATAGCTCCAGATCCAACCAAAGTGAAAGAGTACCTAAAGTTACACCCTTCTAAAGCGGATGAAGTTTTAGAGCCGATGAAAGACAACGAACCTGATGAAGAATAAATTTCTCTTCATCATTGTGGGTTTGCTTTTAAATTCGTGTGTGAATAAAGCAGTTGTTTCAGGGGCTGAACGTCTGCGAATTTTCGAGACCGAGCCTAAAAACTGTCTTTATATGGGTGAAGTTTCTAGCGTTCAAGAGAATGAAGACACAGTCATCACAGCTAAAGAAGTTGAAATGAATTTGGATACGCGCATCGATTTACGCAATAAAGCATTTACTTTGAACGGAAATATTCTGGTTTTTATGTCAAAAAATAAGTCTAAGCTTGCAACGACAAACGCCACGGTTGTTGATGTCGTTAAGAAAGATGCGAAAACTCCAGATTCCAAAGCGGCTGCAGAGAATGAAAAAATTCCTCAAACAGTATTCTTAGGAACGGTTTTTCGCTGCCCACCGAACATTTTGAACCAGTAAAGATAGCGCTTGGCGCAGATCAGCACAAAGTCTATGCATTTGGTGCTTATCTGTTCCTATCTTTGTCGGTAAGTTATTAAAATTCTTGATTTTTTCGGTTTAAAACTCTAAATCTATAAGACTCAAATTAAGGCTGTCAGCGGCAATTCAACAAGTAGATCTTATAACTAGATCTCGCCCTGTCGGAGGAAGGTCATTT
>JAYTPC010000086.1:0-1357 GCA_043747425.1 Bdellovibrionales bacterium
GTTAAAATAAAAGATAATGGAATCGCCGTGATCGTAATCAATGTTGTGCGAAAGTTTAAAAGAAAAATAAATAAAATAATTAAAACAAGAATGACGCCGTCCCGAAGTGCTTCTTGCACATTGGCAATCGCAGATTCAATAAAACTGGCTTGTTTAAATAAATTTGGATTTAGTTCAACGTATGTCGGCAGAGTTTTTTCTAATTCATTTAAAGCTTTTTCTAACTGGACAGTTAAATCAATAGTGCTGGCACCGGGTTGTTTTTGAATGCTCATGATAACGCCTGATTTTGCATTGATGCTGGCGTCACCACGCATGACCTGCGGCGCTTCTTTGACTTCTGCGATATCTTTTACCAGAACGGGCCTACCTAAATACATGCCGACCACAGAATTTAAAATTTCTTCCTTATTGCGGATAGCTCCAAGCACGCGGATTAGCGATTCATTCCGTTCGATGTTGATGAATCCACCCGTAGAATTCAAACTTATTTTAGATAAATTAGTTTCTATAGATTCAATGGGCAGTTGTAATTTTTGAATTTTTTCAGCCGACAATAAAATTTGAAATTGCCGGACACCACCACCAATTGAAATTACTTGAGCAACACCAGGAATACTTAATAGCCTTGGACGAATCGTCCAGTCAGCTAACGTTCGAAGATCCATCGGGTTTATTTTAGGGTCTTTGGAAGTAAGGCCAACCAATTGAATTTCTCCCATGATAGAAGAAATAGGGCCCATTATCGGGGTGGTATTTTTCGGAAGTTTTTCTTTTGCTAAAGTTAATTTTTCTTGAACAAGTTGCCGATTTTTAAAAATGTCAGTGCCCCAAGCAAACTCAACGTAAACGATACTTAGCCCAACACCTGAACTTGATCTGACGCGGTCGACACCCGGAAGCCCGTTTAAAGACGTTTCCAATGGAAAAGTAACTAGTGTTTCCACTTCCTCGGGCGCAAGACCTTCAGCTTCCGTCATGATGGTCACGGTCGGGCGATTAAGATCTGGAAAAACATCCACGGGCAGATTTGCAGCGATCCAGCCACCATAAATCGTCATCAGTGCAGCAAATGCTAAAACAACCAAACGGTGGGAAAGCGAAAATCTGATAATCCGGTCAAGCATGATGAATCCTCGTTAAATTTAACTGCGAAATTAAAAAACTAAATTAGTGGTGGCTTCCGTGTCCTTCTTGTTTTGTGGCAGGTGTTTCAAGCTTCAGTGGCAGGGGGTATGCGACTTCCATACCCTCTTGGCCTTCACGCTGAGAAGAAACTTTGAGGTTTCCTTTTGCTGTCAAATCAACTGATTCTGGAAAACTGCATAAATAAAAATTTTGTTCTGGTTTACAAGTT
>JAYTPC010000087.1:0-6330 GCA_043747425.1 Bdellovibrionales bacterium
ACTTGTGAAATTTAAAATCTAAATAAAAAACTCTAAAAACTATTTTTTACTTAACTGTATTGGTTCTGATTTTTTAAATGCTGGTTCGGGTACAGGCTCGAAATAACTAAAGCGGCCAAACTATTCGTACTTCTCCAATAAGAAAACGGAATCCACACTTGCGACGAAGTGCTGAGCGCGATAAATTGTATCGCCATAAAGCTCAATATGAGACCAGAAAGTCTAGAAAACAAAAACCTCATTAACTTGATTATAATGTGAAAAAACTGAAATGAACAAAAAGATAACGATTCAGAATCTAAAATTTTTCAGTTCGAGTCACTTGACAATTGGTGGAGGCGGAAAGTCCTCCACCTAAGATATCGAAGATACAGTGGTTTATAAGTTCAAGCAAGGCAATGGACATCAGCTAGACAGCCGCCGACCAAAGTACTCTAAGCCCAACTTGAGTCAGAAACATTTAAAGAAATGTTCTTAGGTGAAAAAACACTGATTTAAGTCGTCTTCACTGAATGTTGATTTATCACTAAGGTACTTCTTCAGGGATAAGCGAAGCGTTGATTCTAATTTTTCAAGCTCCTGGTTACTTATTTCCACGTTATCTCCATGAGCAAGTTTGCTTCTCTTTCCATACATGGATTTAATAAATTGGAATAACTCTTTCTGACCAATTGCATCTGAAATCAAAATTTTTGCAACTCTCAAACTGAGTCTAAAAGTAAGTTCAGCATTACCATCTGGCAAATAAAGTGATTCTAGACCAATGAAGCAATCAAGAACCTTGTCCTCTTTGTTTCGTCTATCAGACACGTAGGTCAGTCGGTTTGCACTCAATGTGCCCCGCTTATCCGTTTGTCCTAGCTGTCGCCAGATTGCCTTAAGATCCTCAATTTCGTGATCTTCAAGTTCATATTTTATGCCTATGGCCGTATTAGTAAAAAAGGAACTACCCACGACTTGGCCAAATTGACCAAAAAAGCCTGAGAAATAACTTTTAACATTATGGTCACGATAACATGCCGAATGCTTATGAACCCTTACCGCCTGGATAAATAGATCAAAGTTTTGGTGAACAGATTTTAGAGTTGTATCGAACTTTTTGAACCTATCATTTTGGTTTGCCTCGTTTTGTGACTCTTCTTGTGTCATTACCAGTTTTTCTACATTATATTTTTGAACCATGACGAAGCCGAGGTCAGAGAAAACTTCGTACCCCGTGTTAGGTTTGAACTTTTCTGCGGCCGCGGCAACTTTGCTAATTTTCAATTCATTGTCTAAATCAATAGAGTGCAAGAACGAATTAAAATTATATAACTTACATTCTTTAACTAACTCGATAGTGCTAGAATTAAAAAAGCTGACGAAAGACTGAAATTTTTGGTCGAAGTCATTTTCGTCAAACTGAGTAGTTCCCCAAATACACCAAGCTAGAAATGCTTGAACAAAATCGGTACCAGAAATTAACCTCTGCCCTTCTGCCGAGCCTATGAGACAGTCAAAATGATTTTTAATCTCAGGATGTCTTTGGATTTCCTTAATAACATCAATGTACTCACCCCAAATAATTACACCCTTAGTTCCGTGAAAGAGTGATAGGTGTAGGTTAATTCGCTCTAATTCTTGGTAATTTATTGGTCCGAGTGCATTTATGGTTTTCTCGACCAAGATTTTAAAATTTTCCCTTAATTTAGAATATTTTTTTAGATCCATGATATTGAAGTCCCAAATTCAAAAAAACCGGCCATAAATTTATTACCAGATATGCCAACAAAAACAAATTGGTGGAGACATTTTTGACCATGCAACCACCTGAAATCACTCACTGCAAATTCACGATAACTACGAGTTACTACCGAGGTCAATTTTTTAGCTTTTTTGCGCAAAGTTCTTCAAACAATAACTACAAAAGGCGATTAGAATTGAACCCGTTTCCGCAGTTTGACCACGATATTTGACTACACACTTAGTCGCTGGCTATGCAGATTCCAATTTCACATCGTAATCAAAGCCCTCTTTCACAAGAGAATCTTTTAATGCCAACTGAATCACACCCATTTCAGGCAAACCAAGTTTTTTTGCAATCTTTGCTGCTCTTGATGGGGATGGAATCCTGCGACCCTTTTCAAGATCATTTAGATTCTGCACAGACAGACCGACTTTTTTTGCAAAAGCTGTTTGGCTCATGTCCTCGGCTTCACGCCATGCTTTGAGCATATCTGCAAAGGTCATTACGCCATACTTTTTTTCAAGCTTTTCAAAATAGGATTTAGTAATCATGTTTGTGTACCTCCAAAAGTTCGATGTGAACCCGATCTTGTATGATGTGATAAATAACCCTGTAGGCTTTATTCATTCGCACTGATCGTTGACCTTTTCGATCACCCCTCAAAGGTTCGTCGTGAAAGCCAGGCGATTTCATCACTTCCCAAATACCGTTTGACTCAACTAAGAAAACCCAAAAAAGAACCTTCTTCTGGATAAAATCAGGGACTTTATCCAATTGTTTTTCAAAACTTCGGCTGCGAGTAATTTTTGTGCGTACATCCATCCAATTTAAATATTACTTCAGATTGAAGTAAATTGCAAGAAAATATTTGGCAGGTCTAATTTGGCTGCTTAAAGGCTATAACTGCCGCTGATTCGTTTATAGGGTTATGCAAATCCAAAGCATTAGTTGCACCTTTTACATCGACCCCGGCTTTGCGCATATAAATCATCATGGTCTTCATGTCCCTGAAACCGCGGTAGCGTCCGAAATTTTGTGTTTGCTCTAAAACGCCATAAGAAAAGCTTATGGGACAATGAGGAGAAAACAAGCTATGACATTACAAATGGGTATTATTAAAGTTGAAATTAAAATTCCAGAATTAGTAAAAGCGGTTGAGCTTTTTAAAAATAATAATCAAAAATTATTCGAAATGATTACTTCAGAAATTAAGTCATCAGTGTCAAATAGTTTGAATCAGCTCTTGCAAACGGAAATGGACTTATTCCTAGGACAAGCGGATCAATCAAGTAATAAAAAGAATGGTTTTTACGAGCGTGAGTTTGCAATTAAAAATGTAGGTTGCGTTCGTATCCGAATGCCGCGGGATCGTAACAAAAAATTTACAAGTTCTTTAGTTCCTAAAAGTGAGCAAATTGATTCAAGATTAAAAGAAGATTTAGCCGTTTTACATTTAGCTGGAATTTCAAATAGAACGTTAGCAATGGTTTCGAAAAGAATCTTAGGTGTTGAAATTGGAAAAAGTACTGTTCATAAATCACTCGAAATAGTTGAAGAAAAAGCTTTGGCTTGGCTAGATCGAGATCTAACAAAGAAATATTGGTGTTTGTTTATCGACGGCACCAATTTCAAAATACAGCGCCGTGGTTCAACTGAAAAAGAACCGACACTTGTAGTGGTTGGTATCGATGAAAACAACTGCACGAGCCTATTAGCGCTTCAGCCGGGCCAAAAAGACAATGCCGAATCTTGGCGAGCTTTATTCAAAGATTTGATAAATCGTGGTTTAGATCCAGGTTTAGTTCAAATCGGCGTAATGGATGGACTTGTTGGTTTAGAAAAAGTTTTTAAAGAAATATTTCCTAAATCAATGACTGGCAGATGTTGGGTTCACGCCAAAAAAAATGCGATGGCGAAATGTTCAAAACGATTAGCTGTAGCTTTTGAAAAGTTGTTGAATGAAGTCATGTACGCAAGTAGCGAATCTCAAGCCAGGTTAAATTTTAATATTTTAAAAACACAAATGGGGTCTGATTGTGAACGAGCAGTCTATTGCATCGATAAAGATTTTGAATCTCTATTAACTCACTACAAATTTGAAAAGAAATTTTGGCGCGTACTGAAGACAACAAATCCAATTGAGCGCGTAAATAAAGAATTAAAACGAAGAACAAAATCGATGGAAGGGCTTGGTGAAAAAACATTAAATATTTTATTGGCATGGACCGCAATGAGGCTTGAATATAACTGGTTAAAAATCCCGGTTGACTCAAAGGCACTTAATAATTTAGAACACATCAGAAACAAAAACCAAATCGAAGATGTATTAGAAAAACTTATACATTAAACCCGTAGACACAAAAAAAAAGACGCTACCCGATCGGCCTGTTACCACAACAGGCGGTAAGACTTTGTAAGTCCTATGAAAAGCCTTAATTGAGGTACTTGCAACTACTGGGTGTGAGCCGTCAAAAATATCTTTCTCAGGAAGATCAAACCCTCTGTTTAACTTAACAAAATTATTAAAGATGTCAGGACGAAAATGCGTCACATTGAACCTGCAATTTGATTAATATTTGAAGTAATAACCAACTCCAGGCCGCGAGCGGCCAAATTAAGCTTTGAAATTTCGTCATTCAAGAAAACCATTTCTTGAATGAACTCTTCTTCAGTCTTGCCATCATCCTCTATCACTATTCCAACATATCGGCTTGGGTTGAGAGAGTATTCTTGTTCTTTAATATCGTCGAGTGATGCGAGTTTACATAGTCCTGTTACATCTTCATATTTCGCTTCTGGAAAACGGGTCTGAAGCCATTTAATGTGATTAAAATGAATCTCACTTTCCTTAATGGATTTATGAAGTGCATCCAATTCATTATTTACTACTTTCATTTCTTTTTGATCTTTACTTGTTTTTTCAAACATCCTTACTTTTTTATCAATCAGCTTTAGCATCTCATGAATACTTTCAAAAAAAGGTGCATATTCAGCAGAGAGCTTCTGCTGTGCTTTATTCAAATCAATAACTGACGCGCGTACTATCGATTCTTTATATGCAGCTAATTTTTTTTCCATTGTTGAAATATCTTTAAGTCTAGATTTCAAATCGGGAACTTCTTTTTCGCCTCTTCCTATAAAAAATTCCGACAATTTTTTGAATGCTGTCTCAATAGTTGAGCTATTTTCACTTAAAGCCGTTATCCCTCTAGAAAAATAAGAATCGACAAGAGAAACAAATTCTTTAGATTGACCACGATGTAACTTACTTATTATAGCAATGTTTTGAATCTGTTCTTCCGTGAACTCTCTGTGTGCGCGATCGATCTGGGTAAATATATTTCTAGCGTCGATAAATAATATCTTATTATCTTTTTTAGCTTTATCAAAAAACCAGAGAGTTGCGGGCAAAGTAACTGTATAGAACATGTTTTTGGGTAGTGATAACATGCCATAAATTAAATTTTTTTCGATTAAAGTTTTTCTAATTTCAGCTTCGCTATGTCTGCCGTCAGACGCTGAATTCGCCATTACAAGCGCAGCCCTTCCTTTTTTTTCTTTTAATGAGGTCGCAAACAGATTAATCCAGAGATAGTTGCCATTCGGACATGTCTCTTCACCTTTAGTTTTTGTTTTCGATTTATTTCTAGGGATGCCATAAGTACTAAAGCGCTTGTCGTTTTCAACTTTACCTAACGTAACATCGTCGACATTAAATGGCGGGTTCGCCAACACGTAGTCGAATTTTCCAATACTTTTATATACGTCTTCATAATATGTATTCGCCTGCTTTATTTCACCCCGCAAGCCATTAACCACAAGATTCATTTTTGCAAGGTTTACCGTTTCTAAAGTTTTTTCTTGTCCGTAGACAAATAAATTAGAATCTTTAGACTCTTTCCCTTGTCTTTTTCTAGCTTGTATAAAATTATTTGATTGTACAAACATACCGCCCGAACCGCAGGCTGGATCATACACGGTTCCATCATGAGGCTCGATTATTTCAACCATCAACCTAACAACAGAGTTCGGTGTGAAAAATTCTCCACCACCTTGACCTTCAGCAAGAGCAAATTTACTCAAAAAATATTCGTAAATTTTACCAAACATATCACCAGAAGCCTCTATTGGAATATCTGAGAAATTTTTTAATAAATCTTTCGGTATTTGCTTATCAGTACGAGTTAATTTGAAATACTCGTCTTTTGGAAGGACTCCTTCCAATTCTTTTTTATATTTTTCTATTGAAACCATAGCGTCTTTTAAAGCTTTATCAATCTTTTGATTTTCTGGTAATTTTAAAAGAAATTCATATCGCGCGTTGCTGGGTAAATAAAACCCGCATTTCTCAATTGCAATTTCCTCAATTTTTTTTTCTCTTCGGGTACCCTTGAGTTTATTGAACTCCTTATTTATTTCATTTTCATACTGTCTATATTTGTTGTCCGCAAACTTAAGAAAAATTATTCCCAAAACTGGAATTGAATACTCTGAAGATTTTAAATCGGCCATGTCCACAGTTTAGTTGAAATTTAAAGGTTGAGTGGCTCAACCAAAAGTGTTTTCAATAGGTTACGAGACTTTTGAAGATACAAAAAAGAAGG
>JAYTPC010000088.1:0-25939 GCA_043747425.1 Bdellovibrionales bacterium
GCGTTGTTTAGAAAAAATGAAAATTAATTCTGCGTACTCGACGGTTTATGGTTACGAGAAAAATTTGAATAAATGGACTTTTAAGCTCTGGGCAAAAAAGTCGATTAGCGAAATTTCTCGTAATGATGTTCATGAAGTGCTTCATCAGCAGGATATGAAGATATCTGATAATGCGCGGAAATGTGTTCTGAAGCAGATCAAGCGTGTTTTGCAGATGGCTTTTGAGGATGATCATCTTCAAAGAAATCCGGCACAGGGAATGTCGATCAAGGTAGCTGAAACCAAAAAACTTGTTCTGACCAATAAAGAGGTCCAAATCCTTTTAAAAGAGGGAAGCAAAGTTGGACATCCGTTTTACCCGGTATGGGTGACGGCTTTAATGACCGGGATGAGATCGGGCGAGTTAAAAGCGATGTGCTGGTCTGATATTGATTTGGAAGCAAAATCAATATCAGTCAATAAACAGTGGACCAACAAAACGGGCATTACGCCGACGAAGAGTCGGAAAAATCGCACCGTTCCCATCAGTGACGACTTTTTGGTTTTTCTAAACAAATGGAAACCGAAAATTTGCAAGGCTACTGATTTTGTACTGCCTCAGTTGTCTGAATGGGAAAGTGGCGAGCAGGCCGCAGTTTTAAAAGAGTTCTGTCGTGATATTAAAATTACTGAAATTAAGTTTCACGACCTCAGAGCTACTTTTATCACAAACTTGCTTGCACGAGGTGTTTCGCTAGCTCAAGTCATGGCTATTGTAGGCCACTCTGAAATCAAGACTACAAATGTATATTTGCGTATGGCAGGGGTGGATATTATGGGTGCTACGAATGGACTGGGATACAAAATACCAGCTGTAAAGAGCGCTTAGATCTTGCAAAGATGTGAAAGAGGCGATAACTAGTTAGCAGATGGTAGGAATTGGTAGGATACCATTTTTAAATGGCTGGAATCGCTGGCTTTTTAAATTAGCAAAACTCCCTACCATTTAGTTCCTAAGTGGTTGTTTTCTCTGGATTCTGATTAAGACAAAAACTGATTCATCTCCAATCATCTCCACCCCAACAATTTCTATGATACGTTTTCGCTTTTAATCAGCTTTAAATGATCTGCTTTTCGTTCAGCCTTCAATGTAGCGTCCTTTGCACGGCTTGAACTAATCTGCCCGTAGTGTAAGGCCATTTGCTGGTTCTTCCACCCGCCCATCTGTTGAAGGGCTAATACATCATTTCTAAATTCACAATTTTCAATTAAAAACTCTCGTGTGGGATTCATTTGCGATTTAAACTCTTTCGACTCGAGAATCATTTCTGATGACTGAGTAAAATGTCTATTCTTTATCAATCGAAACCGTCCCTGCAATCCCCAATTTACAATTCCAGGAATCTCCCCTGAGTCTTTCCAAAATTGTGAACTTACCAAATTGCGATTTTGCTTATTTGGATCCAACACCTGTTTCTTAAATGGAAAAAGTAACAACCGCCGCGCAGTCGCATCGGAGCTATCAGTTAACCTTGGTAAGGTATTGGTTGCGAATGTTAGTTCAAAAGAGCAGTGATCATGAGTACGAACTTCGTGGCGAAGGCGGATTGTTTTTAAACGCAATTTTAAAAACCAAGAAGGCAATATATGACTCAACAGGAACACCAGTTGGGATTAAAATTAAACATTTAGGCAAAAAATCTTATTCGCTTCAAAATGGATTTTCAGCTGACTTCCAAATCTGGGAAGAATGCGACTACGATGTGAAAATTGATTGCGTGGAGTACAGAGGCACGGATTCATCGCTGACTTGGCCTAGACGACCCAAAAATATTAATTGTTTAAATTCTGTGAGTCGCAACAGTAAGCCAATTAAAAAAGAAACAAAAGCCGTCCAAGACAACAATAGCTGCAATGAGGATTGCTACCAAAGACTATCTAGCAAAAAATCTGAAGCCCTTGCGTGCTATGACGAATGTAATAAGAAATATGAAAAATAAAAATTAGACTTTTCGATATTTAGGAACTTCAAATCCATTCGATGGCAAAGTCACTATTACTTGTGGACCGCTTTCATTTTCATCCGCGCTGGAAAGTTCGATAGCCTTACGTTTAGGAAAGACATAGCTCATTAAGTTAAGCAAAACGTCAGCTTTCTTTTCCGGTCCCAATTGAGGTAACAAATTGGCGATTTCCGCTATTATATCAATTTTGTTACTTTCCAGTACGCTCAATAAACAAAGCGATTGGCGGTTTGGAGTTCCCTTTTTTCTTCCACCTGTTTTAGTAAGGCCCACTGGTCTAGACATATATCTATTTTAATCTACTTTAGATTCAACCGCATTCTTTATCGTGCTGAAAGCAGGTCTACTTCAGTTTCAGCACACAAAACTCTTCCTGATGAAAATTCTTGAGAATGCCTTGTGCTCGCCGCAATATATGCGATGGTATCCTTTTTTAAAAGCATGCCAGCCCTTCTAGTGTGTTTTTCATTTACGGTTTTTATTGCTTCTACAACTACATTTATTCCTAAGGTATCCCAGTAAGTAAGACCCAATAGATCAAATATTAAGAACACTCCATTATTCGTTAAGGTTATCGCCTTTTGAATAGCAGTTTCTATATCTTTTCGTTGATCGAGCGTCAGATTTCCGCGGCGGTAAGCGCCACTAATCTTAATAATTATTTTTGTTGATGATGGTGTTTCAACTTCAAATTTAAAAGGGTATTCAGTATTTTCCATATTTATTTTTTTCCTGCAATAGGCAATATAATTCTCGTTGTCGTATAAAATGTTTCGCCCGCTGTAGCGGTTGAGCCTGCGTCAGTTCCGACATCTTCTCCTCCGTCATCCCGATATATCGCATTCATTTCATTAATTATACCTTGAATCGCGCGTGGTCCACTTTGTGGATTTAAATCATTAAATGGTTCGCCGTCATATCTTATAGCAATGACAATTTCGGTCTCGGAAACCTTTACTCGAAGCTTTATCTGCCTAGTTAACGAATTTCTTAAAAATCTATTGTTTGCAATTTCATGACATAAAAAAGCGGTCGCATCAAAAAGTCTTGAAGGTAGGCCTTTGTTGCCAATTTCTTTTACTAACCAAGGATAGACCTTAGCAGACTCGTCATCGGCCGCCGCCTGACTCTTATGAGTTAATGTTATATAAAGATCCACTCTATCCTCGTTTATTTAAAATAATCATAGCAGACATATCATCTTCGGCATTTGCATATATTGGCCTTGATTGCGCACCGCCTTCAACCAAATTTCGCAATATCGCTCCCGAGTCATCGCTTAACATTGATGATGCTTCCAAATATCTTGATACAAGACTATTTTGACTTCTCGAGCTCATTGACTCGAATGACTCTACAAAGCCGTCTGAAAACATAAAAATTGATTCTCCGGCCGCCATAGATATTCGAATTGGAACTAGCTCTCTCGGATTATCTCGTGAGCTTAACATTGCTAATTCCGGGAGTTGCTTATAGTACTCAATTTTTCCTTTTTTATTTCCAACAATTGTTGGCATACCAAAGTTTAAAAACTCTGCACTGTTATTTGCGTTATCGACTGTTCCAATAATTAAACTTGGTCCAGCTTTCCAGTTAGGCATTGTGTATCGATAAGCATGTTCAATAGCTAAGCGTACACCGTTCACGGTTACATGATCTGGATTTAGTGTTTTTAAGGCAGCGACGAACGCCGACTGAATAGCAATAGCGACAATGGCTGCATCATTTCCAGTTCCCGCAGCATCACCAATTATAAACGCTTGCTTATGCTTTTTTAGTTCCACTGTTAAAGTAAAGTCGCCCGAATTAACCCCTGCCGCTTTTGCAAAAGTTGATATTTCCCAATTCCTAAACTGTTCATTTTTGTAAGTTGGTGCAGCGGACTTTGCAACGGGCACATATATAGACGTCGTTTTATCTGCTAAATGTTCGCGCAAAATATCAAGAGCCTTTTGCAGTACGTTCGGCCTAACGGGCAGGCCTCGCTCGATCCTTGAAACTGTTCCTTGTGACGTACCCAAAGCGTCGGCAAGCTGGAACTGACTCCAAAGCGCGCGCTCCCTAGCCTCTTTAATTGAGTTTCCAAAATTCTGTGGTGTTTTTTTCATAACTTTGTCCCAAATTGAGCTGTAATTAAATTAAATTAAATATATCACACGTTCCTAATTTAAGTAATTAGCCTAAATTAAATCAGGACCAATAGTTAATATATTAGTCTTTACATGTACTTATAAGTAGTAACCACGAATTAATTAATTAAGCAATAACTTTGTTAGTTCAGTAACTAATTTAAATTAATTACTTTCTGATAAGTGACACAACCTTAAAAACAACCAATAAAGACTTATGTACCTATAGTTTGAGCTAATTATTTTAACCGGACATTCCATTCAAACCAAGCACTTCGCGAATAACGTGAAATTATAGCACGCTCTTTACAAGCTTTCCTTTGCCTTCTTCTGTTTCTTTTCGCGCTCCTTTAGAGCAGTGCTTTCAGTTTTTGCGTTTACAGAGCTAGCAGCACTTGTGGCTCGTTCATTTTGAGCGGGGTCCGCATAAATTAATACCAAGTGGTCATGATATTCGAGTGCGAAGAGTTCATTGTCCTGATACTTAAATTTATAACCTTGGCCACAGCCACCACCCTTTGAACAATATTTTTCAAGCTCAACTGGTTTTCCGTATTTGTTGTTTAACTCAGCCATCAAAGGGGCTGGCTTTTCCCAAATTGAATTGTATTGTCCCACGTATTTACCACCAAAAAAATTCCGCATCCAACTCCCACATTTGTGATAGAGTATTGCTTAACCACTTCTGTATTGCAGCGGTTTTTCTTATCCACGGTTGAATAGTTGGAATTACAACCCATTAAACTTGAGTCAAACGGCATTCCAAGTAAGATTTTTTGCGCATCCATAAACTTCGTCTCCGCACCGTACAGGTCGAAGTAGCATTTTTCTTTCTTATCTTTTGGAAGTTTTTTTTGAACCGCCGCCTTTGTTTCGCCCCAGTTTGCATTTTTATATCCACCAGCGCGAGTTATCACAGGAATAATCAAAAGTACCAAAAAAATCTTATTCATAAATACCTCCAAACAAGTATCAATGAATTTATATTCAGCTGTAAACAAAATATTTAATGTTCAATAGTAAGAACTCTACTGAACTACTTGAGTTAAATGAAAACCTAACCTAACATCAAACTAATGATTTCAAAAAAATTATTTTTCGTTGATCAATTTGCTATTAAATTTTTAGTGCTGTTGCCGTTTACAATCTATCATATTTATCTATTTTATATCGATAGCTTCCAATGGGTTCCACACATAGCTATTGTTGCCTTCTTTTTTTTAGGGACTCTTAGCCAACTGATTCGCTTTAAATTTGATGCGCCTTTCTTTAAAAATCCGTTTGAAGTTTTTTGGGATAGAAACTTATCCGAATATAAACAACTCGCTCATAACAACTTTGTTTTCGATGGTAAAGAAATTAGTCGTGCAGATTTGTATGTTATTTTAGGCTTAATATTTGGAGCACCAGTTGCTGGAATGATTGGATCAATAATTATCAATGCAAGATATGGCAAGGATCTTTTCGATACCGGGATTTTTACTCCTCTGTTAATGATCCCTGCATTCGGATCAATTTTACTTTTTGCTGTTTTTCTTCCTGCTTGGAAGTTGTATAAAAAATTTCGATCAGAAAATAATCCTAAACCTTACTGGTACTGTTTCAGTTATCACACTCACTACTCAAGACAAAATCACTACTATAAACAAAGTACCTCTAGAATAAGAAAACCGAATTTAATTGCTTTCACCTTATGTTGTGCGACTGCACTACTTCTAGTTTTCGATATTGTTAACAACGGTTATTATGCCAAAACCCTATATTCAAATTACGCGAAAACATCCAACGGCTATGTCATATTTAATTTTATTAGTTTTATCGAAATTATTTTTTTTACACAGAGCTTGTCGCAAGTGTTGAAATATCACTACTTAGATGCGCTCTTAGCAGATGCTAACAAAATGCTCAGTGGTCATTGAGATGGACGAGCCAATTCATCTCCACCCCAGTGAGAAAACCATAGAAATCGGTAGAAAGTGTCGGAAGCTCACGCGTTCCAAGTCTTTGAAATTGCTGGATTTCGCCAGTCGTTATAGTTACTTACAAAGAGCCAAGTTTTCCCTGTACTCCCTACCATTTATACTTTTGCACAGAAAGCTAAGTTTACTTAGCCTTCAGACGAATAGTTCCCCAATATTTCATTTCAGACGCGACAAACTCACAAAAAGGAACAATTTCTAGATTTGTAGATGCTGCCTCTAATGAGTCTAGATATCTTGTGCGTTCTGAATTTCTTATTATGGTCCAATTATATCCTCCAGAAATTAACATTAGGTTCATTACGAATCTGCTGATTCGTCCGTTACCATCCACATATGGATGGATATAGCCAAAAATAAAGTGACCTAATATCGCACGAACAGCAGAAGACTTCTCGTTTCTTAAAAGTTTTTCAAGAGTTTCCATACAATCTAACACAGCACTGACTGGTGGCGGCACGTGACGAGATCCACTTATATAAACCTGATTATTTCTATAACCAGCCAAATCTTCTGCTTTCAGTAAATGTGCCTGCACCAAAGGTGTAAATAAATTCCGATACCAAGTTTGCAAATGATCCGACATTACAGTTGCAGCATCAGTTTTATCTAATACCACCTTCCTTACACTTTCGAGCACTGATTTGAAGGCATTAAGGTAGCCTTTTGCAGCAAGAGCATTTTTTTGTTCAGAATCAGTTTGAATTTGATCAGGACTCCACTCTCCTTTTTTGATTCGCTCGATTAAATCCTGAGTAACTTGATATCCTTCAATTGATAAGGAGTGATAAGTATCTTCTCTATACAGTTCTTCAATCGTAGCAATAAGTGACTCAACTGAAGATCCATTACGAGGAGCCTCGGGGAATGTTTTTATCACATCTTCTCTCATTTTATTCCAGATTGCTTCAATTCGCCCAGCATATGGCGATGTTAATCTTTCTATTCCCGCTAAACATAAATCTGCTTTATTAAAAGGATTTACTAAATTGACTTGTCTTCCTGCTGCCGACAAATCTTCAACTATTTGTTGTGATCTCTTTATGTCCCCTAATTGCTTATATCCGCCTGCAATTCTTTCCGCCGCAGATACAAGGTTTTTGCCAAGCAATACACGTGATAATTCCGCTGTTGACGCTACAAGCTTCATACATATTTCTGCGTTCAAAGAATGTTCTTTAAAGTAATTCGGAGTAGCCTTACAAAGAGCCTCTGCTAAAGGAAATGTATTTACTCCTTCATGCTTATGAATAACCTCGGGGAAGTTGCTCGAGTCCGTATAAAAAAGCACAGAGGTGCCATGAGCTAAATCGATCGTTTGATTAGATTTTTTCTTGGTTAAAATTATGATTTGTCGCGGAATTGTATTTTGTCCAGAAATCAGATTTAAAGATGATTCTGGCGATAAACAATAGTCATCCTGAAACCTATCGTCTAAATATTGCTTTATGAATTCCCAATAATTACTATACCAAAGCGTGCTAGTTCCTTTGCCCGCAGGGTTAGTTAACAAATACCATCCTCTAACAACTTCTTCTAAGTAGCCTGCTTTAACTAATCTTTCCCTTGTCCCTCTGTCGATATTTGCAGATCTAATGACCTGTTTATTAGAAGCTTCTTTAGCAAGACTTAAGGTTTCACCGAATATTTCATGGCCTAGCTTTCTAATTTTTTGATTTTTTTTAGCAGTTTCCATGTGGTACCCTGTTTCTATATACTAGATTTTAATGCACTTGTTTTATAGATTTTAGTGTATCACGTTGCTAGATTTTAATGCAATAATTTAATAGATTTTAGTGCTAACTAATTCATAAATCTCAGATATTCTAAGGGTCTATAATAATAGATTAGGTGTATAAAACTGTTTTTATTAGAAGTCGTTTGAGGTTAAAATTTACTATAAACTATCTTAATATTCCCATTCTCGTGAAAATGATATGATCTTATTTTGTAGATTTTAATGTTCAAATTCCACTTCGTCTAAGTAATTATAGACTTAGGTACGTCTATAAAAGTGTCTTAAGTCATAAGAGACATTTAGAAACTAATGCAAAGCAAGGAACCACTCTGCTGCATGTAAGGTGTTTAACCAAGCATAAGTTCATGAAACAATTGATGCGAAAGTAGAATTATTATAGCTGCCCATGTGACAACCGGATCTGATGTTGAAGGTCATGTGATGTTAGATCGTATTGACTACATTGAAAAAAATTTGATTTAAAAGTTGAAGAAATTACGGCAGATCGTGGTTATGGATATTGGCGTAAATCTTCAAGCCTTGCAGGACCGGGAAATCAATTCTTTTGTTCCGCGATTTCACTCTGATACTGGCGATAGAGTTACTCGTGATTCAGAAGGATTTATATTTAATAAAAATAAAGATTGTTTTATTTGTCCGCAAGGTCACGAGTTGTTTCCAATAGAAGGTTCAGCTCCTGATTATAAAAGATATCGAATTAAAGGTGGCTTATGTTCAAAGTGCCCACTTCGTGAAACATGTTTAACTTTACCTTCGATGAAAAAACGAGGGTCAAAACATATATAAGTTTCAATTTATCATGAGGTATAGCGGCGAACGGCAGTGGAAAATGGAAGGCCTTTCGCAGAAGCAAAAAACAATCATGGTCTTGGTCGCGCGCGGTATCGTGGGCGAAGCAGCCTACAGAGCTACGTTTTAATATCTTGAATGATTGATATTTATTAAAATTTCGAAAACATCTCACTGATGGTATCGATACATGCAATTGGATTAATCGGTTTTTGAACATATAATGGAGATGGCTCTGCATCTCCTACGAGTTTGGCAAACTTTGTGGGGCTTACAGCGCTCATGAGAAGAAATTGGCTGTTACTACTTCCATATCTTTTCCAAAGATCAATTCCAGTTCTACTTCCAGACAGAAAGATATCAGAAATAATGAGATCAAATTCTTCAGACGTGTGAAGTCTGTGAGCAATAATCTTCTCTGCGGCCTCTTCTGTCGTAACCCATTTGATTGATGCTCCGGGCACTGCTCTTTCGATCACGTATTTCCAAATGGGCTCCATCGTAATGTCATCCTCGACGATTAAAATGTGTGCTGAACGGTGGTAGACCGTATCTGAGTGCGACATTGTTTCCTGAGTTGCTACTTCTTCCATAAATCACCTCTTGTTGTGATTTAGTATCGACATTACATTTGCACGGCGTGGGGAGCACCCGAGGAGAATTCTTCTTAGTTGATTATGCAATTCGTTTATAGACTTTTGAATGGGCTGTGACGTCGTAGGCATCGAGAATTAAAATGGACCAGCAGCAGTACTCTATTATAAGATCTGAGGACATGAAATCTATACTGTGTGTTGAAGACAATGCCGAAATTCAAATTCTTGTTCAAGCAGCCCTTGATCAGTACCATGTGACTGCCGTGAGCCAGGTGTCCGAAGCTAGGGGTCTTATTTACTCAAGAAAATTTGATCTAGTTATTCTTGATGTAGAGCTTCCAGACGGAGACGGTCTTAAATTTTTAGCCGAAATCGTTGGAATTCCTGATAGCAATAAAACGCCAATCTTCATTTTGACTGGAAAATCAGAAACTTCAAACAAGGTGATTGCATTTTCTTTGGGCGCAGATGATTTCATCTCTAAACCATTTGATGCTCTAGAGCTACGCGCGCGTGTTAACGCTAAAATAAAAAAACTTGATCAATCGGATCAGGAAAAAAGTTTAATAAAATTAAAAGACATGACTATCGATGTTCCGAAGCAACGAATTTATTTGGCGCAAGGAAAATCTCAAGAGTCGATTACACTGACTTCGTTAGAATTTCGCTTACTACTCGTATTTGCAAGAGCACCAGACCGCGTTTTCTCTAGGACTCAGCTTCTAGATAAAGTTTGGGGATCGGATATAAGTATCACTGATAGAACCGTTGATACGCACGTCAACCATCTTCGTAAAAAGATCAGTGGATCAAAAATAAAAATTGAAACGATTCTAAACGAAGGATACAGGCTACTGGTTTAAAGATAGTGGTTTTGATTTCTGAAAATAATTAGCACTTCATTACCTTTGGCTAAAATATCAGTAGCGGTGCTTTTCAATTGATCTATATCTAAAGACAAGTTTGAGTCTTCTTCTAAGTGATCACATAATTGACTTAGCTCGGACGCCCCAAGCGTTGCACTTGATGCTTTGAGTTGGTGCGCCCATCGGCCAAGCTCTTTACAATTGCCTTCCGCTATGGCCTTTTCAATCGCACTCAGGGCATTGGGAAGGGTCGTCAGAAACGATTGAATAAGACGATTGGCTACTTTCGGGTCCGTGTCTTGGGCCAATTTTTTAAGGACCTGCCAATTCACAGGGTCATTTTTTTTCGGCAGTATAAATTTATTCACAACGGATAAAAAATCCGAGGACTTAAAAGGCTTTGAAATGAACGCATCCATTCCTGATGCCAAACATTTTTCTCGATCGAAATCCATTGCGTTGGCAGTCAGTGCAACAATAGGCGTATGAATACCCAAACTGGTTTCACGATGTCTGATAGCCTTTGTCGCATCAAACCCGTTCATGACAGGCATCTGGCAATCCATCAATACTAATGCGTATGAAACTCTTGTCAGTGCTTCAATGGCCTCAGCTCCATTTGCAACGATGTGGACTTGAAGGCCCAATTGTTTTAAAAGTATTTCAGCGACTATCTGATTTGTTGGATTATCTTCCACGAGCAAAACAATCTGACCACGTTGATCACTAGCAATTTTAATCGGTGAGTCCTCCTTCATTTCCGACTGAGTCCATTCGTTACTGATCACGGCGAAAAACTGGTCTCTGGTAAATGGCTTTCTTAAAAAAGAAACGGTCGAATTTCCTTCAACTAATTCGCTGATATCATCGAACTGGTTCGTTGCAACTAAAACAATGGCTTTTTCTTTAAGGCGATTATTTTTAAGAATTAGATTCAACTCTTCAAACGTAAAATCCTCAATATTAATTAAGATTAAATCATGAACATCTAAATCAGATTCCGCAAAAGTTTCTTCGCTACGCACTTGAAATCCTAGTTCCGCAGCATAAAGAGCTATTACTTGGTCCAATAGCTCATTTTTTCCGTGGCATAATATGGATTTATATTTTTGATTATATTGAAAACGACTTGATATTTTTTCTTCACCAATTGATTCGAGCGGAATTTCAAACCAGAAAGTTGATCCGTGATTTTCTTGTGACTCGATACCGAATTGACCATTCATATTTTCAATAAGTCCCTTACAAATAGAAAGACCAAGCCCTGTTCCTTCGACATTTGATTTGCTCTCATCATGGACTTGCGTGAAAGCTTGAAATAGAATGGCCTGATTTTCTTTTGAAATCCCGATTCCAGTATCTTGTACCTCAAAGCGTACGGCCACTTTTTTGCCAGCTTGAAAACGGTGCCGAGCCTTAACGAGGACACCTCCAGTTTGAGTAAATTTAATGGCATTACTAATAAGATTTCTCAAAATTTGAGCTATTCGGGTCGAGTCCCCTAGCAGGGAGGACGGTATTTCTGCATCCACAAAGGTTAGAATCGAAATATTTTTTTCTCGGGCCTTCGCTGAAAATAGTTCGGCAGAAGACTCGACCGTATTTATTGCCGAAAACTCAGAATATTCAAACTCCATTTTCCCAGCCTCAACTTTTGAAAAATCTAATACATCGTTTACTATGCGCAAGAGCGCATTGCCCGAGTCGTGAATGATGCCGATAAATCTTTTGTTTTCAGATTCTTTCAGTCGAGATCTTAAGATATCACTCATTCCTATAATGCCATTCAGTGGAGTTCGAATTTCATGGCTGACGGTCGCAAGAAATTTTGATTTCATTTTTGATGCTACAAGCGCTGCTTCTTGTGCGGCTCGAAGCGCTTCTTCGTTTTTTGCTCGACGGCGAATTTCCATTCTAGAGATATAGGCGAAAAGAATTATAAGAATTAATGTAATAAATGAACCGATAGCTATTGAAGTGGTTAAAACTGATGAGTACGTCCTAATCCCTCCTTCATGTCTAATGGCCTCAAGCTTTGCGCTTTGATCAATCTTTTCTAGAAGGTTCCGAATTTCTGTCATTAATTCTTTACCCTGGTCCGTTCGAGTTATCGCAATGGCTTCTGATCCTTTCTTAGACTGCCGCAAAATAATCGTGAGTTTGAGCTCTTCGAGTTTTTGCGCAACAAGTATTGCAATTTCAGATGTGACCACTTGATAGCTTGGGGTCGCACCGAGTTTTAACTTCAGCGTCGCAAGAGTAGGCAGAATTTTTGGCGTGGCATTTAAATACTCAGAAAGATATTCTTCTTTGCCTGTTAAAAGATAACCCCTTTGCGAAGACTCAGAAGTTTGAATGTACTGAAAGAGATCGTCGAGATTGCTTTGAATTGCGTTGGCCTCCCTTTCGAAAATGATGGCATTCCGAAGTGAATAAACGGTCCACAGTGAAATACTAACAACAACGGCAAATGATAAAAGTCCAACGGGCAAAACAAGTTTTAATAGGCGGTTCATAAAATTACCCTTCATTTAGCCCTCTCCAGCCTTTTAGGAAGCTGCAATCATACACTTTGCTATTGTTAAGTATAAGTAATTTCATATGAATACGCCCTGCAATTCGCGAGGAGATTTCTCCTCGCGAGTCACGAACGTTTATATTATCCACAGTGTAGTTTTACTTTAACACGCAGACAAAAAGCTGCTTGTAACAACCGACCCAAGGGCCGAAGGAGTATTTATGAAAACCGCAATCGTATCAGCAATCGTTATCGTAACAGGTATAAGCGCAATGAGCTTTGCGCAGGGAATGGCAACTTCATCAAAGGATACTTCGAAAATTGAATCCAACACGAGCAAAGTGGTCGCGGCGACGCCAAAGCAGAAAAATCATTTTCTGAAGAAGCACCAGTCACAAGAAAAAGAGCAAACAGCTAAAAAGTCGGGTTCTTAATTGAAGAAAAATGATTGATCGCGCCTTCCCTTTTTTAAGGTGAAGATCTGACTTAAGGTCTTCGCCTTGTTTTTTATGAATTACCTGCACCTAGGTTGTCATTGGTAGAAATCTTTCTAGAATTTGATATTTGATGACGCAAATCGCTTGAACTTTTTCTTCGCTAAGGTTTAACTTTAGCAAATGCAAATATTGATTATTTCTCTGCTTTGTTATTTTTCTGTTCCGACTTGGGCTTACCCAGATTTTATTGGGTATGGCTATAAAACGTGCGTTATGTGCCACTACAACAGCCAGGGTAATGGTCCGCTAACTGACTACGGCAGGGCTTTATTTTCTCAGGAAATTGCGGCTCGAAATTTTTGGTTAGCAGATAAGATAACAGACGAAGAGTATGCAGAAAAGTACACGGGATTTTTTCCTGGGAAAGAACTTCCGTGGTGGATTCGTCCTTCGATTAAATATCGTGGGCTATGGTTTCAAACAAAACCTGGCGGTACAGATTCTGTCGGTAGATGGATTCAGATGCAGCGCGATTTGAACCTGGTTTTTAGCTTTGATGAGGCTTCGCAAAATATTATTGTTCTGAATTATGGTTTAACAGCCCTTCCTGCAACAGATTATTACGGCGATGGAAAAACCACAGATGCCGTTTCTAGAGAACACTATTTCAGATTTTATCCGATGAAAAAATTGCTTATGGCGACAGGGTTAATGGATAAAGTCTATGGCCTACGAACATCCAATCATACCCAGTACAGCCGAGCAGCCATCGGCTTAGGCCAAGACGATCAAGTTCATGGAATACATTTGCAATGGAACGAAGAAGAATGGGATGCCAGTTTACACCTTTTCGCTGGCAATTTACTTCGACCAGCAGCTACTAGAAAAGCCGGAGGCTCATTGCAATTTGAGTACACTCTTGGTGAAAAAACCAGAGTCGGCGCATCTGCATTGACCGAAAAAAATGAGCTCGTAAATTCAAAGCGTTTTGCGCTGCATAGTCGCTGGGGATTTCCGAATGCAGCAGGGTCTAGCGTGCTTGTAGAGCTTGGATTAAAACAAGATCAAGCAGTTGGCAGCAAAGAAATTACCGGCGTTTATAGTTTAGTTCAGTCAATGATTCACTTGGTCCGAGGTTATAATTTTTTAACGATTATCGAACGCAGCCAAAAAGAAGCAAAATTTTCGTCAACAGAATTTGAGCGCTGGACCTTCGGATTTTTGATGTTTCCAATGCAAAGAACTGAAGTCAGATTGACTGCCGTTCAATTTAAAAATTTTTCGCCAGAAGTCGTATCAAAAGATCAATGGCAGCTGCAAGGCCAGGTTCATGTTTCCTATTAAAAAAACACAAATACTATTTTTCATAAGCTTTTTCTTTGCGTTGTTGCAACCGACATGGGCTCAGAAAAAAGTGACGACAGACTCAACTTCAACAGTCGTTGCGGGTATAAAAAAAGCAGTGAAAAAAACGGCAACGTCGTTTGAGTTAGGAACCAGTTATAACATGTGGAATGAACGCTTAGTTGTTTCAAATGGCTCCGTCACCACAGAGGGCTTTGCTAATTATGCTGGGTTTGGAATTCATCTAGAAAAAAATTGGAAGTCAGCACGTTGGTTTCGTGGGGTCTCGTTAGGTTATTCATTTGGAAAAGCCTCAAGCGGCGGTTTTGATACAGCGCCAATGTTTGCTGACGGCATCAATAGGTCTTGGCAGGCAACGCAGGCGACTGTTTTTAGTCTTTATCGTTTTGACACAACTTTTAGTGGCGGCATTGGCTTGTTGGTGCGCCAACGAGACGTTGATTGGATTCCCAAAGATTTAACCTTAAGTGTAAGCCCTTCGTCTAATACTCAAGTAGCAGGTCAGTTGTTGATGCGCTGGCAAATTTTTCGCCGCTTAGCACTTTCACAAAGTTATACTTTTTTGAATTTTGATGGCTCGACGATGTGGACGTGGGCTGCACAATTTTCTTTGTAATCGTTTTGATAAAAACTATTATTTTATAATCTTTTTATGAGACGAAATTTTGTCTCATAATAGTCTTAATTTTTAAAAAATTTTAGCGTCTGAAATTAAACATTTTTTAGTAAAGTAATTTTTGTTCATTACCGATAAATAATACATGGGGATAAATAAACTTATAAAAGTAAGTGTTTCGATATTATGTGGCTTGATTACTGTGGTCAGTTTTCAAAACTGTGGCTATGCAGGTCCATCAGAGCCCGAGCGCTTTATGGCATCGACTAACGCGTACTCGGATCCACCAGCTTATTCAGAGCTTTATAAAAATATTTTTCAATCTAAATGCTTAACCTGCCACAGCTCCGGCGCTGTTAGTTTTTCGTCTTATGATGCGCTCATGGGTGGAGGTTCTGTTATTCCTTTGAACCCAGTAGCTAGTAAGTTGCATCAACAGGTCACAGCTGGCTTTATGCCAAAAAACTCGACCCCACTATCAGCTGGAGATTTAGCAGCAATCTACAGTTGGATTGCTGCCGGTGCTAAGTCCGATTCAGCTCCATCGCCAATTCCAAATGCTCCGACAGCACTTGCAAGTATGGCGGTGTCAGCAACTAGTATTTTGCTTTCTTGGTCGTTACCAGCACAGACTGTTACCGGAACAAAAATCCAACGGGCAACTAATATAGCGGGTCCATATACTGTAGTCGCTAATTTACCAAATGCACTGACTACCTTTTCAGATTCAAGCTTAGCCCCATCGACAACTTACTACTATCAAGTTTCAGTGAGTAATTTTTCTGGAAGTTCACTTTTTTCAGAAGTACTTACAATCACAACGCCGGGCTATGCGCCGTCAGCTCCGACGGCGTTAGCTGCCGTCGCAATATCAGCTAGTCAGATAAACCTGACATGGGTTGATAACTCTGCAGATGAAACTGGATTTGTTATAGAGCGCTCGGCAAGTGCAGCCGGAGCTTTCGCAGTCATTGCAACCTTGGGTTCAAATACAGTTAGTTATTCAGACGTTGGTCGTGCTGCTTCGACAACGTATTACTACCGCGTGCAAGCAACAAATTCAGGTGGAAATTCGCCAGATTCAAACAGTGTCAGCGCAACAACTTCAGCAACAGTCGTGGCAGCACCAACACCACCATCTGGATTAACGGCAGTTTCTGCTTCATCATCGCAGATAAACTTATCGTGGACTGATAACTCAAGCACCGAAAGCGGCTTTAAGATCGAGCGTGGCACAAGCGCAACTGGACCTTTTGTTTTGATTTTCACGACAGCTAGTAACATCAGTTCGTATTCGGATTCAGCGTTGTCATCTTCGACAACCTATTATTACCGCATCGCGGGATATAACATGATAGGCAACTCTGCATATACAACGGTTGCAAATTCGATGACCCAAGCGCCGGCATCGGTTCTGCCTGCGGCACCAAGTGGCTTAGCTGCAGTTGCTGCTTCAACAAGTCAGATCAATTTAACCTGGTTAGATAATTCAAATAATGAAAGCGGATTTAAAATTGAACGCAGTGCCAGCGCTGCAGGTCCATTTACTTTAGTGTTCACGACCGCTGCTGCAAGCACAAGTTATTCGGACACAGCACTGACTTCGGCAACAACATATTATTACCGTGTTTATTCTTTTAATGCCCTCGGCAACTCAGCCGTGACACCAGTAGCAAATGCGATGACTCAGGCAGGGGTCCCTGCCGCGCCAACTACGTTAACAACGACTGCAAGTTCAAGTTCACAAATTAATTTAACTTGGGTCGACAATTCCAGTAATGAAACTGGATTCAAAGTCGAACAAGCGGCTGCAGCGGCTGGACCATTTACTGTGGTTGCGACTTTAGGACCAAATACAGGATCGTATTCTGTCACAGCTTTAAACCCAGTCAGCACTTATTACTACCGAGTTTACGCTTACAATGCTGGCGGCAACTCAGGCTTTACAGCAACGTCGTCTGCCACGACTTTTGGAACATTCGCATGGATTAATACGAATATTGTTCAAAGCAAATGTCTTTCTTGTCATTCTGGTGCGGGTGCAAAAGGCGGGTATAATATGGCAACTTATGCTGGTGTGAAAACTAGGGTTATAGTTTCTAATTCAGCGAGCAGTCCATTTTATCAAAGGACATTTGATGGTAGTATGCCTGATGGTGGAACCAGACTTACAACGATTCAATTAAACGCGATCAAGACTTGGATTGATAGCGGAGCACTTAACAACTAACAACGAAGGAGACACAGCATGAGATCAGTTATCGCAAGTTTTTTAGTATCACTACTAAGTGTTACAGCAATGGCAGAAGCCGGAGCAACTGCAGCCGTGGAATTATTTCCAGCAGGCAGTTTCAAAGCAAAAACCAGTGAAGTCACAGGTGAAGCGGTAATGATTGGTGATAAGATTACTGCACAAAATATCGTGGTTAAGCTTAAGGGTTTAAAAACTGGAATTTCACTTCGAGATAAGCACGCAACGGAAAAATATCTTGAAGTTGCTAAATTCCCAGATGCAGTCCTTACGAATGCTACTGGAAGTGGTGGCAAGGGTACGGGCAAATTAAAAATTCGTGGGATAGAAAAAGAAGTTTCTGGAACTTATAAAGTTAACGGTAACGAGCTAACTGCTGAGTTTCCAATTAACTTGTCTGATTACGGAATTAACGGCATTAAATACATGGGCGTCGGCGTAAATAATTCTGTCAATTTGGCAGTTACCGTGCCTTTAGTTAAAAAGTAAATCTATTTATCTTGGATTTTTTTTCAGGCAGGTTCCATCTTTTATTAAGGTGGAACCTGTTTTTTAACGTTCGCACTGAATCCATCGTGAATTAGCGATGCAGAGCTTGATCCATAGACTGTAATAGCAATTGATGACTTTCAATAAAGCGCGGATTTCCGAAAGCAGCGGTGTGACCGCCACCGGTTTGTGAAGAAAAAGTTTTAGGACCTGGCCACAGATCAAAATTTTTCTTACCCAAATCGTAATTAACAAGCTTGTCTTCAGTACCGTGAAAAAAAATCGCTGGTATATTTGGTGTGTATTGAAGTTTTTTTTCAGCAGACCATGTGTCACTGATTGCAAAATAAGTAAAGGGTTTCAGTAAAGTCAAAAACCAGCGCTGATTTAAAACAGATCGTGCTGCTTGCTGATACGACAAAAATGAAGATTCTAAAACGACAAACTTGGGCAAATAATTAATTTGTTTTTTTTCATTCAGTTCTTGCAGTGTGCGTACTAAAACATTACTTCCTAAACTTTGACCAATTGCAATGATGCCAAGATGCGGAAATTTTTCATGAACATATTTAAAAATGGCTTCGCCGTCTTGTACCGTTTTCTCTGGCGAGGCTTCTGCACCAGAACTTGCGCCATAACCACGGTAATCAAAGATTAAATAATCATATCCGTGATCAACTAACCAATTGAAGAATAAAAAGTGCGTGGTTAGGTTTTGGCCGTTGCCATGAAAGTGAACGACCAGACCTTTACTTTTGGTCTTGGCCGAAAAGTGCCAAGCATGAAGAAATTGGTTTTCATCTGAAACAGGAATAAAAATATCTTTAGGGACTGGGCGTAACTTTTCTTGAATGACGAATGGGTTTCGGTCGGCCGGGTATAATAAATGAGTACATCCGACAAAAAACCAAGCAAATGCAGCAATTGCAAAGTATCGCCATGACCGGGCCATTTTACTTTTTGTGACAACAGTAAAAATAAGTCTCATCATTCAATACTCTGCTGACGGATGAAGAAAACGGCATGTTTAAGTTGCAGTTTTCTAATAAAGCAGTTTTAAACTGCCCGATATTTGTACCCATCATTTTTTCGCAGCGGAAGTTTTCTGGCTTTATCTCTTCTGTTTTAGCAACGGCTAACTGGCTGACCACGACTAACACTGTGAAAACTATTGAGTAAATCATTTTTAAGCTCCCTTTGAGTTTCAAAATTTAGCGTGTTTGACGTTTCGTTGTCGAACACTTTCTTTCGACCGCCCGTCCTGTTTTTACAGTTACTTCTAGACATTAAAAAACATTAACAGTTTAATTTCTAAAATAACAAACCAATGGAGGTTTTTGTGCTAAAAAATATTAGCTTCGTAGCAACGCTTATCGTGTTGTCACAAGCTCAAGGTGCTCATTATGGAATGGCTGGCTGCGGAGTGGGATCATTAGTATTTCAGGATCAACCTGGAAAAATTCAAATCGTTGCAGCTACTGTAAACAATTTGGTTTCACCACAAACTTCTGCAATCACATCTGGAACTTCTGGCTGCTACGAAGAAGGCAGCAGTTCAGCAAAATTAGATTATATTGAAGCTAACAAAGTGGCTTTAAAAGAAGATGCAGCTCGCGGACAAGGTGAAACTTTGCAAGGTTTAACAACTTTACTAGGATGTTCACAAGCTAAAGAAGTTAATTCTGAAATCAAAAATAACTACAAATCTATTTTTGGCCAAGATAACGCTCAGGATATTTTAAAAGCAATTCGCTCAAATTCAACAGTGCAAAAATCTTGCGTTACATTAGGTTAATAGGAGAAATGAACATGAAAAATATTTTAATCGTTCTTTTGACAGTCGTAGCATCAGTTTCATTTGCGCAAACAAAGCCTGCTGCAAAAGCATCAGAAAAAGGTTTATTGCGTAATTACGGCGTTGCTGGTTGCGGTTTAGGTTCAGTTTTGATGGGTAAACGTGGTGGACAAGTTTCTGCAGCGACAACAAATAACACATCTTCTAATCAGATGATTGGTATCACAGCTGGAACTTTGAATTGTATTGATAGCGCTAGCTCTGAAGTTGCTAGTCGCATGGATCATTTCATTCTAGTGAACCGTTCACAGATTCAGGGTGACATTGCCCGTGGTTCTGGCGAAACAATTTTAGCCTTAAGCAGCTACATGGGTTGCGAATCTGCTTCATCTGAAATTGCTGCTCAACTTAAAAATAATTACGCAACTATTTTTAATGCTGAAGCTGCTGCGAATGAAATTACCGACAGTATTATTACTGTTGTTTTAACAACTCCAGCACTTGCTGAGAAATGCAATAGCTTAGCTAGTTTGTAACTCGAGATAACTTATAAGAAAAGTTGCAGCTGTAACTTTTCTAGAATAAAGTCCCAAAAATGAAGATTTTTGGGACTTTTCTTTTTGTAGCTGCAATTCATTCACTTTGTTTTTCACAGACACAACACGACTACATTTTTCAATTGGCTCAAGACAAAAAAGTTTCGACTTCAAGAAGTTGGAAAAAGCTTTTGCACATTGAACGAAATTTTTTTGGCATACTAGCAACACAAATAGCAGATATTAAATTTTTTCTTTCTAATATACCAGAGTTAGCAACAGACGATGAACTTTCTGCCACACTAAAGGCATTTCAAATTCCGGCTGAAAAAATGGCTCAAGAAATTCAACACCCCCTAAAACCTGTTGGCGATTTTAAAATTATTGATCACAGTCAGCACGCAATATGTCGCTTTCCAGCCCGTCTTAAATTTTTAAAAACTGAGCTTGCTGAAGCAACTGATTTCTGGAACTCACTTCCAAAAGTGAACTGCACATATCAAAAGATTTTTTTAGAAGCACTTGATCCCAAATCTGTTAGTTTTGTTTTTTCGTCGTACTATGCCGACAGTCCGGGGTCAGCTTTTGGTCACACCTTTTTTAGAATTAATCGTCATTCCATGCAGACCAAAGTAAAACAAGAGCTGCTTGATTTCGGAATTGGCTTTGCAGCAAACGTCACTGTCACCAACCCAGCAGCTTACGCTTTAATGGGCCTGTTCGGTGGTTTCACGGGGGCATGGACGAACCTTCCGTACTATTACAAAGTTCGTGAATACAACGATTACGAAGCACGAGATTTATGGTCGTATGACTTAGACTTAACCGCATCAGAAGTCGAAATGTTTGCGCTGCATATTTGGGAAGTCGGGGCGCACACATATAACTATTTTTTCTTCACGCAAAACTGTGCCTATCACATGCTGACGGTACTTGAAGCGGCGGCACCTAGGTTACATCTGATCGAGAACGTTCCTTTTTATTATATCATCCCGGCAGATTCGATGAAGGCGTTATTTTTTGAGAAAAATTTCGTAAAAGGTTTTAACTACAGGCCCAGCGCACGAAAAGTTTTTTTAGATCGCACGAAGCGTCTAGATCAAAAGCATCTTGCTGATTTCGCCACTTTTGCTGACACTGAAAACCTACCACAGATTTTTCCAGCAGCTTCAATAACGACTCCTGATTTACAAAAGGCGTATTTTTTGGATGCCGCAATTGATCTGGTGGATTTACGCTATCCGCAATTGGACGCAAAAAAAAATCTAGACCTTTACCAAAAAAAAGAACTCCTACTGACACAAAGAGCGCAAGTTAATATCATTTCGCCAGAATTATCAATACCAGCCGATCCGAACGAGCAGCCAGAACTTTCTCATGGCTCTTCCCGATTTGGCTTAACTTATTCTGAAAAGGGGAAAATAAAAACAGGATTTCTAAGTTACCGATTTGCTCTACACGATTTACAAGATCCGCAGATCGGGATGCCCCGATTTTCACAACTCGAGTTTTTTAATTTTAGTTTTCAACTTTTACCAACTGATTTGCATTTCCGCGAAATGAATTTGTTTAAAGTTTTTAATCTGAGTCCTAGAAATTTTTTTGAAAAAAAGTCTTCCTGGGGTTTTGAGCTTGGAATTCAAAACAAACCCGAATACTGCAGCACCAAAGATGAAGACTGCTATCTGTCCGGTTTTCTGGGTAAATATGGCACTGCGGTTCACTTTTTGAATGATGATTCTGTTGCTTGGGCATTAGCCACTGTTAATGGGCGTTACGGAGCTGCATTGCAAAATTCTAAATATTATTTGGCGCCAGGATTTGAGCTTGGGACCTTGTACCGATTCTCTGAACAAAGTTCAGTTTTAGTCACGTTTGCCCGCGAGTATCCGATATCTCGTGAGTATCAACAAAATTATCTTCTAGAATTCAGAAAAAACTTTCGCCAAAGTTTTAGTTTAGGTCTTTATTTGAAAAATGAATCAGCTGGCGCAAATGCATACCTTTACTTTTAGTTTTGTATTCCAAAGCTAAACTTTCTGATCTATACAAGTTAATCACTCAGACAACTTGCGTTGTCTGAGCAAAACATTCAACGAAAAAATCTATGGACCCCGAAAAACAATCGATGAAAAAATTTCGAAATTATTATAGCCATTCACTGCATTATTAGACCCTTGTGATGCCAAAAGTAGTCCTGATTCAATACTGAAAACAGTGTCATAATTGTAAGTTGCAGAGGATTTAAACGTCGTCAGTAAAGTTCTTTCATTTGTCGTCGATAATGCAGAGCTTTTGATTCCGCGACGGCTATTAATTTCAGTGACCTGCGTGATGGTGCGGTTGAAATAACTTTTTTGTGTTATTTGCAGATCTGAGCTCCAGGTCCATTCTGGGTTTATCGGACCCTTAGCACCAAAACCAAGATCAAAATAAGAATGCGAATATTCGCTTAAGCTTGAAAAAATAAATCCAAGCCCAGAAAACCCATGCAGTTGAATTTTTTCATTCAGTTCAAATTCGGTATCACCTGAAATGTGACCTTCATGGTCCCAACGGTTTTTAAACTGATGAAAATGCCTACTTTCAAATCCTGCCAGAGCACTGAAATTTAAACGAGAACTTTTTTCCCAGGTTTTTTCGAAATCAAGACCGAAACCCGAATTCGTAAAACTGGTGTCGGATGTTGCTGCCGAATTATTAATGTAATTTCGGTGAAAAATTTTAGGAATTAACTGATATTCCCCGGCAATGCGGCTTTCTTGTAATTGCTCTGACGACAAATTCAAAGACAGCAAATTATTTGATTTCTGTTTCGCATAATTAAGCCAGGAAAGACCAAAATAAAATGGAATATCCTGCACCTCTCCGTACCATTTGGAATCAAGCCTTGTGAAGACATCAGCAACGGGTTGTACTGGCAGTAAATCAGCGTTCGATGTGTAAAACAATCCAAGGCTTTGCTTGCCTTGGATTTGCTTTGGTATTTGTGCATTTGTTTGTAAACCTAAAAAAAAGAATGAACAGATGATCACGGCCTGTGCGGAAGCATTCATTACTATTTTCGTTCTTTACTGTCTGATTTTTTATCCTTTAGTTCTTGGCGTTTTTCTTTCATTGCTAATTTTTTTTCTTTGCGATCCATTTTTTCTAACTTTCGTTGCGCGTTTCTTTCTTTGCGATCGCTGCGAATTGCTTGGCCCAGTTCGCGGGGTGGAACTCCTAAAGATTTTGCTATAGCGCCCCAGCCCATTTGCTGTTCTGTTCGCATTTTAAGGATTTCTTCTTTTGTCTTTCCTGACAACTCTGCTAAACGATTAATACGTATTTCGTCGTTATCGCCTAGACTCTTTTCTACTTCTGTTTCGGTTGTTTCAGTTGTCATTGGCGAAGCAGTATCTTCGGCTGCCGCGACTTGAACTAGCCCTAAATTAAAAGTTACACAGGTTAACGTCATCAAAACAATTTTTTTGAATGCATTCGTATAAGTCATAAATCTCCTCTTGAAGTGAAGTACTAACAATACGCGTGTCAGGTTGCTTTCGCAAATTTTTTACTTGAGAAGCTGTTAAATCAAGACAGTGAAACTTTATGTAAAACTTATGATCTAATTTTATGTGATTGTGATTGTGATTGTGATTGTGATTTAAACGCTATTTTTTTGGTTTATGGAAATCAAATTCATTTCTTGCTTCTGACGTGCTGCAATTAGTGATTCACAAAAGGCAAACCATCACCAATTTCAACAGCTCCATCACCCAAATGTAAAGTCGTTGAAGCGTTTAACAGCGAACCATTAGCTGCAGAGCCGTAGCACTTGATGCGCTTGTTGCTGGCGATGAAGCATCCGAAATAATATCCCCGTGAATGAGCCACTGAAGTCACCGACGTACCTAGGTTCATTACTGTTAATGCCGCCATTTGCCCTGTGGTGGTTCCAATGTTCGTTGTGTTCCCTTTTAAAAGTTGTCCTGTCGAATTTAGGCCCCAGCATTTCACGGTTGATGTTGTTGACATAGCACAGCTGCTTTGACGGCCTACAGAAATTTTCGAAGGTGTAAATCCTAAGTTCACTGCTGCTAAAGAATCACCCATTGTTCCAGCAGCTGCACCTTTCGTGGCCGTGCTGTCGTAGCCAAGTTCTCCGCGCTGATTGCGACCCCAACATTTTAAAGTGCTATTATCTAGTATCGCGCACGAATTTGAATAACCGCTTTCAATATCAACGACCGTGCGTCCTGTTCCTAAATTCACAACTGGTAATGAATCACCCATTTGTCCGGCAGCACTTCCGCGCGTTGCTGTACTTTCGTAACCAGTTTGACCGTTCGTTGCATTGCCCCAGCATTTCACCGTGCTATTATCTAAGCGCGCGCAAGCAAAGTTAAATCCACCAACAACTTTTAATGCTGATCGACCTGTACCTAAGTTTACTGCCAGTAATGCATCACCCATCTGTGAAGCCGATGTTCCGCGATTTGTGATATCACCAAGTCCTAATTGTCCGCTGGAATTTAATCCCCAACATTTCAATGCACTGTTATCTAATTTTGCGCACGACTGCGACCCGAAAGCAAAAATGTTTAAAGCTGTGCGACCTGCTCCTAAATTTACTGCAGGTAACCCATCACCCATCTGTGCTGCTGTCGTTCCGCGATTGGTAATGTCACCTAAACCCAACTGTCCACTAGAATTTAAACCCCAACATTTTACAGTGGCGTTGTCTAATAAAGCACAACTGTGATTATCACCCAGTGCAAGCGTTGTAGCTGTGCGACCAGTTCCTAAATTAACAAATGGCAGTTTGTCTCCACCTTGATTGGCAGCGCCGCCCAAGCTTGTCGTAGAACCCTGGCCAAGTTGTCCTGATGAACCTAATCCCCAACATTTAACAGAGCCGTCGTTGTAACGAACGCAAGTGTGATAAGCTCCACTTTTCATTTCGATGGGTTCAACGTGCGTCACTGCAGAATCTGACGTGTTTAAACCGGTATCAGTCACGCGCACAACGGCTGCACCTGCTAAAGGTCCACCGATATAAGCACCAGATGTTGAATTAATAGTTCCTCCACCGCTAACCACTGAGTAAGTAGGGCTGCCAACTGCTAAAACAGAAGTAAACGTCGCTGTTGAAAATACGGGTAATTTTAAAATTGCAGGGCTAATTGATAAAGAGCTAACAATTGTGATTGTTGCATCCACCGTATTAGCAAGTGAATCAGACACACGTATCACCGCAGAGCCTGCCGTGATCGGTGCCGTGTAAACACCGGTTGTAGCATTGATACTGCCGCCACCGCTGACTAAAGAAAAAGTTCTGGTTCCGCTTCCGCCGCTTGCTGTAAATGTTTGTGAACCGTTGACTGCGATCGTTACTGTTAACGGCGAAAGAGTTAATGGTAAATAACTTGTGATCGTTGAATCTGAAGTATTTCCTAAACTGTCAGTTACGCGCACAACATCTGTTTCAACGATAGACGGTGCAGTAAAGTCACCTATTACTGGATCGACGACTCCAGTTCCACTCACCAAACTATACGTCAGCGGAGCGACTCCACCGACCGGTGTGAATGTAACGGTTCCGTTCGTAACAACATTCGCTGTTACAGGTGCAATGGCTAAATTTGCATTAACCACAACAGTACCATCGCTGACATTTCCAAGTGAATCGGTAGCACGAACAATTGCGGTTCCAGTCGATGCTGAAGAGTATACTCCAGTTGTAGAATTCACGGTTCCAGGTCCAGAGAAAACAGAATACGTCGAAGCCGGCACACCGCCGCTGGCAGCAAATGTTACCGTATTGGCCAG
>JAYTPC010000089.1:0-6694 GCA_043747425.1 Bdellovibrionales bacterium
ATCATCGATGATAAAGTCATTCGCGATGCGGGTCAGCCAAAACTGGTTTACTATTCCGATGAAGAAATGCGTGTCAAAGCAGAAACTGAGAAAAATAAAAAGCAAAGCGAGAGCGCTTAGCTTTTAGAATAATCTGGTTTAAAACTTTGTTCCGGATTGTATTTAGGTACTGTTGAAGGCTGCTTTTTTACCGAAGCTGCCTTTTCTTTTGTGACTTCGACGTCATCTGGCTCGTCTAACTCAGGTGCATTTTCATCACCAGAATCTTCAAAGTTCACAACGTCGTATTTTCTTTCTTCGTAAGCTATTGCCTTACCGAAAGATTTGTTAATCTGGGCAAATTTGCGTCGTTCTTTTTCATTTTTAAATTCAAAATTAAGTGCGTAACCGGCATCCGCTAAGGCAATTCTTTCTGCTAACTTTTGTCCGATCTGAGCACGGCAGCGCGCAGCTTCATTACTACGAAAACGATTGGCAGCACCGGCTTTCATACGACCGCGTGGTTCTTTCGGCTCTACACTGTACATGAAGAAGAATTTTCCATTTTTTGAACTGGCCATTCCGGCCAAAGTAATTGCAACACCCACAGTCCCCGTTTTTGCGATCACTGTTTTTTCTTTTAAATACCTTCTATAGACAGCAGCATCAATGGTGCTGCCGATATCACCGCCAATTACGGCCAAAGCATCTTCTAGTTTCATGTTTTGTGATTCTAAATTCTTTTTTAAAGCTCTAACAGTTTTAACGGTCGCGGCACACGTTGCCTCCGTGTACTTTCGTCCCTCTCCGTTAAGATCTGCATTTTGGCCAGAACCATTTTCGAAAGTAACATCTGCAGGGCTAAGTCTTAATTTGTCGTAAAAAAGTTTTTCTGTTTTTTCAACCCCGCCGGCCACCATCATTAAAGAATTCGCCACAAAATTGTTCGAGTTCCAGTTCATATATTTAATTATATCTATCATTTCCATTGAAGAAACGTAGCCTTTTTCAGCATTTGCTACAGGCTGAAACGCAGAAGTAACAACTTCAATTTTTTCTGGGTTGTAAGTCGGTTTTTCAACCAGCACAACTTTGTTTAGCGCAGCTTCTTTTCTAGATTTTTCATAATCGCGAAGAACTTCTTTTTTATTTAATAATAAAAGTCGTATGAAGCTTGCGTTAGGTGAGTCTACCGTGGATTTACCGGTTACTGGGTTAAAAGATCTGCCACCAGCTGCATTGACCTTATTCGTATCATGTAAGTATTTAAAATTTTCATCAAAACTAAGGGTGCGAATTTTTTTGACTCCCATTTCATTCAAACGAGAAATTAAAGTATGCATCGAAGGACGTGCAAAATAAGGATCGCGTGCGCCCTTAATATAGACGTCGTAAAGATCAGGACCAACTCGGGACACATAAAACTGAGTGTATAATTTAGCACGCGCCCCAACAGTGGATAGAACAGATAATGATGTTAATACTTTTGTTACAGAAGCTATAGGCAGCTTTTCGTTGACGTTGTACCCGCCCGCAATTTCTTTGGAATCCTCGTTCATGTAGCAATAGGATTGCATTTTTCCTGCTTCTGCAGAAAGTGATAAACCCAGAATAAGTCCTACAACGGCCTTCAATTTTAAATGCATACGTTCCACCTGTCTTGTTCAGCTAGGATATGTTTTGCAAGAGCTTACCCAACAGCGTTTTGAGCTTAAAAACCATAGGATCGTTTTGATACACTTGAAATGAAAAAATTTAAGCGAAGTGATGTAACTTGTTAGACAGCGACAAAAAATGGAACCTCATCTTTTTAGCAAAAAAGCTAATGAATTTGCAAAAAAACTAAGCGAATGCAAACTAAATACATGAAAGCAACACAGAAAATAGACAGACCAATGAATTTTATCTTTTGCAGACAAAACAATAACTTATGTCGCAACTCACAGTAAGGTCTAGAGTGAGTCGAAATCGGCTTTTTTAACACAAAAAGCTTTGCACTATTCCCTGAAAATTTTAGACTTAGAGGTAAGAAATAGATCTTAAGTTTTTATAAAGCTTAAGGACGGTTAAAGATTAACCCGAAACTTTCTTAGAGATGTCCCATCTCTTAACATCCGGAAGGAGCCCTACATGAGTGATCCAAAAACCCAGCAGCTGCCGTTACTTCCTTTACGAGACTTAATCATCTTTCCTCACATGATGATGCCGTTATTTGTAGGCCGCGAGAAAAGTATCAACGCCCTAGAAGATGCCATGAGCAAGCAGACAGACATTGTCTTGGCTGCCCAGAAAGATGCTAAAACAAATAATCCAGATGAAAAAGACATTTACGCCATCGGAACAATAGGAACCATCATCCAGTTGCTGCGTCTACCGGATGGGACAGTCAAAGTTTTGGTCGAAGGCAAACGACGAACCAGAATTAAAAACTTTGTTAGCAACGAAGGACACTTTGTTGTGAATTGTGAGTCCATTGAAGAAGACGTTTCAAATCCAACCGAAGCTTCTGCCTTAGTGAGGTCTGTGAAGGGCACTTTTGAAACTTATGTGAAATTAAACAAACGCATCCCGCCTGAGATTTTAATGCGCGTTTCTAGTATTGAAAATGCGGGCGAATTGGCTGACATCATTGTAGCGCAGTTAAATCTGAAATTAGAAGACAAGCAGGCCGTCTTAGAAATTTTAGATCCGACAAAGCGACTTGAGCATTTATTGAACTTGATGACCGGCGAAATCGAAATTCTAGAAGTAGAAAAGAAAATTCGTACACGCGTTAAAAAACAGATGGAGAAATCTCAGAAAGAATATTATTTGAATGAGCAAATGCAGGCTATTCAAAAAGAACTTGGTGAAAAAGACGACTACCAAGCTGAACTTGAAGATTTATCTGTAAAATGCCGCGATAAGAAAATGCCTCAAGAGGCAAAAGACAAAATTAATAAAGAAATTAAAAAATTAAAAATGATGTCGCCAATGAGTGCTGAAGCCACTGTGGTGCGAAATTATATTGATTGGGTATTGTCACTGCCATGGCAGAATTACAACGATGATCGTCATGATGTGAAAAACGCTAAGAAAATTTTAGATGACGATCACTGGGGATTAGAAAAAGTAAAAGACCGTATTTTAGAATACCTTGCGGTTTTATCTTTATCAAAAAGCATGAAGGGCCCTATTCTTTGTTTAGCGGGACCTCCGGGTGTTGGTAAGACTTCGTTAGCTCGTTCGATTGCAAGTTCACTGAACCGATCCTTCGCAAGAATCTCGTTGGGCGGAGTTCGCGATGAAGCTGAAATTCGTGGTCACCGAAAAACCTATGTTGGCGCAATGCCTGGTAAGATTTTACAAGCATTACGTAAAGTCGATAAAGGCAATCCAGTGGTATTGCTGGACGAAATCGATAAAATGGCAAATGACTTTCGTGGTGACCCAGCGTCAGCCATGCTTGAGGTTTTAGACCCCGAGCAAAATGCAAATTTTTCGGATCATTACCTAGAGCTTGAATACGATTTATCAAAAGTAATGTTCATAGCAACAGCTAACAATTTGGGAACTGTTCCCCGTCCACTTTTAGATCGTATGGAAATTATTTACCTAGAAGGCTACATCGAGCAAGAAAAGTTTCACATTGCAAAAAACTATCTTGTGCCGAAGCAAATTGAAAATCACGGCTTAAAGGATTACCGCATTTCAATAAATGATAAAGCATTGCGTGATGTTATTCGTTACTACACCCGCGAATCTGGTGTGCGTAATTTAGAACGTCAGTTAGCAAATGTTTTCAGAAAAGTGGCTAAAGACATCGTGATGTCAGAAACCCTAGAGGACTTTAAAAAAGTGACGGTTGAAAAACCTTCGAAAACGACAAAGGCGAAAGCTAAAGGCAAAAAAGCGTCAGCGAAAAAAGCTGAAGGCTATGTTGTGACTCCGGAAAAATTAGTCGAACTTTTAGGTGGGCATAAGTACAAATACGGTGAAATTGAAAAACAAAATGAAATTGGCTTAACCAACGGAATGGCTTGGACAGAAGTGGGCGGAGATTTACTTGCGGTTGAAGTTAGCACTGTGCCAGGTAAAGGTAAATTTACCGTGACTGGTCAACTGGGTGACGTCATGAAAGAATCTTGCACAGCGGCCATGAGCTACGTCAGGTCACGTGGACCACTGTTTGGCTTAGATAAAGAGTACTATGCAAATGTTGATGTGCATATTCACTTTCCAGACGGAGCAACGCCAAAAGATGGCCCTTCTGCGGGTGTTGCATTAACGACATCGATTGTTTCTTCGATGATGAAAATTCCGGTAAAGCGCACAGTGGCTATGACTGGTGAAATTTCGCTGCGCGGAAAAGTTTTACCAATCGGTGGCCTGAAAGAAAAAATTCTAGCAGCACACCGAGGCGGAATTAAAACGATCATTTGTCCGAAAGAAAATGAAAAAGATCTAAAGGATATTCCAAAAGAAGTGCTTAAAGAGTTAAAAATTATTTTGGTGGATCATGTCGACCAAGTTTTAATTAACGCTTTAGATATTAAGAATCCGAAAGAGCTTTTTAAATTTCAGTTCGAGCGTGAACTAGGAATTAAGGCGAACTATACGGGTCAGCACGTTCATACAACGCACTAGTAAGTACAAAAAGGTTTAAGCTTTATCAAAAACCCGAATACCTAAAGTATTCGGGTTTTTGTTTTTTCTTCACAAAATGACCGAAATACATCATCTGTTAAAAAATCTTAAACGTTTCACGTTATAGCTAAACGTTTGAGGTATCAGCTACTTACGCTTGTATCTTTAAAGAGACGCTGTTTTTTTGGTTTCTTAATTGACCTTCTATTTCAGGTTCTGTAAGAAATGACACCTTAATCAAAGGTGTTAATTTAATGGATCAAGCTGCTCGTTTATATGAAACAGGAAAGCTCTATTGTGACCGTGGCGACTATGCCCTGGCACTTCCCCAGCTGACAGAGTCTTCAAGAATATATTTATCTGATAAAAACCATGAAGCCTATTTGAAGTGCTTGCAGAATATTTTGCGCATCTATGCAGAGCGCGAAGAATTCGAAAAAATAACTTTAATAAAAGAAACTTTACATGATTTGGTGATACGTGACGGCATCGAACTGAATTCGAAAACATATTATGTCCTGGGTTTATGCTCTAGCTTCCGTGGACAGCCCGAAAGCGCTGTTGATTATTTAAAAAAAGCATTAACGATTGCTTTAGAAAAAGATGGCAAAGAAGACATGTGTTACGCCATTCTTGGTTTAGCCATTTGTTACAAGCAGATGAAAAGATTCGAAGAAGCCTTGAAAGAAATTTATAACTTAAATATATTTTTACAGGTTTTGGACATTCCAGAGTTGCGCGCATCTTCTGCGAACACCAATGCTTTGATACTTTTAGATTTAAAAAAACATGAGCAGTCATTAGAAGTTTTATGGCTTGCGTACGAAGAGCTTAAAAATACCAAACATCTGACGTTGGCTGTTGGTGTACTTGGTAACATCGGTATTGTTCTTTTTGAAATGGGACAAAAAGATGCTGCCAAAGTTTACTTGAATTTGGCATACAAAGCTTTAGATCCTGAAAACAATAAGCGCGCGATAAAGCAAATTTCAAAATACTTATCATCTATGGAAGCAGATTCTAAAGGATCTGCAGATTTGATTTTTGATTTGGACAACCATTCGGTTGTTGAGAAAAACGTGGGTAAGGTTGATTTCAAAAACCAATTTATTCTACTGGACCTTTTAAAATTATTTATCAGCAATCAAGGTCATATTTTTTCAAAAGAGTACCTTGTTGAACATGTTTGGAAGCAGAACTATGACCCCGCTGTTCACGACAATAAAATTTATGTGACGATAAAACGTTTACGTAAGTTGATCGAGCCAGATTATGACAAACCGAAGTATATTTTTCGCGCCAAAAACGGATATTATTTAAATAAATCGTCGAAAATTCAGATGCTTGAAGTTAGACCCGAGGGGGCCCTATGAAGTCATTATTAATTGGTTTAAGTTTTTTACTTTTTGTTTCCGTGTCGCAAGCGCAACAAACTTGCAACATACAAACTCAGGGTGGAATTGATACTTGGCCATGGCAGTACGCAGAGCCTTTTCCATGGGATAACATTCAAGGAGTTTGGAAATTAAACACGGATTCTTCGGATGTTTATTTCAAAATGAAAGTCACTGGCCAGAACAAAAAAGGTAAAATTTTAAACATCACTAAATTTTCAACGAAAAATTGCTTGAAGCCATTAGCTTCAGGTGTTGGGTTCGTGGGATCTCAAGAAAAAAATATCGTTCGCGGAGTTATCTCGGATAAGGCTTTAAGATATCAGATTACATTAGGCCTATTTGAAACCAAGCAGTTATCAGACGATGTTATAGCGTGTGGAGACCAGGTTCTAGCAGCGTCGATGGAAGTTATTGGCCAACGAGGAGCTTACAATTCTCCGATTGACCCAGCCTCTTATGAGATCGAATTGATGGTGCTTAAAAAGGAATCAAGGTCTTTCGAATCTATCTGTAAAAGACCAGTAGGGCGTCAAAAATAACTTGAGTCTGAAGTACTCGAGTTATATATCTTTGTTTCGTTTAAACCTATTCAGACACCAATCGAATAGGCATTTGCAGGGAGTTAGCTCAGTTGGTAGAGCGCCACCCTTACAAGGTGGATGTCGCAGGTTCGAATCCTGTACTCCCTACCA
>JAYTPC010000090.1:0-1025 GCA_043747425.1 Bdellovibrionales bacterium
TTTTTACAACAACACATGGATGCGACTTCTGCAGAAGCGATCATTGTGAGTGATTATTGTAACGGCTATAAAAAACGGGACATCCCGCCATTTCTGAAAGAGCAGCTGAAAAAACACTTTTCTGTAAACCTTGTTCAGGCAAAATCTCAAACTAAGTTAAATTCACGGCAGTTACAGCATCAGTAGCTGCTCAATCAAAACGCGTAAGTAAAGTGCCAATTTAGGTATCGGTCACGCCCACAGTATTTGCCATTCAGCCAAAGATAATCCCCGCAGACGGTTCTTTTTGTAAGGTCTAATACCAAGGGCTTCTTTCTCGTTCAGTTGGATATAATTCCGAACGATTTTATAATTCTTATATCCACGAACAACTCGGCTAAAAGGCCTGTACATCCACAGTTTTAGTTTTCTTTTAATTTTTAGGGTGATGTTCACATCTTTTGGGGTATCGGTCGCTCTTCGTGATTTGTTTTTAAACCGTTCATCGATCACACTTCGTAGTTTGTCTGTTTTTTCGAATTGTTGAGCTATTTGACCTGAAACCACGCGAAAGAAATGATGAAAAAAACTTCGCCTGCATGTTCTAACTAAGCAATGGATGTGGTCTCCCTGAATAGATATTTGCTCTATTTTTATGAAAAATCTGTCCGCATATTTTTGGATGATCTCACCAGAGAGCTTAAAATTTTGATGCGTCCTTAAACTTTGTGTTTTTAGAACAATTCTATTTATTTTAAAGACAACATGCAGAGATTCTTTACATGATAGTTGGCGCCTGCCCCTGCCGTGGCGTTTTTTCCGATGCTCTCCACCGTGTTCTAAAGATCGCGGACTTGATGCCAGTTGAAACTGTGTTTGAATACTTTTAAGGCCTGGTGTGTACCTGTGTTTCGAAGGTGTGCGTGCAGATGATTTCTGTGTATTTTTATTTAGTTTTTTCATGTGACCGACGTTATGAAAAACAGCAGTTACTCCTGATTGCCAAAACAATCAGGAGTCCCGGAGAATGGTTTTACTACGAACTA
>JAYTPC010000091.1:0-1131 GCA_043747425.1 Bdellovibrionales bacterium
GAGGATGAATTCAATAAAAATATATATGGGTAGCAAGGAACCAAAGGCTTTGTGCAGGCTAAAAACTTTAAATTTTCAAGCCAAGATTTTAATAAGTACGCGACTTCACGCGATTTGTTTGTAAATTTTCCAGCAGCTCTTGGTTTTATCAGAGTCATTAAGAGAAAAGCTGCCTACACTTCTTATTCCAAAAAAATAAAAAATATTCACAGTTTATCCAGTCACAAAAAATGATTTAAGAATGGTCATAGAGGTTGTCGAGCCCTTGAGCACAAATAACAAAGCATTGGGTTTAGAGTTTCTTTTGAACAAAGCAGAAGAGATGCAGCCATGGAGGCGGCAAAAACAGGTAAAGCCATAATAAGTCAACCTGTTAATCTGGTTCAAAGAGATCTAAGTGAAATTGGTTTTTTATTTTTTACCAGTCTATAGTGCAAGTCCTGCACCTACAACTGAAGCTGATAAATTAAATGCTTTAATTGGCTGGGCTTACGCACTTGTTGTGCTGCAAGAAAGTGTTAATAAAATTTTAGCTAAATTGTCTTTTGCAGGTGCTTTATTTAATCCAGCTGCAGAAGCACTTTTAGGATACAAAAAATCAGATTGAGTGGGATTAAAAACGCCAGAAGTTTTTCACGATAAAGATGAAGTTGTTTTAAGAGCCCAGCTACTAAGTCAGGAAAAAAAATCCCGATCAGTTTAACATTCAATAAGATGACTAATCAAATCGGTGAATGCATTGGTTACTTAGGTATTGTCGTCGATTTAAGAGAAAGTAAAATCATGCAAGAGAAGTTAGAGAAGCAAAAACTTATGATGTTTGCTAACGCCAAATTGATAGCCCTAGGTGAAATGACGAGTGGTATTGCGCACGAAATTAACACGCCATTAGCTATCATCATTGGTCAGTGCGATCTTGTCGTTGATAAGTTAAATTCTGATGAAACCAAAGATCTGGATGATCTAAACACAGATATTAAAAGAATAAAAGATACAGCGGTTCATGTTGCTCAAGTGGCGCAAAGCATGCGCCAAGTTTCGCGGAACTCATCTGAAGATCAGTTGTCAAAAATTTCTTTAATTGAACCCCTGAAAAATGCGACAGATCTTAGTCGAGAAAAGTTAAAGATG
>JAYTPC010000092.1:0-21723 GCA_043747425.1 Bdellovibrionales bacterium
CAGCGGGTTGTGCGATTCCGGTCACAGCCTACGTAGCTGCAGTGTGTGTGTCTTCGTGTGCAACACCAGAACAAACGATCATTGCAAAAGGTAAACACGACCGCAATCTGCAAACAGTGCCATTCATCGAAGCCCTAACAAAAAATATGGCTTGGGTAGGAACATTACATAGTAACAGCATCATGAGCAGCAAGGACGTCCAAAAAACAGCTGTTGAACAATGGGTGACTGAACTTGTCGACACAACTCAGCCAATTTTAATATTCAAATTAAAATCAGGTGGAGAACTTAAAGTCACTTTAAACCACGCGATCCTTCATGAAACAGGAATCATGAAAATGGCTAGTGAATTTAAAGTGGGCGATAACTTGTTGCAACTGGGCGCCAAGAAAGATCAGATCATTGAAATTCAACAGGCCGAATACTTCGGTAAAGTGTACAACGTGTTTGTGAAATCAAATGATTTAAAGAAAAACGTGGTTGTCTTAAACGGCTACTTAGCAGGAACTGCGTACTTTCAAAATGAAGGCGCGCAAGATTTAAATCGCTTGATATTCCAAAGACATCTTATCCGTGGAGTATTGACTAAATAATGAAACAGAATAAAACAAGCCTTGTTGTCGGCACAGTTATCATTTTAGGTTCGGGGTGGATGCACTACGCATCCACTTCTGCTGTTTCAGGTGTAATCGTCGAAAGTTCTGTTGCTAAAAAAATCGAAGTGACAATACCAAAACAACCACAGCAAATAGCGCAGTCGGAAGCTCTGCAGATAACAGAAAAGCCGCAAATTGCACGGCCACAAGTGCAGCAGCGTGAAAAAGAATTACAACCTTTAATAACTCAACTGAAACAATTACGACTTATAAAAACCAAAGTTTTTAGATCTGAAGCTGAAGAAACTACCATGAAAGCTTTTATCAAAAACCCGGATAACCTGCAAAGTTTGATCTCGCTATTAACAGATACAACCAGCTTGCAAGCAACCTCTCAGGCAGAGCATCAAGCTGCCGTCGATATTTTACTAGAAGCTGCAAAGACGGGTAACGCCAAGTTTGCCGAAGAATCTATTCTTGCGGTCATCGGTGACAGACAGGTTGAAGACCAAAATAATACCAAAGCAGTGCGTGAATTGCATGCAGGAATCAAAGCCGAACTGATGTACGGTGCTGCCTTTATTGATCAGCAAACAATTCAAAACTATGTTCCGGGGCCCGTTAGCCAACGAATCTGGGATAATGTGCAAGCAGCGCACGCTGAAAACGTTACGGATTCAGAAAACCAGCGCAAAGTCTACGCGTTACCTTCTAAATAGCAGAAACTGCGCATCATTTAACAAACATAAATTCTAGCAAATTCTTTCTTGATTGAATTCACTTTCCTCTAGCAGAATATCCGCTAGGGGGGGGCTGATCCATGTTTAGAAAAACCCATGTTCGTTTTTTCGCTTTCATCCCGGTTATATTTTCTTTTTTCTTAATCACAACATCTTGTGCTGACTCAAAATCTAGGATGCTCAGAGACGGAAAAGAAACTCCAGTTCGGGTCAACGCCCAGTCTCAAATGTCAAAGCCAACAGTGATTATGATTTCCATCGATGGTTTTCGCGCTGACTATCTTGATCTGTATAAACCACCGACACTATTGTCATGGGCTAAGAACGGAGTTCGCTCGGAAGGTTTAATTCCTGCTTTTCCAACGTTAACATTTCCGAATCATGTGTCGCTTGTGACTGGCCTTAGGCCTGGTAATCACGGCATCGTCGGAAATACTTTCTATGATGAAAAAAAAGAAAAATTTTATACTATGACTGACCCCAAATCTGTAAACGATGGCTCGTGGTACCGGGGTGTTCCCTTGTGGGCTGCCGCTGAAAAACAAGGAATGTTAGCAGCAACTTGTTTCTGGGTGGGCTCAGAGGCAAAAATCGGCGGAATCGATCCAACTTACCTTAAAAAATATGACGGCCGTGTTAGCAACGATCAACGCGTCAAATGGATCACCGAATGGCTTAGTTTACCCGATTCAAAAAGACCGCATTTCATCAACTTATATTTTTCTGATGTCGATGCCTCTGGACACAAGTTCGGCGCAAATACCGAAGAAACCAAGCAAGCAGTGCTTTCGATCGATCAAAGTTTATCTCAATTAAAAACTTTTATCGAAAAAAACAAATTAGATGTTCAAATCGTTGTGGTTTCTGATCACGGCATGAAGACGGTAGAAAAAACCATCGACATCACTTCTGTCACTAGCACGTCTTTAAAAAGTTTCAAAAACTCAGGCCGCGGAGCCCTGGTTACGTTTTATACCGATGATGATTCGCTAGTTGAAAAAGCTTACACCGATTTAAAAAACATCCCCGGAGAATTCTCGGTCTACAAGGCTTCAGAACTTCCAGCACACTGGTCATTGAATGATCCTGACCGCCGCGGAGACATCATCGTCATCGGTAACCCAGGTGTTTACATCGGGTTCAATAACGGCTTCTCTAGTGAAATCGGAACATCCAGTATTGCGACTCACGGGTGGGATGCAAAAAATACGGCAGAACTTAACGGTCTGTTTATAGCTTACGGGTCTCAGTTTAAAAAAGCTTTACGTATTCCAGCCATTGAAAACGTGCATGTGTATCCGCTGGTTATGGATATTTTAGAACTTGATTCTGGTGGTGAGATTGACGGGAAACTTGAAGTTCTGAAACCTGTGTTAAAGCGGCGAAGATAAGTTTTTTGAAAATCCTTGATTAATTAATACCCCAAAATATCAACGTACGTAATTCCTACCGCAAGCCCTGAAGACGGCTTTGCACGTTGACCTTTGATCTGAATACTGCCACTTAAAAAAAGTTCTTTTAATTTCGCCCGAGAAATATTTTTTAAATCTAAATTTTCTTTTTGTGCTTTTAAGGCATTTAATAAAATTGTGTCCATGCGGCTAGCTCTGGTATTTAAATCCAAGATGATACGAAAAGAATTCTGTGGTTGTTCTGGGATATGGTCTTTCATTTCAGGCTCCGGTCATCGCGAATTTCAGTGCTATTCAAAATTCAGTTTTAATAGTTCAAAAGTGTTATAAGCAATAGGGCATACCTTTAGATTACTCAACACATTTTGAATGCGACCTATAAAATTTCCTTTTTCTAGGTGCGGATAGGTTCTGCATGTGCTGGGTCTATTTTCATACACCGAACACAAGTTTGATTTCAAAAACGGACAAGGCCGCTGTTTAAAAACCATGTCGCCTTCGAAATCACGTTTCATGTATTTGGCTTTAAATTCGGCGTGTTCTAGCGCTAGGCCTGCCGCAACTTTGGCGCTATCTTGGTAATTGGCCGCCACTGTTAGGGATTTGCAGCAATTGGCGCAGCTTTTACAATCGATTCCGCTGGCTACGTTTTGGCTTAAAGAACTTACTAATTTGTCTAAACTCTCTGAATTTTTCGTTTTCAAAAAATCGACAAATTTATGGTTAGCTTCAGTCTGATGCTCGGTTAGTTTTTCAATCTGCTTTAGATCAGTCACCCACAGATTTGTATCTGGGTTAACTTCTATCGGCTGTCTTTTCAGATCTGCTTCCATGGCTAAAATATTAGCGTGACCGATACCCCAGGTCAAAAAAACCTAAGTCAGACCTAGACCAGATTGGTGTTGAAACGAAATTGCAATTCTTCTAAGCCAAGCTCGGATAAAATTGATTTTAATCGTTCGGCGGGTCTTTTCTTTGGTTGTTCAAATTTGGTGGCAACGATCAGTTCATTTTTCATCGAATGTTCTAGGCCCACAAGCTCTGTCACCGTGACTTGGTATCCGTAGGATTCTAGCAACAAACATCTTAACACATTCGTAATGTGGCTACCGAATTCGCGCGTGTGAATCGGGTGGCGCCAAATTTCAGTGATGGCGTTTGCCAGCTGCTTTGATTTATTTTTTTTAAGATAGGTTGCAACTTCGGCCTGGCAGCACGGGATTAGCACAACGTATTTTGCTTTTTTAGTGATTGCAAACGTGATGGCATCATCTGTTGCTGTGTCACAGGCATGCAATGCTGTAACAATATCAACGGTTTCTGGAATAAGCTTTGATGAAATAGACTCGGCCACAGACAGATTTAAGAACGACATGTTTTTAAATTGTAATTTTTTTTGTAAGGCGATTGATTTTTCTATTAACAACTCTCTGGTTTCAATTCCGTACACGTGACCGGTTGAAAGTAGCTTGTAGAATAAATCATAAATAATGAAACCTAAGTACGATTTGCCGGCGCCGTGATCGACCAGGTTTAGTTGGCTGTTCGTGGCTTGAAGTTCCTTTAACAAAGGCTCGATGAAATTATACAGGTGATAAACCTGCTTCAGCTTTCGCCTTGAATCTTGGTTCATTTTCCCGTCGCGAGTTAAAATGTGCAGCTCTTTTAAAAGTTCTAAACTTTGGCCACTTCGAATTTCTTCCATCAAAATGAGGTTGAATGAAATGTGAAAAGTTCTCAATGGTTTTTTTTAGGTAACATTTGAAACATTGTTGTCTTAATAAGTGGCAAGTATTGGGAAAGTTACCGATGCTGCTGCTGCAAAACAAAGTATTGTTGTAGACGTACGTAAGTACTTGAGATAATTCTTAAGAAATTTTAACAAAGGAAGAAAATGAAAACATTAAGTTTACTTATCGTTTTGGCTCTATCAGTGAACGTATCTGCAGCGACTTCTAAGGCAAAAATATTGCCAACGACAACAGCTTCAGAAATCAAAACTGAAACAGTTAACTCGTCTCGCTCGTCATCTGCAGACTATGCATTGAAATCGAACCCACGTATTCATTTCTCTGCCAACATGTTGGGTCTGATTAACGGAAAACCAAACGTGAACGCAAATTTTTTCGTAACACCGAAAGTTGCTTTGTCTTTGACGTTTGCAAATGAATCGGAAAAAACGACACCTATCAAAAAAGCTACTGTAGCAGCAGGTACGAAACTGACTGTTTCAACAACTCAGTTTGGTGTGGGCGCTGCTTTTTACTTTTTCCCGATGGAACAAAAATGGAATCTTTTAGCGAACCCTTATTTAGTCACTGAAAAAAGATCAGATCCACTAGAAACTGAAAGCAACCTAGGAATTGGTCTTAAAGCTGACGGTATCTATTTAATCAACAGCCTTGCTTTAGGTGCAGGTCTACAAACCACTTCCATTTCCGGAGACACGAATACTATCGTGAATGCAGGCGTTGGTTATTTGTTCTAATTTTAACAACCAGGATTAAAAGAGGATTGTTATTTGTTAACAATGATCTCTTTGGATGATTTTTTTATTTGCGAAGTTATTATGAATTTCGCAAATAAAAAAACCGTCTCAAGGAGATTAAATGAAATCTAAGTTTCTTTTCATATTCACGTTCACTTTACTTTTATCACTCAGTCTATTAGCCGGAACTGTCCATCCGTTAACTGCTTCAGGCTCTAAATACGATACCTATCTAATCTATGAATCTGACGTAAAAAGTGTCACAGTCCTTGTCGACTACGAAGAAGTGCAAACAGATTGTCACGGACTTGATTATCTTTACGAAGTCAAAAAACTGACCGAGAATCGCTTTATTGTGTCAAAGAAATTACTTTTAAAACCTTTTTACCTTTGTAAAGCAGACTTTTTTAAGCTTCAGCAAAAAGGTATTCGAATAGAAATCCCAACTGTTAAAGGCCTTGTCGGATATTCTGTACACGCAGAAGTTATTGTACCTGCTGAATCCAGCGTGAATGTGCAGTTAGAACGAAATTAATTTCTTCGAACTCATAAGGTCGTCTTAAATAAATGAAATGCATCAACGACTCCGCCTGTTGCTGATAAATCGGCAAACGGCACAGGCTTTGTGTCTGCGCCTGTTCCTGGTAATTGAACAGATAAAGAATCATAAAGCCTAACACGCTGTAAAATTAAATTCTTAGCAGTTACTGCCGTAGCTTGCGAAGAATTTGATAACAATAACGCCGCAACACCTGACGTTACCGGAGCCGCCATACTGGTTCCGCTAAAAACCGAGTAGGTGTTCTTCGGAGTCGTTGAATTTAAATCAACACCCGGTGAAAAAAAATCGACATCTTTTTTTCCGTAATCAGAAAATCCAGCAATTAGATTTAATCCTCTGTTTTTGGATGAAGCACCGATTTCAAGCCAAGTTGAGATCTCAGAATTTGCTTCATTATCATTTCGAATCAAGGCTCCTGTTACTGTTCGGTTCGGGTAATTAACAACTTGGTCATTATCTGTGGCGCTGTTTCCAGCTGCGTGTACAATCAAAACATTTTTGCTGGCAGCGTATAAAAAAGCTCTATCGACCTGAGTTTTTTGCGGTGAATGCGATTTTCCAAAACTCATATTGATGATGTGTGCTCCATGATCCACGGCATAGCGAACTGCCAAGACAATGTCTTTATCACGCTCGTCACCGTTTGGAACAACTCGTAAAACCATAATTTTAACGTTCTCAGCGACTCCGTCGATACCGATGCCATTATTTCTGGTGGCTGCAATAATTCCCGCAACATGGGTCCCGTGTGAGCTTTCTGGTCCCGTCACATCGTTATTGCCATATTTTGTTTGTGAAAAGTCATCTGGGTCATCACCGACCAGGGATCTTGAGTTATAAGATTTATTTAAGTAATAATCGATATTGTTTTTCGCTGTATTGTAGATTCGAAAAAAACGCGGGACTGTTTTGTAACTTTCAATAATTTGTAACAGATCATCTTTCGCTTTTAAAACTTCTGGGACATCGGACACGATGGCTTCCAGATTACTTTTTGATAAATCAGTTAAGTTCAAAGTTTCTTTTAAAAGCGAAGCCGCGGCTGTTGCTTTTATGTGATTTGACTTAAGGCTATCAATTTGTGATAGGGCCTGTGTGTATTGCCGTTCAAAATCAGTTTTCACTTTTTCATAGTAACTAAGTTCGCCATCAGACAGGTGTACTCCATTTTCTTTCAGTTTATCAAATCTTGCAGCTTCGCGGGTAATCTCTAAAGTATCTATTTCGACGTTTCTGCCGTCAGCAGATCCTAGAAAATTCCAACCATGAACATCATCAACATATCCGTTTTGGTCATCGTCTATTTTATTTGTAGCTTTATCGGTTCCATTTAAATCTATTCCCATTTCGCCAGCGTTTTGCCAAATTTTTCCTTGTAAATCTTCGTGCTGAATATCAACACCGCTATCTAAGACAGCCACCACGATTTGTTTTGGATGCGTCAAGTTCAATTCGCTGATAGCACGTTCTGAACTTGTTCCTTCAAAACCATCAATACCTGGATCTTTCGTAAACCAGTTTCCAGAATTTGCTGGCACATCTGATCTGGTGTCGCCCTTAACAGTTTCTTTCAATGGACCCAAGTCAGAGTCATTGTTAGAGCAGCCGAAAATGAAAGACGAACAGAAAATAAGACTTAGTATTTGTACAGTAAATTTATTTTTTTCAGATTGCATTTGAGGCACTTTGTAAAGACCCTCAGATTAGGATGCGGCGTTCCTGGTTGGCTACAAATTTATTTTAACGACGTATCATGAGACGTGTCATGATAAGTGTCATGATAAGCGTCATGATAATCAGTTTGCAGTTTATTTGCCAGTTTTGACGTCGCCGTATCGTGATAAAGCCCAAAACTATTCAGTAAAATGCCCTTGATGTTTCGATTTTTATTGTGCACAGCAAATAAAACGCACTGATCATCTGGGTCGGACTGGTTGTCAAACCGAAAAGTTTCTTCAATCACAAACTGCGATGGATCTTCGTCAAATTCTCTACAGGCGTTTTCAAGGTTAAAATCCTCAGTGTAGCCATGATTTTGTAAAAAATGAATCGTTTCACTTAAGGTGTAATTTTTATTTTCAATCAGCGCCAAGGGCTCGATAGCTTCTATTAACAGCTGGGCCTCGTGCAAAATAAAATCGCGAGTCGAGGGAACGTTCCAGTTTGGATAGTACTGCAGTTGCAGTTTCATATCAGATAGCAGTTTGTCTACTTCTGTATTTTTATTAGCTGCAATTTCGGTCTGAAGCTCTATCAAATAATGGTTTGCAAGGCGCATAAAATCGCCGTAATCCAGTGCTTGAATTCCCCTCATGTTATCAATGAATTTATCAACTGCTTCTTTCATTTATTATCCCGCTGCTTTGTTTGGTTTGGCACTTGCTTGCTGGTAAAGAGGTAATGCTTTTGGTACTAAATTTTGAAGATTATCAATTCGTTTGCGATCTGTGGGGTGCGAACTTAAAATTTCAGGCGGTTTGTTCCCACCAGCGCCAGCCATTTTCTGCCAAAGACTAACGGCAGCGTTCGGATCGTATCCAGCTCTGGCCATTAAATCTAAACCAATGCCATCGGCCTCTGTTTCTTGGTTTCGGTTATGCGGAAGTGATACCGTTAGTGTCGTCAATAAGTTTGCGGCTCCTGCATATTTTGCATCCATTTTATTTGTAACTAACAGAAAATTTAATCCCAAAGATTTAACTAGCTCTTCACTCATTCGTTCGCGGCCGTGCTCCTTTAAAGCATGTGCTACTTCATGCCCCATGATTGCAGCAATTTCAGCATCTGTTAAATTGAGTTTTTCAATGATCCCGGTATAAAAAATAATTTTTCCACCTGGCATACAGTATGCGTTTAATTCTTCAGAGGTTATTAAGTGAACTTCCCAGTCCCATTCTGCTGAATCTTTTCTAAACAGAGACGATTGTGCCGCAATTTTTTTTGCAACTTGTTGCAAGCGGCGCACGAGTTCTGGATTGGTATCTAATTTTCCTTCGGCACTAGCTTTGGCTTTTACTTGAGCGTAACTTTGATCTGATAACTGCAAAATTTGCGAGCTTGGTACAAGTAGAAGTTGGCGGCGATTGCCAACAACTTCACTGTTCTCTGTTGTGCTAGAGCAACCGGCTATAAAAAGTAAAAAGACAAGGGTTATATATTTCACGAAAAATTTTCCTTTTTATATTGTTGGTAAACCGCGTGGAAAAAGAAAATTCTCTGGGCCACCCTTTTGATTAACGGGCATTTCTTGCAAACTGTCTAGCTGATCATCTTCAAAGTCTAAAGTTTGAAGATCTTTGACGGCTGGTCCTTCGATCACTTTACCATGACAATTAAAGCGTGATCCGTGGCATGGGCAGTCCCAAGATTTTTCTGCCGTGTTCCAATGCACAACGCCGCTTAAATGCGGACATGCTGCCGAAAGAAATTCCAAGCGGCCTTCGTGATTTTTATAGGCAGCAATCTGCCTAATTCCACTTCGAAAAACAGTGCCTTCACCCCAAGCTAAGTCTTCAACATCTTCAAATCGATTTCCTTTAAACCAATCTTTGTACTGAGCGGCTACATTTAAATTTTCTCTTAAGTATGTTTGTGCAGCTTTAAAACTGATTCTGGAAGGATTGTATAAAAGTTCCCAGTCATTTGTTCTACCCATAATTTGATCGGTGATCAGCATGGCGCCGATCGTACAATGGGTCATCCCGTTACCAGAGTCTCCGGTAATAATATAAACATTATTTTTATCAACAGGATTATGACCTAAGTAAGCTAGTCCATCTACGGGCTCCATCACTTGGCCTGACCAGCGATAATTAATTTCTTGTGCCATGTGAAAACGGTCCCGCATCCATTTTTCTAAACGGTAGTAGCAGTCACTTGGATTTTCATTTTGACCGGTTTTGTGATCTTCTCCGCCAACAATTAAATAATCGTGATCTGATCCCGTTTCAACCCGCACGTAATGATATGGATCACCGGTGTCCCAAAAAAGAGCTTCCGGCACACTGCCTTTTGGAATTTGTGCAGAAATAACGTAGGTGCGGTACGCTGATTGTTTTGTGTGAATCGCTAAAATGTCATTGATCGGAGTATTCGTAGCTACCACGATCGATTTTGCATGCACAACATGGCCAGATTTTGTTTTTACAAAACTATCATTTCCACCTTTATGGCCACCTTGCAGCTCCATGACATGAGTTTTCGTAAATATTTGCCCACCAAGTTTGAGTATGCATTCCGCTAGGCCTTTTAAATATTTCATCGGATGAAGTTTTAACTGACGTGGAAAATGCAGTGCAGGACCCGTATCAAAAGCGTCCAGCGGGGCACGTGTCATTAAATTAACACTAAATAACCCTGCACGGTGAGAGGCTTCAAGTTCTTTAAATAAAATTTCTTCTGTTGAATCTTCTGAATTGAACAAATACCCATCGACACGCATCAAATCACAATCTATTTTTTCTTCGTGGACGATAGTCTCTACTTTTTTTATGGCGGCCGTGTGGCTTTCAGCGGCCAGTCTAATTCCGCGCGTGCCATGCATTCTTTCCAGTTCAAAATAGCGGTCATCCAATGCCGTCGTGAAGTGCGCAGTGGTTCTACTAGTTTGACCGCTGCCAATTTCAAAATCCTCCAGAACACAGACTTTTTTACCTTGCTTCAACAACATGTAAGCCGTGGATAATCCGGCAATACCTGCACCTACCACGCACACATCAGTTTCAATGGTTTCAGCTAAAGCAGGACAAGTTGGCATTGAAGTTGTGTCATGCCACTCGGAAAGGCTTTCGCCCTCGTGTAAGCCGTAAACACTGTTTTGAACGGACCCGAAATCTTTTTCAAGTGACATGAGAATCCTTGCTGTGAAATTTAAAAAAATGATTTATTTTAGTTACACTTTATTAAAAGCAAAGTATCAGCCATCTATATACGAAACAGCGAATGAGTCTGGTAAAAATGTTCGCATTAACTGTGGCAAAATTCCCTGATCCGGGGTAAATAACAGCCCATGAAACATTGGGTATTTGACCTTGACGGCACGCTAGTAGATTCTTCCGCTGCTTACGAAAAAGCGATCGAAATGATATTTTCAGAATTTGGACTTACCTGCACGACTGATGATCTGCACAAAGCCCATTTGTATTTTAACCCTTTTGAATTTTTTGCACTTTATTTAAATCCGGATCAAACAAAAACAGCGATCAATATGTTGTTACAACTGAATTTAGATCATGCAGAGCACATCACCGAATTTCCTGGCATTTCAGAGCTTATAGAAAATCTTTTTAGTAAAAATGTTAAAATCAGCGTCTGGACCGGCCGAGATTTAAATTCCGCTCAAAAAATTTTACAGCACTTAGGCCTTAGTAAATACATCGACCGATGTGTTAGTCGCACCTGTGTGCCGAACACAAAACCGAAACCCGATGGGTTATTGAAAATTTTAAAAGATTCGGCAAACCATCATGATGACACCGTCATGGTGGGTGATCATCCGTTTGATATTTTAGGGGCAAGGGCTGCTTCCGTTAAAGCGGTTAGTGTCAGTTGGAAAACGAACGATATTTTAGAATTAGGAAAGATTTCAGATCAGCATTTTTTCAAAGTTGCCGATCTGAAAAACTGGGCGCTTAGTCATTATTAGATTTAAAGCTCAATGGATCTAGTCAAAATACCAGCGCGTTCTAAATTAATTTTTAAATTTACATTTCCACGGCCTTCAATAATCCATTCTAATTTTGTTTCATGATGATTCGGCATTTCGGAATACCACACCGGTGATCTAAAATTTCCGCGTGCTGATCTGCCAGCCAAGTGCTCGATCTCAAAATCAGGTTTTCCCATGATAAACTTCATTTTTGGATCTAAAGTTAAAAACACGCGCGGTTTTTTTGCAGATCCGCTAACAACAGCTTGTGCAGAACCGTTCGTTGGTAAATAACCCTGATTTTTTAAGATCACGCAAAGCTTCCACTGAGTATCATTCAGTTTTGTTTTTTCCACAGATTCAATTTTTACCAATGGACAGGCTTTTGCTATACTTAAGGTACCGTGAAATACTTTTTCCATTTCTTTTTCTAAAAACTTTGGCGGAGGATTTTGAAAAATAAATTTCCAATCCCAGCCACCAATTTCAATTGATCCTAACTGCGGGTGTTCAAACATTTTCCATGTTACATGAAACGAGTTTTTTGGAAGGTTGATGTCACACCATTTGTAAACAGCTAACAAATACTCTTCGCTGGGACAGAAATAGCAATCCAGCGGATGTTTAAAAGGCATACCTGCTTCTTTAGCAACATCCCAAAGCTCAATCGTTGCCGAAAATACACCGCGGTGACTGTACAACCAATCGTTGAAGGTTCCCGTTGTCACATCTTTTGGATCATAACGAAAATCTTTAAAGACATTGTAAACCTTGTAACCCATTTTTTCTGCAGCTTGATCACACAAAGTTTTGGTAATAAATAAATCCAAAGTATCCATTTTTTCATCATCATGAAGCGCTGGCGACCGTAAAATCATTCCGCCGTAGGTGTGATAGGTGTGCGCCACTGATATGTTAGGTCTGTCGGTGACGGCTTTTGCTATAGCCTGTGCTTCAGGCAAAAATTGTGGGTAAGGGCCCGCTCCCGATTGTTCACCCTCGGGACGAAAGCCTGAAGCAAACTGGCGATTTAAATCAAATTTATTTGCGTGGGAAAAATTTTTTGTAAAACCATCATACTGATTAAATTCACCCTCGGTGTACAAATGATAATAGGTTTCATTTTTTAAATCCCAATCTTCATGCGTTCTTGGAATCATAATGTCTGTATTTTTTTTCGATATTTTAAAAGCGCCTGATGGGTCTGCTTTTCGCATCATCAAAATGCGGCCGTCATTGTCGATATCTTTTTGGTAATGGGCTTCGATCAATTCTGTGTGTGGCCATTTTACAGTCGAAGATCTTAACGAGAGCGGTGTGGTTAGATACAGTTCAGCTCCGTCGGCTGAACTGCGTGGAACAATGTAAAACGTCAGCTGATCCACCATGGATGTCAGTTCTTGGTCATCTCCGTATTTGGTCAACAAGCGATTTGCAAAATACAGTGCAGCTTGGCAACCAGTCACTTCACCAGCATGCGTGTTCGCATCGATCCATACCGCAGGTTTTTCAGAGTGTTTTCCAGTTTTGCGAGCTGTGATGGTTAAAATCCAGATATCTCTATTTTCAGACGTTTTACCTAAACTTTCAACAGCTGCTAGGTCTGGATATTTCATTGTGTAACTTTGTAAAAGTTCAGTCATTTCAGAATATAAATAATAATGGTCATTTTTGAATTTCATTCCTAGAACGTACCTGAACCAGCATGGCGTGTCATGGGCTTCGTTTTGTAGCCATTCCGCAGCGTTCTCGTTATCGTTACTGCTGATATCATTCTACAAAATTTCAGTAAGGATTTTCCATGATAGAGGGTGCTAATTTTATTGCCGGGAAATGGATTTCAAATGACAACGAAAACATCGATGTCATCAGTCCTATCAACGGAAAAAAGCTGGGTCAGTATTCAAAACCAAACTTGGCGCAAATAAATACAGCAATCACGGGCGCTGCCAGTGCCCAAAAAAATTGGGGAAAAAGCACCATCAAAGAACGCAGCAAAGTTTTATTTCAATTCAGAAACATTCTTTTACGGGACCTTGATAAAATTGCAGAACTTAAAAGTTCTGAATGCGGAAAAACTTTAGATGAGGCCAAAGCCGGACTTATGAAGGGCATCGAAGTTTTAGAATTTGCACTGTCCATTCAAAATTTAGATCTTGGCGGAAAAGTTGAGGTCTCGCGCGGGGTTTCTGGTGAATTTCGCAGAGAACCTTTGGGCGTTGTCGCGAACATCACGCCATTTAACTTTCCGGCAATGGTTCCGATGTGGACCATTCCGATTTGTTTGGCTTTAGGTAATGCTTATGTTTGGAAACCATCCGATAAAACGCCGTTGACAGCAACGCTGATTGCGAATGCTTTAAAAGAAGCTGGTTTACCCGACGGAGTTTTCACAGTTCTTCATGGTGCAGAAGTTACTGTGAACGCCATCATAGATAACCCTTTGGTTAAAGCCATCGGTTTTGTGGGCTCTACCAAGATTGCAAAATTAGTTTACCAACGCGGCACAAACTTAGGTAAACGTGTGCTGGCACTTGGCGGCGCCAAAAATCATATTATTTTATTACCTGATGCAAACCCGGAATTAACGGGCATGGGTATTTCTGATTCTTTCACTGGCTGTTCAGGTCAACGTTGTATGGCAGCTTCTGTTTTGCTGGCTGTGGGCGACGTGGATTTACATATAAATAAAATTATCGCACGTGCAAAATCTTTGGTGTTAGGCCAAACCATGGGTGCCATGATCACGCGCGCTCAGGTTGATTTTTTAAAAGAAGCGATCACTCGCGCTGAAAAAGCGGGAGCAAAAATTTTACTGGACGGCCGGTTAGCAAAAGCGCCAGCGGGGCTTGAAGATGGCAACTGGCTTGGGCCTACAATCATCGATCATGTGTTAACGGGTTCTGAAGCTGCGACCCAAGAATTGTTTGGTCCGGTACTGAGTATCATTCGGTGTAAAGATCTTTCAGAGGCTCTTGAAATTGAAAACAGCGTTGACTACGGAAATGCCTGCAGTGTTTTTACTGCAAGTGGTTCTATGGCTGACCGAGTTTCTCGTGAAGCATCAACAGGAATGGTCGGAATAAATATCGGCGTACCTGTACCACGTGAACCGTTTTCTTTTGGTGGTATTAATGCTTCTAAATTTGGTCACGGCGATATCACCGGTCAGCACAGTTTAGATTTTTGGTCGAACATAAAAAAAATCACCACAAAATGGGAACCACAAGTCGATTCTAATTGGATGTCGTAAGTTTAGTTAATAAAAGGAATACAATGTTAAAAAAAGACCAACGCTCGAATCATGTTATTTTAGCTTCACACGCCAATTTAAAATTTAAAGAAACTTTACCGATCGACTGGGGGGCTAACTCTGCTTTGGCGCGCGGCCCGGTCGTAGCTTCCAGTACAAATTCAAAAACCAGAAATGCCATCGGCACTCACAGTGGCAGTTACACCGTTTACCGCGCTTTATCTATTGCCAGCGGTAAATTTTCTCAGCAGCACAAGCCCGATTTGCACAACACGGAAAGCCCTGCGAAATTTGGCCCGTATCCTTCGTGGTACGACGCTGATAAATTAGTGGCGCTTGATCCGTGGGGACTAGATCCAAAAAAACATTTCGGTGATTTGTATGAAAAAGGTTATGACATCAGACCCACAATTGCTGTGACCCAGGCGCATTTACAACTTCCAGAAATTCAAGACGCCATAGCAAAAGGAAGGTTAAAACCTGACGGAAAAATCATCAAAGAAAATAATGACATCAAGGTCACTAAAGTGGCCATTGATCCTGTTTGGCATCTGCCAGGTATAGCAAAAAGATTAAAAATTGAAGAGGGCGAACTGCGCCGTATTTTATTTCAAGAAACGGGAATGTTTCCAGAACTGATCACCCGCCGAGATTTAAAAGTCTGTTTACCGCCGATTGGCAGCACCACAGCTTACATTTTTGGAAACCCCGAAGATTTAGCAAATCCTGAAATAGAATTAACGTGCAGGGTGCATGATGAATGTAATGGCTCTGATGTTTTCGGTTCAGACATTTGCACGTGCAGACCTTATTTAATGTACGGCATCGAGGATGCTGCCAGGACGGCTCAGCGGGGCGGAGTTGGCATTATTGTTTATTACAGAAAAGAAGGACGTGCACTTGGTGAAGTCACAAAATTTTTAGTTTACAATGCACGTAAACGTCAAGAGGGCGGCGACACCGCGGCTACTTATTTTCACCGCACTGAATGTGTGGCTGGTGTTGAAGATGCGCGCTTTCAAGAACTGATGCCAGATTGCTTGCATTTTTTTGGTATTCAAAAAATTCATAATCTGCACAGCATGAGCAATATGAAGTACGACGCCATCGTAGGCTCTGGAATTGATGTGGTAAACCGAATATCCATTCCCGGTGAATTGATTCCAAAAGATGCCCAGGTTGAAATGGAAGCCAAAAAAGCAGCTGGTTATTTAAATACCGGAGAAATCAAAACAGAAGAAGCTTTAAAAAAAGTAACAGGCAGAAAAATCGATGAGTGATTTAAAATTACCCCCTTCAGAAATCGAATACTTGTTAAGCCCAGTGGCCATACGCGCTAGCACCAGTAAAATTTATGACTTTGTTGTCAGTGGTAAATCAGCTTTTCAAATTCATTTCGATAAATTAGACGAAGTTACCAACTATGTTTTAAAAGTGATTGAAAAGAATTATCCTGACTTAAACATTCCATTTCACAGCAGATGGGGCCACTTTCGCGTGGGCGGCATCGATCGATCGTTGCAATTAGAAAATAGAACTGATGATAAATTAGAAAAAGCCCGCGTAAAATTAGATCTGGTCATCACGTCGGTTCTGTTAGACGCAGGTGCAGGTGCTGCGTGGTCTTACTTTGAAGAATCGTCTAAAAAAATGTTTTCAAGATCCGAAGGTTTAGGTGTCGCTAGCTTTTATTTATTTATGTCGGGGCTTATGAGCGCAGATAGAAAATCTTTAAAAGCAGACAGTACAGGTTTAAAAAATTTAACTGAAACAGACATCAATCATTTTTTCCAAGTGGGTCCAAAGAATCCCTTACTGGGCGTCTCCGGACGATTGCAGTTGTTAAACAACTTGTCGACCGCGTTAGAAAATAAAACAATTTTTAAAGATTCACGTCCTGGAAATATTTTAGATTATTTAATTTCAAAATATCCATCGGAAATTCCTGCGACCGCCATTTTAAAAGCGGTGCTAGACGGTCTTGGACCAATCTGGCCAGGACGCCTTAGTTCTGGAAAGACGAATCTAGGTGATGTGTGGAAACATGCAGCCACAGACAGCCTTGTGGCATTTCATAAATTATCGCAGTGGATGACGTATTCACTGATAGAACCCATTCAAGAAGCTGGCTTCGCTGTCACCGGATCTGAAAAATTAACGGGTCTTGCTGAATACCGAAACGGTGGTTTGATGATCGATTCAGGACTGATTTCTGTAAAAGATCCAAAACAATTAAAGATTTCGCACGCACCAGATTCAGATTTCATCATTGAATGGCGGGCTCTAACAATTTATTTTTTAGATGTTTTAGGTGAAAGAATTCAAAAAGCTTTAGGTAAAAGCCCCGCGGATTTTCCGCTGGCAAAAGTTCTTGAAGGCGGCACCTGGTGGGCCGGAAGATTTCTAGCAAAAGAAAAAAGAGAAAACGGCGATCCGCCAATACAAATTAAAAGTGATGGGACGGTTTTTTAAAATGAATCCACAGCAAACAGGTTTAGTTAAAGTCATTGATCATCCCCTTTTTAAACACAAACTTGGGTATCTTCGGGATAAAAATACCAACTCGGTCGAATTTAGAAGGCTGACGGCTGAGATCAGCACGCTGTTAGCGTACGAAGCCATGCGCGACTGGAAAGATATCGCAGAAGTCAAAATTGAAACACCCATTGCGCCTGCGATCATTCAAAGAATTATCAACCCACCTGTGGTGGTATCGGTCATGCGCGCAGGGAATGGCATGTTAGATTCTATTTTGACAGTGATTCCATTTGCGTCAGCAGGGTTTATCGGAATTTACCGCGATAAATTTATTCATAACACCGTAGAGTATTATTTTAAAATGCCCGAAGACATCAAGGGACGCATGGCGATTTTGTGTGATCCATTAATCTCTACAGCAGATACGATGATTGCAGCTATTGACAGATTAAAAAGCTACGAAGTGCATAAGATTAAAATTTTATGTATTTTGATCAGTGATTTTGGTCTTAAAAAAATTCACCATTTTCATCCGGATGTGGAAATATACACGCTGAATGTCGAACAAGAAATCAATGAACTGGGATATCTAGTTCCAGGTCTAGGAGACGCGGGTGACCGGCTTTTCCAAACCAAGTAATCCTTTTTTTCTTGGTGTTGCCGGTGGTAGCGGTTCAGGAAAAACCTATTTTGCAAGGGCCTTGCATCAGCGTTTAGGAAACGCAGCCTGTGAAATTATTTACCAAGATAATTTTTATTTCGATCACTCGAGAAAATTTGATAAAGATGGGGGGGTCGTTAACTTCGATCACCCATCAGCGATTGAGTTTTCACTGCTAGCTCTTCACATCAAAAAACTGAAGGAAGGTCATGCTACACAGATTCCAACGTACGATTTTGTGACGCATTCAAGGCTTACGAAAACGGTTTTGGTTTCACCCAAAAAAGTCATTATCGTCGATGGTATTTTGATCGCGCATATTCCAGAAGTTCGTGCCTTATTTGATGAATTGATTTTTTTTGATGCCCCGGAAGAATTACGATTTAAGCGAAGGTTAGAGCGCGATTTAAAAGAGCGTGGCCGTGAAAAAGAAGGCGTGCATGCGCAATTTTTTAAACAAGTAAAGCCCATGCATGATCAATTCGTCGAACCTTCAAAAAATCACGCTGATCGTGTTGTCAGCGATTCAGAAAATTTTAATGACCTCATTGAAAGTTATTTTTTAAAACTAACTCAGAAAGAAAAGTAAATATGCACAAAAGCCACGGTCCCATCTATTACAGCGATTATTTAATGCTTGATCAGTTTTTATCGTCGCAAAACCCCTTGAGCCGAAAGCATGCCACAACTGAAAACCCAGAAGCCCACGAAGAGATGCTTTTTATCGTGGTCCACCAAGCTTATGAGCTTTGGTTTAAACAAATTCTGCATGATTTAGATTCCGTGCTATTGATTTTTAATAAACCGTCTGTCGATGACAGTCAGTTTGGTTTTATTATTCAGCGCCTAGACCGCATCACAAAAATTCAAACGATGCTTTTGTCTTACCTTGAAATCTTAGAAACCATGACACCCATGGATTTTTTAGAATTTCGTAGTCTTCTAAATCCAGCCTCTGGTTTTCAAAGCACTCAGTTTCGTGAAATTGAAATTAAATTAGGGCTCAAAACGGGCGACCGACAAAGCATTGACCGTGAATTTTTCTTAGGACGACTGACTGAAAAAGACCGTGACCGGTTAATATCTTTAGAAAATGCTCCGGCGCTTTTGGGTTTGGTTCAGGCGTGGCTGGAACGCATGCCGTTTACAAATATGAAGTCCTTTAACTTTTGGGATGAATACAAAAAAACAATTGCGAACATGACCGGCGAAGACGAAGCAACCATAAGAACAAACAATGCCAAATTGTCAGAAAAAGATGTTCAAGGCCAGTTAGAAAATTTAAAAAGCACGCGTGAAAATTTCGATAGTTTATTTAATATTGAACTGCATCAAAAAGTTGTTGAAGATGGAAAACGAAAGCTTTCGCAAAAAGCAATTCTAAATGCCTTATTCATTTCGATGTACCGCGATGAACCAATGCTGACGCTGCCGCATCAGATGCTAACAAAAATGATGGATATCGATGAAAATTTCACAACATGGCGCTACAGACATGCCCTTTTGGCGCAAAGAATGATTGGTAGTAAAATCGGAACGGGTGGTTCATCAGGTCATCAGTATTTAAAGCGTGCGGCCGACAATAACCGCGTGTTTATAGATTTATTCAACTTGTCCACTTACCTTATTCCAAGAAGTCGTTTGCCGCAGATTCCTGGAGACGTCAGAAAGCAGCTAAATTTTCATGCCTGATGTGAACCTTGAATAGCGAATTGGGAAAATTCACAAAGTATCAAAAGTTTGTGATAGCGATTCTTGCTTTTTTGCAGTTCACGATCATTTTAGACTTTATGATTATATCCCCGTTGGGGGCTATTCTGATGCCGGCACTTAAAATATCACCCGCACAATTTGGAATTGTTGTTTCAGCGTACGCGTTCAGCGCTGGAATATCCGGAATTTTATCCGCAGGCTTTGCCGATAAGTTTGACCGAAAAAAGATTTTGTTATTTTTCTATGCGGGCTTTGTGATCGGAACATTATTTTGTGCGCTAGCGCCAAGTTATCATTTACTTCTGGCTGCCAGAATGGTGACGGGTTTATTCGGTGGGGTCATAGGCTCTGTGGTATTTGCAATCACGACCGATTTGTTTGAGTTTGAAATGCGCGGTCGAGTGATGGGGTTTATTCAAACCGCCTTTGCTGCCAGTCAGATTTTAGGAATTCCAGCGGGCCTCTTTTTTTCAAACCTGTGGGGCTGGCATGCTCCGTTTTTAATGATTGTTTCTGTTAGTGTTTTCGTTGGTTTCATCATGATTTTTTACTTAAAATCGATTGATGCTCATTTAAAACTGCAAGACAAAAATAACGCGTTTCATCATCTTTCGAAAACCGTATCTAACCCCCATTATCTTTTTGCTTTTGCGACAACCGCACTTTTGTCGACGGGTGGGTTTATGTTAATGCCATTTGGTTCGGCGTTTACCGTGCATAATTTGGGAATAGCCGTTGATAAATTACCGCTGATTTATTTAATCACAGGGCTTTGTGCCATTGTTACAGGTCCCCTGATTGGCAAAGCCAGTGATAAATTTGGCAAGTTCATAGTTTTTACCTTTGGCTCTATTGTAACAATTATTCTGGTCGTTATTTATACGAATCTAGAAGTTTCGCCTATTTGGTTGGTAGCAACTGTGAACGCTGTGTTATTTGTGGGTATTTTTTCTAGAATGATTCCGTCTCAGGCATTGATGTCTGCCATCCCAACACCCGACAGCCGGGGAGCATTCATGGCGATCAGTTCTTCCTTGCAACAAATGGCTGGTGGTTTTGCTGCGGTCATTGCAGGCTATGTCGTCACTGAGCGCCCAGGTGGCTACCTAGAACACTTTGATACTTTAGGTTATGTTTTGGTAGGAACGACTACCTTTACTTGGCTTATGATGTACTCGATCAATAAATCTATCGCCTGCAAAAGGACTCTGAAGGAAAACTCTTTATGACACCAGAAAATATTTATTTTAAAAAATGGAAAAGTCCCGTCGGTGATTTATTTTTGTACGCTAGCGAAACTCACTTGCTGGGTTTATTATTTGCCGGCGATTCAACCGATTTTTTAAAACATTTTAAATCAGCAGAAATCATAGCAAAGATAAATCCTGTTTTAAAAAATGTAGTTCTGCAACTGGATGAATATTTTTCTGGCGAACGAAAGAAATTTGATGTTCCAATTTTATTATTAGGCACTGATTTTCAAAAAAAAGTCTGGACAGAATTAAAACGTGTTCCGTTTGGAAAAACGATCACTTACAAAGAACAAGCTGTGCGCATAAATGCAGCTAAAGCCGTGCGTGCCGTCGGAGCCGCAAACCGAAAAAATCCGATCGCCATTATTATTCCGTGTCACCGGGTCATCGGATCCAGCGGAAAGCTTGTTGGCTACGCAGGTGGTATGAAAATGAAATCTGATTTATTAAAAACCGAAGGCATCAGCATTCAATCTTAACACAAAGAAAATAAATTAACGCTAAAGCAAATTTGAAGAAAAAATCTTCTTTGACTTCCCACGCGCATTTTCTAAAACTGTGGCTTCAGAGATCTTAACAACCAAAAAAGGAACACACGAATGAAACGTTTTTTTATGTTATTAGTTACACTTGCAACTGTTCAAGCTTCTGCTATCGGAAGTTTAACTTTGGACATGCGCACAGACATGACCAGCCAAACTTTCAATGATGCAGCAGAAGCTGCGCAAACAGGACCTGATAATTATCGCTTTAATTTTCAAACAGCGCGGTTAGATTACAAAAATAATTTAAATGACTCTACCAGCTTCCGCGTGCGTGCGCGTCTTGCTGGAAAAGACCAGGGTCCTTTCGACAAGCGTGATAGCTCTAATTCAACTTTAGACTACGCTTATGCCACTCAAAAAATTTCTGACATGTTA
>JAYTPC010000093.1:0-3269 GCA_043747425.1 Bdellovibrionales bacterium
GTCCAATTAAAATGCATAAGATCCTCGATGTATTTTTGTCTACTTTATTGCCTAGGCGCTTTTTCTAACAAAACTTTTAACAGCTGTCATGCTAAGTATGGATAAAATAAGAGTCGACAACCCCAAAATGAATCCGATGGGCTCAATCCACTTCGAGCCTGAAAATGCCCACAAAAGAAGACCAAGTCCTAAATACTTCAGCAGAATTGTAAGTACCGCCAAGCCTGTCGATTTTTTTGAAAATATTTGTCCCCAGACAAAACTTAATCCCAGCAAGTTGATCAACATTAGAAAGCCGCCGGCCAAGCAGCTGACGGCAGCCGGGTAACCCATGGTAAAAAACAACAAAACAGAAATAAGAAAAGAAAAGAAAATTATAAAAATTGCTGATTGTTTAATCACTTTTCAACGCCCGCAGTTTTATAATAAGACTTATGAACCAAATAAAAAACGCTAAAACCACACAGATCGCTTGCCCGCCAGGAAAGCCTTTTTGCTCTAGCCATCCTCCGAGCCACAGCGAAAGCAGTATCAGACTTATGAGTTCGAATCCAATTGCAGCGAAAACAATGTACTTATTTTTTTTCATTATTTTCTACGACCCTTTGACAGAGGCTTATTAAGAATTTTTTCTTTCAATCTTTTTTCACGAAGCTCTAAGTAGGGCAGATCTGAAATGCGGTTTTTGTTTTTTTCCAAGAAGCTGAGAGCCGTCACATAGTCTTCTTTTTCTTCATAAGCAATCGAGGTCGCTATGTAAAGGTTCTCGGCTGCGAAATATTTTTCATCCGCCTTTCGTAAATCTTCGTAAATTGAAATGGCTTCGTGTTGTTTTTTTTGAGCCATCAAGATTTCAGCCTTTAGTTTTAAAAAATAGCGGCGGTCCTTTTTTGCAGTCTTCAGCGCGCCTTCTATGTATTCTAAGGCTGTGTCCGAGCTGCCAGTTAAAAACTGGGCCTGAGCAATACGAAGTTTTATTTTTTCTTTTTGCTCTGGATTTAGATTCAGCTGTTCTAAAATTAACAATTCGCTAAGTGCCTGGCCATAATTCTGCAAATTCTCTAAATTTATTTCAGCGATGGCTTCTTGTGCGCCAATTCGCTGAGCTGAGTCCTGCGATTTTAAAATTATTTCCCGGTAAAGTCGAAGTGCGCGCTCAAAATCTTGCATCTCAAATCGTGAAATTCTGGCGGCCTCAAGCAAAGCCTTTGTTTTTTTTCGATCGTTTTTTTCTATTTTAGCAGACTGTTCTAATAAGTTAATGGCAATTCTAAAGTGCCCGTTTTCAATTTCTTGATAGGCTTCAATATACAATTTCTCGGCCCTTGGAGCGCATGAAATTAAACAAAAGGTGATGGCGCCCAGAATCAACGCCGCCATCTTTTGTGAAAAAAATAAAGTTTTAATGAATCTCTTCGCCAGCTTTTTCTACGTCCTCGATAACAGCCAGTCCAGATACGAACTCCTGCTTTTCATCCAAATTAATCAGCCTTACGCCTTGAGTGTTTCTTCCCAAAACAGAAATGTCTGAAATTTTCATGCGGATGACTTGGCCTTGATCCGTAGATAAAATAAGCTCTTGAGTTGCTGAAACCTTTTTAGTTCCAATAACAATACCAACTTTATCCGTCGTTTTCTGAGTGATAATTCCAACTCCACCACGGCCCTGTGTTCGGTATTCTTCAACTTCAGAGCGCTTACCATAGCCTTTAGAGGTCACCATCAAAATAGTATCTTTGGTGTTTTTTTCTAAAACGATCATGTCTACAACGCTATCGTCTTTCGATAATGTAACACCTTTTACGCCGCGAGCAGATCTTCCCATGCCGCGTACGTCTTCTTCATTAAAGCGAATCGACATACCCTCTTTGGTAGCAATAAAAATATCACTTTGACCATCTGATATTTTTGCGGCAACAACCTGATCTTCAAGATCCGTTGTCAGCGCAATAATTCCAGCTTGTCTTGGATTAGAAAATGCGTCCAAAGAAGTTTTTTTAATAATACCTTTTTGCGTGATCAAAACCACGTATTGATTTTCACTGAAAACATCGATCGGTAAAATAGCTTTTACCTTTTCGCCAGCCGCAAGGTTTACAACATTCGCCAAAGATTTTCCTTTAGATATGCGGCTTCCCAACGGAAGACGATGAACTTTGCACCAGTATACTTTTCCTTTGTCTGTGAAGACCAACAACTGAGTTTTCGTTGAAGCCGTAAACAAATCAGTCACGTAATCTTCTTCGCGAGTTTCCATGCCCTTAAGGCCTTTGCCGCCGCGCTTTTGCACGCGGTACTCTTCGGTCGAAATCCGCTTGATGTAGCCAGTATTTGTAACCGTCACAACCATTGGTTCGTCTTGAATTAAATCTTCATCTTCGATATCTGTTAAATCGCCAGTAATTTCTGTGCGGCGCTTGTCTGCATATTTTTTACGAATATCTTCGAGTTCGCTAACGATTATTTTATAAATTTCTTTCACGTCCGCTAAAATAAATCTAAGCCATTCGATTTGTTTAACTAGCTCTGCAAGTTCATTCAGAATTTTTTCACGCTCAAGACCAGTTAATCTTTGTAAACGCATTTCTAAAATGGCAACCGCTTGACGCTCGGTGAATGCGAACTTAGCTACCAAGGCCTCTCTTGCGATTTGCGGTTCTTTCGAGGCGCGAATCGTTGCGATAACTTCATCGATTTGATCCAGCGCTTTTTTAAGACCCTCTAAAATGTGGGCGCGCTCCTGTGCTTTTTTAAGTTCGAAAATAGAGCGCTTCGTAACCACATCACGACGATGATCAACGAAAGCTTCCAGCATTTTCTTTAAATCAAATGTAATCGGTTGATTTTTTGAATCCAGCGCCAACATGTTAATTCCGAAACTAACCTGCAGCTGGGTGTATTTCAAAAGTCTGTTCAAAACAACAGACGCATTTTCTCCGCGCTTTAAAACAATAACGACACGCATACCTTCACGAGAAGACTCGTCACGGATGTCGGAAATACCTTCAACAGTTTTTTCACGAACCAGGTCAGCAATAGTTTCGATTAATTTCGCTTTATTAACTTGGTAAGGAAGCTCATTAACAATGATTTCTTCATGGTCTTTTTTAGTTTCAATGTCCGTTTTGGCCTTCACTGTTATAATGCCGCGACCTTTTTTGTAAGCCTGCAAAATTCCAGACCGTCCGGCAATCTGCCCAGCTGTCGGAAAGTCAGGCCCCGGGATGCGTTCGATCAGCTCTTCGATTTCGCAATCAGGATTTTGAATT
>JAYTPC010000094.1:0-3682 GCA_043747425.1 Bdellovibrionales bacterium
TTTTTCAAAAATTGTTGGAACCAAGCAAAGTCATAAAGTCACTTTTCGTCAGAAAGAAGGTTTTATAAGTAACAATGTCACAGGTGATGGATCTATTCGTGATGTTGAAGAATTTGTCTATCACCCCAATATTTTTAAATCTGAGCTAGGTCTAGGCGAAGCGGTCATGATCTTGCCCCATAAAAAAGGAACAAAGACTGTTAAGTTAAAATTTTCTATAAGACCAAATTTACCTAAAGTTGAAATTCCTAACAAACCTAAATATGAACCAGAAGCACTACTAGCGTCTGTTCTGGCTAATAACTCTGCTATGGAATCTTTGGCAAGTAGTGCGGCGGGTAGGGGGTAAGGTGAATTTAATAAAACAGCCTTATTATATTCAAAGTGCATTAATGGTTTTGGCTAAGTTTGGTTATTTAAGAAAAGAATTCTTTTTTAGTTATTTATCTGCAAATTCTCGAAGTACTAAATTTAGGAACTGGAAGATTTTATTAGATTCAGGATTTTTAAGTCCATATAGCAGATCCTTTATTGGTGAAGATGTTTATAAATTATCAAATTTGGGTAAAAAACTATTGCTAAGTTCAGGCATTCTGCCAGTAAGCTCTGCCCATCCATTACATTTTGAACATGATGATCATGTGATTCATTTAGCTTTGGCTTTGAGACAAAAAGAATTAATTTTAGATCATTTTTTATCGGAACAAGTTTTACGAAGGGACGGGCAATTCAAAGCTATCGAAATCTTTGGTCAAAGTATTGAGAAAATGCCTGATTTATTATTTCAAGTGAATTTATCTAGTGTTTCATTCCAAGTGGCTATCGAAATTGAAAGGACACGAAAATCTCAAATTCGGTATGATGCTTGGGTTCAAGCTTATGCCAAAGCGAGCCATTTAAATTTGATCATTGTATTTTATAATGATCAGTCCGTTTTGGATGCCATTCAATCAGCTGTACAACGCTATCGGTATCCACAAAATGTAAGGCCCATAGCATTTTGTAAAATTAAAGATCTTCAAGCTAATAGAACAAATTTCCCAATCAGTATGAACGGTAAGGTAATTTTATTTGAAAATTATATCAATAACCTTCGGCAGCTATCGGAAGTTCAGTCCGATGTATTGTCTTATCCGTAGGAGGTGTCTATTTGCATTTAACACTTGAAATCACAGTTAAAAAACAGCCTGCACCAGTGGCTTACGTTCTTCCTGCGGTTCGTTACCACTCCCCCTCAACGATGTTGATGGAAAGTGGTAACGAAACAGAACGCGCGCGGGTGCAGGATTAAAATTCAGAAATAATTAAATTGTAAAAGGAATAAAAATGGATAAGACAAAGACAGAAATACAAAAAACAAAAGAAACAAACGAAGGCATTGTGAAAATCACAATAACAAAAGAAGCTGGAGAATACCTTAATAAATTCATGGGGCAGGTTAATGAAGGATTTGATGCAGGAAAAGTTAACCGCCAAGATATCGCTAGTTGGATCATTAGTTATATCAGTAAGTCATTTGGCAAAACTGAAATTCAACAGATTCGTAAAGAGTTTTTCAAAGAAAGTGCCTTGCTTGAATCAATTATTAAAAAAGCAAAGACCACAGGCGATATGCCTGAATTCATTCGGGATGCTTTATTTAAGCATTGGTCGGGTGACACTGTAATGAAAAAGAAAACAAAAATGATACAACAGGATGGGGCTTAGTATGGACACAGTAAGCCTTGATCGATTACTAACAGTTGATGAAATAGCTCATTATTTGTGTGTTAAAAAGTCTTGGATCTACGAACAGGTTGGAAAAAGAACAATTCCCTGTAAGCGAATCGGTAAATATTTGCGTTTTCGAATCAGTGAAGTAGAATCAGCCTTAGCTCAGGGCACTGGTTCTTTGAAAACTCAATATGTGCGAAAATGTGGGTCATAGAAAGGAAGTAGTCTATGGCTTGTATTAAAAAAAGAAGAAACAAATGGGTTGTCGATTATCGAATCGCGGGAATTAGAAAAACCCCATCGTTTGAAAATCGCGCTGAAGCAGAAGCTTTTAAAAGAAATCTGCTGCTAAGACCGATCGATCGAATGACAGAATATCAACAGATTAAAGAAATCACTTTAGAAGAAGCAATCAAACAATATCTAAATCAAGTGACACCTACAAAAGCCCCAAGGACTTGGGATGTGGATCACAGGGCATTAAATGCTTTACTTGAACAGTTTCATGGAAAGCTAGTGAATGAAATGACGTTGATGGAATTAGAAGCCTATCAACTTAAAAGAAGTCGAAGTTATTCGGCGTCTTCAGTTAATAGACACTTTAATGTTATACGCCATTTTTTTCGAAAGTGTGAAGATTGGGATTACATAAAAGAAAAACCAACCAGAAAGCTTTCGAATTTAAAAACAGAATCTAATCCTAGAAAATTATGGACACGAGATAACGTGATTCAGTTTTTTGCGGCAGCTTCTGAATGGCTTCAGGATGTAGCTTTTTTTATTTATGAAACAGGAGTACGCCGAGGTGAAGCTGTGTCGCTTTTATGGAGAGATGTCGATTTCGATAAAAACGCTGTCAGAATTAAATCAATCAAAGGCGGCATCGCCAGAGAACGAATGATTCCAATGACAAATTCCATGAGAGAGTGGTTTTTACAGAAACGAAACACAAATCCATTTCTTGCAAAAGCAGATAAAAATGTTTTCTTGAACGAAGACGGTGAAAAAATTCGAGATACTTTTTTATCAACAGCTGTTCATCGTGTGGTTAAGCGTATGGGGCATGAAGGGCTTGGTTTACACGGTATGAGACATACGATTTTAACTGAGCTTGTTCAAAGTGACGTGAGTCTTGAAAAAGTTCGCCAACTAGCAGGTCATTCAAATTTAAAAACTACAGAAAAATATCTGCATTTAAAGATTGATGACACTCGGTCGATGCTTGAAACACTCAATGAAAAACGTGATGTTCTAAGACCAATAAAAAAGAAAGTTGGGGGCAGATGGTAGCTAGTGGTAGCAGTTTTAGTGTTGTATCATCCGTAAATCGTGGGCTCTACAACAAAATAGGGGGAATTAAAGAATTAAGTTAACATGTTTTTACGACAAGACATTTTAACAAAAGGATTCAATAATGCCCCCCGTTTTAGGACTACCAGATCTTTGCTTAGAATCAATCGATCATCATGAAAACATTTATATTAACGCTACGTTAAAGACGAAACCCCCATGCCCAAGATGTCATTCAGGTCACATTCACGTTAAAGACAGTTTCTTACGCGAAATTAATCATTCAAGGCACGGTAATCAAAATGTGATCGTCAGGTATCGGTCACACAAATACGTTTGTAAATCTTGTGGTAAATACTTCAACCTAAAGCTTCAAGGGATTTTAGGTAAACATCAATCCAGCGAAGCTTTTAAGCTAGATGTATTTGAACGTCATTCTGGTGGTGCAGCACAAAGCTATCTAGCAAATACGCACAAGATCAGTCATGCAACTGTTGAACGTTGGTATAAGGTGTTTATTAAAGACCGTATTGACGGCATGAAGAACAACCCATTACCCAGAGTCATTGGCATTGATGAACACTTTTTCACAAAAAAGAAAGGTTACGCGACCACAATAGCAGATCTTACAAAACACCGTGTCCACGATGTGGTTTTAGGTCGGTCAGAGGCAAGTCTT
>JAYTPC010000095.1:0-3627 GCA_043747425.1 Bdellovibrionales bacterium
AACCGCCGACACAAGGATTTTCAGTCCTCTGCTCTACCGACTGAGCTACCTGGCCACTTCTTAAAAAGAATAAACGTGAACAAGAAAATTAACGATTCAACGTATTTAAGTCAACCAGAACTCTGGCTAAACGCTAGCGCTGAACCTGTTCAAAAGCTTGCTTCAAATCGGCGATCAAATCGTCGCAATCTTCAACTCCGACTGACAATCTGATTAAAGAGTCATCAATACCTAACTTTTTACGTTGATCTGCGGGCACAGACGCATGCGTCATAATGGCCGGATGCTCGATTAATGATTCAACTCCACCCAAAGATTCTGCCAATGCAAAAACTTGCACCGATTCTAGAAATTTTTTCGATGCTGGTAAGCCACCTTTTATAAAAAACGTGATCATACCGCCAAAGCCGTGCATCTGTTTTTTTGCCAATTCAAATTGCGGATGCGATTTAAGCCCAGGATACACAGTCTTTTCCACAAGCGGATGGGCTTCTAAATACTCGGCGACCTTCATGGCATTTTCTGCGTGGGCTTTCATGCGAAGTGGTAAAGTTTTTATACTTCGAAGTGCTAAAAATGAATCAAACGCACCTTGAATTCCACCCATAGAATTACTTAAAAAAGCCAATCTTTCTGCAATTTTTTGATCTGAAGTCGCAGCAACTCCGCCGACCACATCACTGTGACCACCAATATACTTTGTTGCTGAATGCACAACGATATCAGCACCTAATTCCAACGGACGTTGAAAGTACGGCGACATAAATGTGTTATCAACCACGACTAAAATATTTTTCTGCTTCGCTAGTTTTGCAATAGCCTGAATATCTGTCAGTTTTAATGTTGGGTTTGTTGGAGTTTCTAACCACACCATTTTGGTATTCGGTTTAATGGCTTTGGCAAAGTTTTCTGTATCTGTTAAATCAACAAAAGAAAATTCAAATCCATCGTTCTTTAAAACCTTATCAAACAATCTATAAGTACCACCGTACATATCATCCATTGCAATGACATGATCACCTTGTTTTAATAAATGCAAAATGGTCGTGGTTGCTGCACACCCTGAAGCAAATGCAAATCCATATTTAGCACTTTCTAAATTGGCTAAACAATCTTCATACGCTTTTCGCGTTGGATTGTGAGTTCTTGAATATTCCCATCCTTGATGAACTCCGGGTGATTGTTGCACATACGTTGATGTTAAATAAATCGGAGTCATGATCGCGCCTGTTGTTGGATCCGGCGATTGCCCTGCGTGAATGGCGCGCGTGTTAAATTTTAAAGCGTCTTTTATTTTACTCATATTTTTTCATTTCCTCGGCAGCCAAAATTTCAATATTAAAAGCTGATTCCATTTCTTTTGCATTTAGAAGGCCATTATCGACCATCCATTTATCATTAAAAACTTTGCTTAAATAGGCTTTTCCAGAATCTGGCATCACGACCACAATTTTTGATGGTTTTGTTAATGTTTCTGCATACTTCATAGCACCCACTAAAATGAGTCCGCTAGATGGGCCGACACACAGACCTTCTTCAAGTACCAATCTTCTTGTCATCGTAAAAGCATCCTGATCATTCACTTTTACAAAACCGTCATAAAGCTTTAAATGGCAATTATCAGGTAACATATCTTCGCCAACGCCTTCGACTTTCCAAACTCCGGGCGCATCCACAACTTTTCCGTGGTTGTATAAGTCAGCTAGAATACTACCGATAGGGTCTGCACAAATGATTTTTACGTCTGGGTTTTTCTCTTTTAAATACTTTGCAACACCTGATAGCGTGCCGCCCGTTCCAACTCCGGCTGCAAAAACATCGATTTCACCATGTGTTTGATTCCAAACTTCGGGGCCAGTGATATTATAGTGCACATCAAAATTATCTGGATTGTGATACTGATTGGTATAAAGACAATTTCCTGTTTTTGCTTGCAAAGACGTCGCGATTTTTTTTGCAACCGAGTAATGACTTCGTGGATCTTCTGGCTCAACTCCAATCGGAGTGATTACCACCCGTGCCCCGTACGCACGAAGCATCGCGCGTTTTTCTTCCGACATTTTGGCTGGTAAAACAAAGATGCATTTATAACCTTTTACGGCTGCAACAAGAGCTAAGCCCATTCCGGTATTTCCAGCTGTGGCTTCAACGATATAACCACCCGGTTTTAGTTCTCCGCGCTTTTCTGCCGCTTCAACGAAAGCCAAAGCAATTCTATCTTTAATAGAACCTGCCGGATTGAAATATTCCATCTTCGCAAAGAACTGATGTTTGGACCCAGCGGTCACAGATTGCAATTTAACCAAGGGCGTGTTGCCGATGGTCTCTAAAATAGAATTTGAAATAGTTAGGTTCATGCTGTTTTTTCTTTCATGGGTCGTTTATTTTTGTTTTTAGATAAATACATAAGCACATCAGACATTAAAATAATAATATCAGCGTTGTAGGGTATTCCCAGTGTCTCAGTTTTAGATTTTATAAGATCAACATTAGGAATTGTTTTTGAAAGTTCGATAACAAGCTGATTGATATGTTCATTGCCGTAGTTCATGCGTTGGATACCCCTTCCGTATGGTTTCCTAAAAATATCGTCGCAGCCACAATTTCACAACTGATTTTATTACAACTGCAGCATCTTTAAAGCGGGTATAATCAGCAACATCATCAGTGCCGGAAAAATCAGACCCATTAGAGGAATCATCAATAATAGCGGAAGCTTAGCAATGTGGTTTTGAACTTCGTCTTCACAGCCGATAATGACTTCGGCTTCATACGATTTCAAAGACTCAAGAATCGACTGGCCGTTTAAACCCAGCTCCAGCAGCGACAGCAGATGCCTGCGCGAAGCCCCCAGATGATATGTATTTAGTCGCTCAGTCTGCGATTGCTGATGTTGAAACCAATTGATGACGAATTGGCTGAAATCGTGCTGCAAATCTCTGGCGATGAAAAATTTGATTCCGTTTGATACGGAATAACCTTTTTCTAAAGATCGCTTCACATCCCACAATAAAACCAAGGTTGGCGTTACGTTTTCCATTTAATCCTTCCACCAACCCAAAAAATAAGAATTTCGCCTACTAAAAACAATAATAACGACAGCAGAATCAACAACGGCTGACTTCGTAACTGAAAGTAATGCCAGCTCAGTAGAAAAATACCCAAATAAATAAAGACAGCCACAACAGCTTGAGCACGTATTTGTTGGGCCACTTGAACAGACTTATGTCTCAAATTGCGCTGAATCTTCAAACCATCTCGATAAGAAATTAGTTGCTCAATCACTTTGGCTGACGAAAGCAAAATATGTTCTAACTCTAAAAAATAAAACTGCTGACACTTCGAAATTGATTTCAAAGATACTTTTTCATGTTCAAAACAAAATAAACTGGGTTTAAAGACAACTTTTTCCCATTCTGAAAGATAGCGATAGACGGCTTTCAAACTGAATTGCGCGGATTTTCCGGTCTTCATTAGTAAAATAATCTCATCGATGAATGAAATGCATCGCTGATTAAAGGTTCTTTTGACGAAAAACCTGAATATTTTCTGTAAAAAGATCAAGCTCAGCAAAAAAAGACCGATATAGATAACAGTAAATAAGAAAAGTTCTTTGAAAATCAGCGG
>JAYTPC010000096.1:0-57677 GCA_043747425.1 Bdellovibrionales bacterium
TAATAACTGCGATTTTGTCAAAAATTGTAACCCGGGCCAGTTCCAGACTAAGAACAACACCCGAAAAGTAAAATAAACGGCTAAATGCAAAAAGAAATAGGCTAATATCCACATATATTTGAACCCTCAGAGTTGCTTGAAATTGAAATATTTGGTAGAAATTTCTTCATGAACATAGAACAAATGAAAGAACGTTTGCAATCAGCCTATCCCGATTCAAATCCAATTACAGATATTGAAGTTTTCGATCTGACCGGAGGCGCTAACCATTGGGAAGTTTTAGTTAAGAGCGCTAGCTTTAAAGGCCTGTCCCGAATCGAACAGCACCAGCATGTTATGAAAACGTTTGCAGCAGAACTTAAAACAGGCGAAGTGCACGCTCTTTCTATAAAAACAGTTATTAAATAATTTAATTACCAAGGAGTCCCCATGTCTGAAACTAAACTAAAAATTGAAACTTTATTAAATGCAAACAAAGTTGTTTTGTTTATGAAAGGTTCGCAGCAGTTTCCGCAGTGTGGTTTTTCTGCCCGTGCTACTGCTATTCTGCAAGACCTAGGAGTCGCTTTTAAAGACGTGAATGTTTTAGAAGACGAAGAAATTAGAAACGGCATCAAAGAATATGGCAACTGGCCCACAATTCCGCAGCTTTATATCAACAAAAAATTAGTTGGTGGCAGCGACATTATGATGGAAATGTATCAAGCTGGCGAACTTCAAGAATTATTAAAGAACTAAAATATGTTGTGCAATCTGGCTCATTGGGACCGCAGCCTTCGCTTTTTTATCGCCGTCATGATGCTATCTTATGCCATAGCCGGTGGACCCGTGTGGTTTTGGCTAGTCGGTTTGTATGGACTAGTCACAGCAGGCTGGGGCTTGTGCCCGATTTATTCTTTCTTTCGCATCAGAACTTTGCGATGATTTAAAGTATGGACATATCAACTCTGCCTTTGAAGTCGCATCAACTAAAAACCGATCAAGATTCACTGAAATATTATGGCAAAGATTGGACCACGTATTTTGACATACGTGCAGCCGCTGTTTTATTTCCTGAATCAACGGCAGACGTTGTTGCTATTGTGCAATGGGCACGAAAAGAAAAAGTCGCACTGGTACCATCCGGTGGTCGAACAGGGCTAAGCGGTGCCGCGTGTGCAACACAAGGCGAAGTCGTGGTTTCTTTTGAAAAAATGAATCGTATTTTAGAATTTAGTGAGCAAGATTCTAGCGTCGACATTGAACCAGGTGTCATCACAGAAACTTTACACGAATTTGCGCAGCAAAAAGGTTTACTTTATCCCGTCGATTTTTCAGCGACAGGTTCTTCGCATATGGGCGGTAACATTGCGACCAATGCGGGCGGTATCAAAGTCGTTCGTTACGGCTTAACCAGAGACTGGGTCATAGGTCTTGAGGTCGTGACCGGCACCGGTGAAATATTGAATTTAAATAATGGCTTAATCAAAAATGCGACAGGGCTTGATCTTAGACATCTATTTATTGGCAGCGAAGGAATTTTGGGGTTCATCACCAAAGCGAAAATAAAACTAGCTCCAGCCGCACCCGCACTAAAAGTCATTGTGTTAGCACTCGATCAAATGAACAGCGTGATGAAAGTTTTTTCTGAATTTAAAAAACAATTAATTTTGCAGGCTTATGAAATTTTATCTGAAAAAGCGCTTTCACATGTACTGACAAACACTGTCTTAAGCCGCCCGTTTGAAACAAAAAGTGATTGGTATGTTGTCTGTGAAGTCGAATGCAGTGATGAGTCGGCAGAGCAAAAAATTATGTCCGTTTTCGAGAATTGTTTAGAAAATGGCTGGGTCTTAGACGGCGTGATTTCACAGTCCGAAGTGCAGGCAAAACTTTTTTGGCGCTACCGTGAAGATATCAGTGAATCCCTGGCAAAATATTCTCCGTATAAAAATGATGTCTCTGTGGCTATATCTAAAGTTCCCGCTTTTATGTCTGACTTAGATCAGGTTTTATCAAAAGCCTATCCCACTTGGGAAGTTGTCTGGTTCGGCCATATCGGCGACGGCAACTTGCACATCAATATTCTGCGCCCAGAGGGCATGACGAAAGAGTCTTTCGTTGCTGAGTGCCGCAAAGTGGATGAACTGGTTTTCAAATCCGTGCAGAAACAATTAGGAAGTATCTCTGCAGAGCACGGCGTGGGTTTAACTAAAAAATCTTTTTTAAATTACACGCGCTCTGAATCTGAAATTCAGATCATGCGGCAAATAAAAAAAATCTTTGATCCAGATGGAATTATAAATCCAGGCAAAGTTGTTTAAATTTTTAATGTTAAAAAATATGTCTGGTTTTAATACTTCGTTTTGAACTTTGAATTTGGCTGACCAAATGACTGACGCTGGCTTTGGCTTGATCCATTTCTAAATCGACAACCAAATAACCAATTTTTTGATCTGTCGATAAATACTGGGCCTGAATATTCGCCTGCGCTGTTGAGATAAAACCATTTAGTTCACCTAAAACGCCAGGTTCATTACGGTGCACGTTCATAATTCGCGTAATGTTATTTTTATGACCTAAATCTATATTTGGAAAATTCACAGCACCCGCAGTTGTACCAAACTGTAAGAACTTACGAAAACTTTCGGCCACTTCAAGCCCGATGGAATATTGAGCCTCTTCGGTACTGCCACCAATGTGCGGTGTTAGAATAACATTTTTTAAACCCTGAAGTGGCGATAAAAATTTTTCTTTATTCGAAGAGGGCTCTTCTGGAAAAACATCTAAAGCACAACCCGATAAATGGGCTGATTTTAATGCGCTAACTAGGGCCTCGATATCAACGACCGTTCCTCTGGACGCATTTATTAAGTAACTTCCCTTTTTCATTCGCTCTAACTGGGCAGTAGCGATCATATTTTTTGTTTGCGGTGTCTCAGGAACATGAAGACTTATGAAATCAGATTCTGATAGCAAATCTTTGAGATGACTGCGTGATTGGGCATTCCCTAAAGGTAATTTTTTTATCACATCATAAAAAAGAACGCGCATACCTAGTGATTCGGCCAAAATACTAACTTGGCTGCCAATGTGACCATATCCGATGATACCCAAAGTTTTTCCACGAACTTCGAACGAACCATCTGCTGATTTAATCCATTCTCCTTTGTGCGCAAACGTGTTTCGGTCACCCAGTTGTCTAGACAAAATAATCATCTCAGCAATGACAAGCTCTGCCACTGATCTGGTGTTGCTATGAGGCGCATTAAATACAGGAATTCCAATTTGATTGGCAGTACCTACATCGATTTGATTAGTTCCGATACAGAAAGCTCCTACTGCTTGTAAGTGGGGATTATCTGTTAAAATTCCAGATGTGATTTCGGACTTAGAACGAATTCCTAAAATATCATAATTTTTTAACAACTTCACATACTCCGCTTCGGTCGGAGCATGGGTCAGTAAATCGACCTTGTAGCCCTCTTCGATAAGACGGGTTTTTGCTATAGTATGAATATTTTCAGTCAGTAAAATTCTTGGTGTCGTCATGCTTTAAAGTCTAAAAAACGTCTGGCATTTTGTCTGTATTTTTACGTTTTGGGTTTTAGTTAATGCGCATCGCGGTAATTGTTTCGCGCGTTCAATAGATACATCACACTAACCCAATGGCAAACACTCCACTAAATCTACTTATTGTTGAAGATGATCAAATTTTAGCCACATCATTAAAAATGATGGCTCCCGACGGATTCAAAGTTTACCTGGTTCAGAAAATAGAACTGATCCCAGACCATGTGTTTTTTCATGCAGCTTTGGTTGATATGCATTTAACGCCGAATTCTTTAGGTAACCCTGATGGCCCTATTGTTATTCAAAAACTAACCAAGCAAAATCCACAAACAGAAATAGTTGCTATGAGTGGTAATTTAGACCGTGCACTGATGGAAAAAGCCATCAAGGCCGGAGCCCAACGCTTTTTAGCAAAACCTTTATTAACCGAAGAGGTCTGCGCCGTCTTAGAAAAAATTGAAGCGTATTGGAACTTGCGGCAGTTTTCCTATGAAAAAATATCTTTGAAAAATACTTTGGTCGGTGCAAGCAACGCTACTGATAACTTAAGAAAAAAAATTGCTCAATTAAAAATGGAAAAAACAGCAATTTTAATTGAAGGCGAAACTGGTACGGGTAAAGAAGTTGTGGCCCAGCTGATCGCAAAACAAGATGGTGGAAAACCATTTGTGTCTGTAAATTGCTCGGCCATCACAGACACTTTATTTGAAAGTGAATTTTTCGGCCACGTCAAAGGAGCTTTCACCGGAGCAGATTCTAATAAAATTGGTTTTTGTGAGGCCGCACATGGTGGTAATTTATTTTTAGATGAAATTGAAGCTCTTCCATTAAATCAACAGGCGAAGTTATTAAGATTTATCGAATCCGGAGAATTTAAAAAAGTCGGCGGTAAAGAAAATCAATTTTCGCAAACTCGCATCATTGCCGCTAGCAACATTCCACTTAAAAAACTGATCAGCGAAAAGAAATTTCGTGAAGATTTGTATTTTAGATTAAGTGCTAACCTGATTGAAATAGCTCCGCTTCGAGACCGTACCGATGATATTGCAGAACTTGCCAACTATTTTATTGATTTAGAAAAGCCACGTCGGAACAAAGAATTCGATCCAACAGCACTAAAAGCTTTTGATTCTTATCCTTGGCCCGGGAACGTGCGTGAACTCAAGCGAATTTGCGAACAATTGGTTTTAACTTCACCGTTACCAATTATTCGTGAAGACGATGTCAGAGGGATTTTGTATCGATCACCAAGTATTGCAAATCATGAAATCGAATTTGATGTTAGCCAATCTCTAGAAGATTTTTTATCAGTTAAAGAAAAACAATTCATTGAAAGCAATTTGCAAAAAACAAAAGACATTGAAAAATCTGCAGAACTGCTAAAAATATCCAAATCGAATTTGTACAAGAAAATTAAAGATCTAGGAATTCAGTATGAATAATTTGTTCACTGGCACTGCAGCTTGGGATGATCCTGCTTATCAGCAAACGGCTTTGATCGTGTTGTTGGCGATTTTTATTGGCGCTGCTATAAATTTCTTTTTTCGTAAAAAAAGTCATTTCTCAATGGTTGCGTGGGCTTCTATAAAAAGTTGGTTGGTGCTGGCACCGCTGATGTTTGGCTTGATGGGCTTACGGTCCCCTTTTCCAATTTTAGTTTTAACGGCTTTTGCACTTTACGGAGCAAAAGTTTATTTTCAGATTTTAGGAATGTTTCATCAAAGCTTCTTTGTCTATATTTGTTATGCCGGTATTGTGGGACTTGGGATCTTTAGTCAGCTGAATAATTTAACTTTGTACAATGAAATGCCCATGGCTGTATTGGGGCTAAGCTGCCTGGTTCCGCTTATGCAACGAAATTACAAGAACATGATTCAGTATATCTCCTTAACGCTTTTAGGTTTTATTTTCTTGGGCTGGTCATTCATGCACTTGGCTTTAATTCTGAATTTTGATAGTGGTTTATATCAAGTCATGTATCTTTTTGTTCTGACTGAATTCTGTGACAACACTAATTTATCCATCGGCAGATATTTTAAGGGTCCAAAAATATTAAGCGAAATTAACAGCAGACGAACTTGGCTTTCAACATTGACTTCTATTTTACTGACTTTAGTTTTGGCGTACGCCATGCGCCATTTGCTGCCAAATCGAAGTGATAAATACTGGCTAGCTGCAGGCCTAATTGCTTCTTTTGGCGGAGTCGTCGGTGATTTGGTGATGTCTGTCATACGCCGCGATGCTGGCGTTAAAATTGTAGGTACATTTATTATTGGTCGCGGCGATTTTTTACAACGGATGGACCGACTTATTTTTGTTGCACCAATTTATTACTTTGTCATGGTCGCTTTAAGCTGAAAAAATGACAGACTAAACTGACGAGCTAGCTAGGATTTTATGCGCGAATGGAATTACGACAACGATCAGTGGACCAAGCTTCCTGGATACATGAAGCATCTGCCACTGTTCACACAACATTATGATCTTACCAGTCGCCTGATTCGTTTCGTGTGGTCGTTAATTTTGAAGAACTGGTTCTACACATTTTATATACGTCTTGAAGTTAAAGGCGGTAATTTCAACGACCTTTATTTAAAACATAAAAAACTAATTATTATTTCAAACCATGCGTCCCATCTGGATGCGACTTCGATTGCCAGCGCTATTCCAAGATCGCAGTGGATGGATTTGTACATGGCAGCTGCCAAAGATTATTTTTTCTCCAATCCACTGTTTACTTTTTTTTCGCAGCACTGTTTAGGCGCTATACCAATAGATCGTAAAGACAAAAAAGGTGAAGCGGTGCAATTGATTGTAAGCCTACTAACTCAATTAGACCGAATGTGGCTGATTATTTTTCCAGAAGGGACTCGTTCTAAAGATGGCAAAGTTCACGAATTTAAACGTGGCATCAGTATTTTTGCAGAACGCACACAAACTCCTATTTTGTTTTTATACATTGATGGCAATTCAAGGCTGTGGCCAAAAGGTGCTTTTTTTGCAAAACCCGGGAAGCTGACCCTTCACATTGGACCCATCCAAAAGCCAACTTCAATTGATGAAGTTTATAAAAATTATTTAAACTGGGTAAAGACAATCGACGCTTCCGTTTTACCAGATGACATGACCGACGAAAATGAAGTTGCTCGCACACTTTCAACGCTTCAAGAAACGGACACTGATGATGACTCAGCCACAGACATTAAAAATTAATATTGCGGGCTTTGAAATTTGCCCGGTACCAACAGGGCTATTTGGTTTAGACGGCGGCGCCATGTTCGGAACCGTTCCAAAAGTTTTATGGCAAAAATCGAATCCTGCCGATGATCAAAACCGAATTCAAATGGAAGCACGGGCTTTATTGTTAAAATCGTCAACCAGAAATATTCTGATCGATACCGGCAATGGTAGCGATTTTGTCGCCAAGTACGGAGAAAAATTAGGAAATAAATTTGCAGAAATCTATGCTGTCGAAAAAAGTGGTCCGACATTGGTTTCATCACTAAAAAAACATGGTCTAAATCCGGAAGACATCACGGATGTTATTTTAACGCATTTGCATTTTGATCACGCAGGTGGTGCCACGACTGAAAAAAATGGTAAACTTGTGCCAACATTTCCAAAGGCCAAATATTATGTTCAAAAAAAGAATTTAGAAACCGCAAGCAAACCGAATTTGCGGGAACGTGCCAGTTACTATGCAGCCAATTTTCAACCACTGATCGATCATAACTGCTTACAAGTGATCGATGGCAATCAGGAAAATATTATTCCAGGTATTTCCTTAAAAATTTCTAATGGTCACACTGAGGCTCACCAAGTCGTGATCATCGAAGACGACCAGACAGCGTTATTTTATTGTGGAGACGTTGTGCCGACTAGCTCGCATGTGCGCCTGGCTTGGGTTATGGGGTACGACTTAAACCCAATGACACTGATTGAAGAAAAAAAATCTTTGCTAGAAAGATCACTGCTTAAGAAAACCTATCTTTATTTTGAACACGACCCCTACTGTGATGCCGCTATCATTGAACGCAATAAAGATGACTTTGCTGTGAAAGAAAGATTCTTACTGTGATCAAAAAGTTTTTCGCAAGCATGGCTGAAGAATTCTCAGAAATTCATTTTGCTTCAACAAGTCTAGCTTATTCGACGCTGTTATCGATCGTGCCATTTCTTGTGGTTGTCTTAGCAGTTTTTCAATCGGGCGTGGGCCTTGAAACATTTTATCCAAAGATTCAGGTTCTATTTACGACATACTTGAAAGAATCGACAGGAACACTAGCCAGTGATTACATCAAAACGGCGTTAAGCACAATTCGCCCTAAAACTTTAGGTATAACGGGTATTCTTTTTTTACTGTTTACTTCGCTGGGCTTAATTCGAAATATCGATACGGCTTTTCACCGCATATGGAAAATTAAAATCAACCGTCCCATTTACAGCCGCATTTTATTTTATTGGCTGATTTTATTAGCGGTACCCGTCTGCTTGGCGCTGGTTGTTGGTTTTAGATCCACAACTTATTTTACGCAATTCAATCAAAGCGTTGAAAATCAGTTTATGTTCTCGGTATGGACCACATTCTTTTTATGGCTGTTGTTCACCACGATTCCCAACGTCAAAGTAAAATGGCTAGCCTCATTGCCACCAGCAATATTAACAAGTATTGCACTGAACCTGGTGCAATCTTCATTTTTTTGGCTTTCACTGAAAGTATTTAAAAAGAATAAAATTTACGGATCGCTGGCTTCGTTTCCCATTTTCTTGCTATGGCTTTTGGTCATTTGGTACGTAATCCTGTGCGGAGTTTCGTTGTGCTCTTTTTTACAGCAAAAAATATTGAAAAGACCTTAACAACACGCAAAGCCTTTGCTACTTTATTTTAATTCCAAAAATGGTTCCGTAGCTCAGTTGGATAGAGCATCTCCCTTCTAAGGAGAGGGTCGTACGTTCAAGTCGTACCGGAATCACCAATCCGCCCATTGGGCAATTTTCGACCCACTGTTTGGAATCAGTTCCCAAAGCAGCAGACCCAGTTCCACGAGGCCCAAAAACAAGGACTTTGGCAATGCTTTCACTTCCAACGGAAAGCACTCCCAAAGACTTTTCTTCAGCCAATGAATTATAATAATAATAGATATCCATTCCTTCAGGACCGATTAAGATTTCCTTAATGAGGCGTCGCAAGGCCTTTCTTTTTTGAACTTCAGGAATTTTTGACCACCCACGGGTGACCGCTTCTGTGCGTTCGTAAAGATTCTTTTTTGCCTGTATCATAGAAATCACATTAGTATCGGTTTCCTTGACTACAGCCAGCCGTTTCACCAAATCTTTTTTCTGAGTTCCAAGCGATTCAATTTTATTAACACAAAATAGAGCAGCCTGTGAATCGGTAGGTGCGTTCATTTGTAACTTAAAAGCAGCTTCCATTTCATTTTCGATATTTTTTAGTTCCTTTTCTAGCTGTGATTTGATGGCTCTAGTTGATCCAAACCTTTCCTTTTCAATTGCTGAAATTCTTTCGGAAATATCGGTTAAATATCCACCATCATCTAAAAGCTTGAACAAATGTTTTGAAATAGCGTCTTCAACATCTTCCGCGCGAATTCTTTTCACACCACAAGTAATGACATCACCTTTGGAAGCCGCATGCTTATAGTATCTATGAACACTTTTCTGTCCATGGGATGACTGACCCACCATTGAGCGGCCACATTCTTTGCAATGAATAACGCCAGAAACTAAAAACACGCGTCTTTCAGCACCCTGAAGTCTTCTTCTTTCTTTGTGTAGGTTTTCTAAGAGCAACTTTTGAACTGACTCAAAGACATTTTTATCAACGATTGCAGGCCACGTGGCCTTTACAATTTGATAATGCTCATGGGGCCTTAATGATTTTAAATCATTAAATTTTTTCTTTTTGTTAACCTCGCGCATTCCAATATAAGAATGATTTCTCAGAAGATCCCGAAGTGTTGTTGTGGACCAAATGCCTCTTTCAACAAGCCTGTTACTTCGTTTTGGAACTACTTTTGGATTAATTCCAAGTTCTTCCAACTTAGCGGCGGTACGACTCAAAGTTCCATGCTCAAGGAATGTTTTAAATATTTTCCTTACCAAGGCCGCTTCTGTTTCATTCACTGTGTATGAGTTTTTCTTTTCTGGCTTTTTTTCAAGTCCAAGTAAAGCGTGACCTCCATTTAAAAGTCCTCGCATAGCGCGCGAATGACATCCAAGCGCAACCCTTTCAGCCGTCTGCTCTCGTTCAAACTGAGCTAAATTGATCATATTATAAAGCATCATTTTTCCAGCTGGCGTACTTGAATCAAATTGTTCTTTGATCGACAAAAATGACGAATCGTGACTTTTAACTAAATCTAAAATTCCACAGAAGTCTGAAATACTTCTTGAAAGCCGCGATAAATCATTCACTAAAATTAGATCTATCTTTCCTCGGCGCAGATCCCCAAGCATCCTTTGAAATGCGGGACGGCGAGTGTCTTTTGCAGAAAATCCTTCATCAACATAAAAATCAACAATCTGCCCCCAACTTTTTTCTTGAACATTCTTTAGGTCGACAAAGGCATTTAGACGATATTTTTGATTATCTAAAGATCCATCAACCAAAGCTGCTTGTTCGTCAGTAGATACCCGACAGTACCCGCCGATTTTAAACTGCCTCATCGAAGACCTCATCATTTGTCGATTTAACACGACCCCGTTTTGAAGCTACTTGAAACAACTTTGCAGCAAAATCAATGATTTCAGAACTTGTTATATCTGAACTTCCATTTTCATTTTTAATTGCAAAAAAATTAACAACTATGGAATCTGATTCAAATTGCGTGGCCTTGAAATATTCTCTTCGACGGCTCATGATTTCCGCCCTTTGGGATCGATTTCTTTGTGATAATAAGAAATTAATAAGCTTTGCAGTTCTTTTGATTTTTTCTGCGAAAGCCCAGCTAACAAACGCATTAAGACAACAGTAAGTAGGCTCGGATTCCTTACCTCTCGTTCGATATTGCTGACAACTTTCTTCCCTGAAAGACAAAGAATCTCCGAAAGCTCGTCTTGAGTAAGACCCAGCTCTTCCCTTATGGTTTTGAATTCTAAGCCCTTCATACAGTATCCTCATGCTTACCTAGTCCATCATTGATGGACTCTTTGGTCAACGTCTTCTTAGGCTTTTTAGGCGCTTCGTCGGTAACTTGAAACTGTTTCCGCAAGGCATCGCGAAGAAATTCAGGTACTTCGCCTGTTTCTTTCATTTTACGGTACATAGCCTCCAACATGGCTGCGTCATCGTAATGCAATTGCCTTAGCTGAACTAAATCCTTGTCCGAAAAACTTGCTTTGAACTTCTCTACAATGAAGCTCGCCAGATTCTGACGATTAATCCGACCGCCTTCAAAACCTTCATTCGCTTTTACAACCAGCTCAGCCAAGATTTCACCAGCTTCTTTTGTCACTGTTATTTTTATATTATTTTCCTGATCTATTTTTTCCTTATTCTCCTCCATACTCCTACCTCCTCTATATTAATTATTATTATTATTATTATTTACCTTCCTTCCCACCCAACCTACCCCCCGTTTCGTTACCACTTCCTCTCAACTCGTTGGGGGGGAGTGGTAACGAACCGCAGGAGGGGGGTAGGTTGGGTGGGCCTCTTCCGTATTCTGTTTGAAAATCAATTACTAAGCTCATGCGGCGACCTCAGATTTTGCAGAATTTGAAACAGAATTTTTTCTGTCCTGATTTTCTGTTCTTTGGCTCGCAATTTTGCGAAAATTTTCTATGTATTCGCTAAACTGAATTTTGGAAGTACCAAGTTGAAGCTCAAATTCCGTTGAGGTTTCAAGCAAGTCTTTTATTCGACAAAACACAATTGGTCTGGCTGATTGCGGATAACCCAGTCGCTTGATTGCATCTTCAATTGATTTAACAACATAGTTGTCATTGTAGGCCACGATCACCAAGCCGATATTTTTGTCTTTTGCATACGATAAAACAAAGGCATCATAGCGAGCCTTAGATTTCCGGCTTCGCTCTACCTCTAGCGCACATTCGATTTTGAAATTTTCAATATTCAGGTTAAATATAAGATCTGGGAGCTTTTCAAATACTCTTCCAAACTGATCAATTTGTTCTTTTGGTAAATAATGCCGAAGCATGCGATCTGTATTCCAGCTATCTTTGATCAAGCCTGCGTTTTCACAGGCAAGTGCAAATGTCATAACTATTTCATCATGCTCAAAATGCAGTGGATGCGCTTTGCAAACGGTTATAAACCCCTGATCTCGCATCACTGAAATTCCACGTTTTGATAAGCAGTAATAGTTTTCAGCAACGCCAACGCGCTTATACTCAGCTAAACAGCCTGACGTCATCAGGCGATTCCAGAGATCATATTTGTAACTTGTATTAGGGGTTGTTAAGTAATTCCAAAATATTTCTTTTGGTAAAAAACCAAATTTTGTTGCTACTAATAGGGCTCTTTGAATTGCCTTAGGTTCATCTTTAAACTTCATAAAGATTCACCAAGCACAGTTTTGACTTCAAAGTGTGCCGGAATCGTGGATGATCCCTTTTGTGCCGTTGGCACCCAAACAAACTCAAGCTGTTGTCCCTGTTTAATTTTTTCTTTAATGTCGGGCGATAGCTGGTCAGCAAAAAATGTATTCCGAATTCGGACACGGCAGCTCGGCTTTTCGACGACTGGATTAAAGCCCTCGGCATTAGTGCACTTAGTTGAATTTGCACAAGACATTAAATTCATCGTAACTAAAATTAGAATAATTGATTTCATTGGCTGGCCTCCTTTTGTTCGATGTTATTTTTAAGATTTTTACTTGCTGCTAAAGTCGTAATATTTTGATCATAGTCATCTTCGGTCTCGTCATTAGTCTTAGAGTTGACTTCCAAATCCTTAATTATTAAAAGCTCGGGATCTGCTTTATAGACTTTAGGAATACCAACAGCCTCTAAATTTTTGCGAATTCCAAATTTAACATGGACTGATTTTGAACCCTTTTCGTGAGGTAAAATGACAATCGCTTCGCCGCGCCCAAGCTCATTTTTGAATACGTTCGGATGAACCATAAATTCTTCAGCGTCGCGAATTGAGCCGTCACCCGTAACCTCAGAACCCATAATTCCTTGCTTCTGCCGACTGGTAATTTTTTGCGTTTGCCTTGTGCCAATGGTTTTCGAGAAATACTCCGCTGATGCGGGCTCGTTTGTTCTCATAAAAATCTTAAGATTTGTATTCGTTTGAATTTGATTTTTTACCTCAAGTCCCAAGCCTTCAAGATCGCCAACGGCCTGATGTGCAAATGTTACTCCGACGTTGGCACTGCGGGACTTATTAAGGACACTGACGAATGATTTCGTCAGATACTCAGTAAAGTCGTCTAAGTAAACCGCTACAAACGGATGATCTTCTTTACCGCTGGCATGACGAGCAGAAACGTTGCTTTGAATGTCTTGTAAAACCATCTTCGCAACGGCCTTTCCAAGCATAGGTGATTTCAAAACGGGAAGTTGAAAAAATGCGATCAGCTTTTCATCCATAATCTGCTTGATATTAATAGTCGGATATTCAGTGTTGAACAGCGACCCAACTTCGCCTGAAGTAAAATACCCAAGGTTCCCAAGAAGGCCACTGACCTGTTCTTTGCGCGTTTCTTTTCCGGTGTTTAGAAATTCGACTGCCCATTCCTGCAAAAGTGGATTATCACCTCTATCAGCCAGAGCTTGAAGTTTTGCTGGGTCTGTAATGGCCTGTCGTATTTTTAAAAATGTTGGATATTCTTTTGCTTCTTTAAAAATTGAGAGAATATTTCTGAAAATGTCGAATTGAACCGTGCGATAGAATTCATTTTCAATTTCAAAGCTGTTGATAATTTTTTCTGTGGTTTGATCGACTGAGTCACTGATTAGCGGGTTAAAGGTGTGACTGAAGTCATATTCTGACAGCGTGAAGAGTCTAAAATCTTTTGCGCGATTATTTTTAGCTGCATAGGCATACAATTTATTAAACAAGCCTTTGTCGGCCTTTCCGTCGATGAGTATTAGGCCTCGCCCATTTTCAATGTCATCAACAGCCCAAGGTACAATAACTGATTCTGTTTTTCCCGCGTTGGTTGTTCCAACAACTTGCGCATGCATCCGCCTAAATGAAAGATTGATAAAAACGTCTTCGCCCTCTTTTGTTCTACCAGCGTAAACTGAAGCTTCTTTTTTTCCGTTTGTAATTTCCTTGTCATATTTTCTGTTTTGACGAGCGAGTACAATTTTCCTCCTTAGAATAACAAAAAGCCAAAATGAAGAGGCCGCCATTGTGAATAGGATCAATAATCTGTTTGTGAGGTATAAATTCAATAAAACAGGTTCAACCCTTTGCCAGATTTTAAGAGCGACTATCCCAACAGCAAAAAACCCAATAAGAAAAATACCAGTATTATCATTTGATGGTTTATCCATTAACGACCTCCCGAAAATTCATCAGTTGATTCTGTCATCTTAAATGGCTGCCTAATAACAGCCTCGCAAGAAGTGCCCGCGCTGATTTCAATCCACTCCCGAGCATCTTTCATACTTTCACCGTATTTTTGTGCACGATCACGAGCCGTTTCTGAAATTGCTTGCAGTAAACCGTTACTAACACCACCTTTTGAGTTGCCCATGAAATCCCGTTCGACCGAGCCCGCCGCAAGACCGCCGACAAATGTTGTAATGACCTGACCAACTGAGTTCTTGGCTGAATCAGACTTTACGTTTCCCTCAAGGCCCGCCATACCATCGCTGCTAACGGCGGAAGCGGAAATATCTCGGATGGTCCCATTCGGATAGCTGACTTTTTTGAATTGAATAATGGCCCGGCCCGATGACTTTTCATAGCTAGCTTCACCATAGAATAGTGAGTCTTGCGGAATTGAATTGCCCGAGTCAGACGTTACGTCTTCGACGGATTTTGCAATGACTGGTGTCCCTTCTTGCGAGGCTACAAATTTATCAATAATTTGAAGTCGAATCTTAGTCCCAGCATGAAGTTCAGTTCTTGAATTTCCATTTTTCGATCCGATCACCATTGAGGTGTTGTAATTGATTTGAGTGCCGCCTCTCTGGCCATTTGAAAGACCCGCAGATCCATTTCCCCAGATATTTGGAGCTGAATTTGTTGGCTTCTGCTCTGACACCGTTTTTTGATTGAGCTCTGCCTTTTGAGGTGGATCTTTAGCGACTTGTCTGAAGACGCGATTGTCATCTGACGGCATGAGCATCCCTAATACCAAAAACAGACCAACCACTCCAAAAAAAGCCACCGATACATTTTTTAAATCCAAATCTTGTTTCGCCGTCAAACTGGTTTTCTTCTTTATAAAGATGTCTTTTGTCTTCTTGATATTTTTAACTAACAAGACTTTTAAAGATTTAAAAAAGTTATTTATTTTCTCCATAAAAACTCCCTTGGAATTTCTAAACGAAGACCTTCTCGATATTTAATTTCAATAACTGCTGCCAGCTCTGAGTTTAAATTTCGACGATCTAAAGTTAGCGCTGCCACAATCGGCTTATCAGAATCAATTTCTCTTGAAGAAAAAATCAGGCTGTGAATTGATTTTGATTCTTTGCCCTGACTCAGCCAAAACCACTCTGGCACGATAAAATTTTTCATTTTTGAAGTCAGTGAAAACTCTAAAACTACAAATCCGTCTTTTGATTTGCCAATTCTTTTTGTTTCAATCGAAAATGTTTCAGACTTGACCCTTCGTTTGAAGTCACGCCAGACAATTTGATTCTTGGTTTTGATCTCTTTCGGAACTAAATAGACGATGTAATCAGCAGAATCTTGATTTACTATCAAAAGCTTCACAGAATACGACCTTGAATCGGTACTAATAAAAAGATTCGTTTTGGCTCCATATCGAAGGGGCTTTATCGCATATCCTTTATCAATCGACTCAACTCTAAATGCACCCATGTCGCCGATGATGGGCGGCAAATTTGGATTTTCAGGTAAAATAACTTTTGTAGCGATGCCAAGAGCAGTTTTAACTTCGGACACTTCATCATTGTTAGTTTCTATTTTTCTCGACTTGTTTAATGCAAATACCGAAGTTGACGCAAAAAGAATGGCTAATATAATCCACCTCATCGTGAATCTCCGCCTTCAACTTCTTTAACAAAGAAAATTCCCCACGGATTCGACGGCGTTGGGCTATCAAGATCAAATGTCAGTTTTGACTTCAAAATCGTTGCAGCCTTTAATGCATCAAATTCGGTTATCCTGTCGGCAACAACCGTAACCGTTTTTTCCTCTAAGGAAACCACGATGGACTGTGGATATAGCCGTTGTGAAACTTTGCGATCTTTCACATATTTTTGAATTTCTAGCATACTCTTTTTGAATGAGTTTGCTAGCGAAGGAAAAATGAACGCTTCTGATTTTTTTAACTCTGACTGAACTGTCTCCGCATTCCAATTATATCTATGCAACAAGTACTCTTTAACCGCAGCTTGAACATGCTGCGCATGAAGCTCTTGGCTAACGCTTGCCACTGTCCCCGTTGGATCTAGCGCAATCACGGTCGGACCTTGCTTCAAGGCAAAGGCCACAATGACTATCATCAGCGTGGTTACTCCGATCAACGAATACGACAGAATTTTCAAATAATGATTCTGAGTCGCAAGATCTGTTACGAGTTTCGGGTATTTTAAATTTTCTAGTCTGATTTTTTCCATAAAGCACCTCCTTAAAATGTGTTAATATCTGTATTGTTTTTTGATTTCTTCTCTTCTGGTTTGATAAGCTTGGTATCTTTGAATAATTGGTGATGTAACTCTTTGGCTTGCTGCTCTTGTTTTTGCTGCCACCGCTGCTGCACGAGCAGGAATTGCCGCCATTGATGCAACTGAAGCAGCACCGAGCATTCCCGCCATCGCCTGAGCCCCTTCGCCAACAATTGATTTTACAATCATAGGCGTCATAAGCATCGCAAGTGCGATCACAAAATTTAAAACAATCAGGGTCACGTAATGGCCTTCGGTTTGATAAATATTTCCGAATGACAGAGCTGTCAGCATCGCTGATAAAATCGACCAAATTATTTTCCAAGAAGCGACTTCAATCAGTCCCTTAAATAAATTCCCAGTCATATATGATGTTTTTGGAAAAATATAAAAAAGAATCATGATCGGAGAAACAACAGATAATAGAACCCAGAAGAAATAATACATCGCGATTGTCAGATATCTTGAAATGTAGAGAATCATAAAGCTCAGGAAGCTTAAAACTGCAATGACCAGATCATTAAATTTTAGCAGCAGAACATTTTTTGCAGTCGAGTAGGATTCGCTTTTTTCCTGCGCCATCCTCATGACGGTTTCTAGTCCTGACATGTCATCAATCCGATGAGCGATACCGTCGCAAACACCAATAATTGCCTGTGAAATATCGGGAAAAGCGATCAATAGAATAGTAGCGACGAAAACTCTTTTGATTGTATCAACATAATCAGCACCGCCTGACTGCAAATAGCCCATTACCACTGCTAGCAAAATTGCGACTGGCAAAGCCATGTAATAAACTCCGACGAGCATCTGATGAAGGTCTCTTACTAAAGTCCCTAAAATTTCAAATTGTGGTAACATTATTCACCTCCATTTAAGCTTGGTAATTTTGAATCCTTCGGCAGCGACTTAAAACCGTTCGACAATCCTTCATAGTTTTCGATGAATTGATTTGAGGTCATTTTTTCTTTACGATTTTCAAGAGCCATGTTCTGACCCATTATTTTCAGCATTTGCGACTGCGTTCGCAAAAGCTGGGTCATAACGCCGATCAAAACCGCTAAAGACTGATTCTGTAGTTTTGCTGCCCCTTGAGGGCTCACTACTTGCGAGTGAACTAAAATGCGCTCACGTTCTTGATCAACTTGGTCCGCATAGTCATATATATTTCGATTCATCGAAATGACTTCTGCGACACTTTGGTCGTTAGAATCCATGAGCTCTTTGTCAGCGGTCTTTGGTGACTGACCATATAGATCGTGAATGGCTCTTAATACGTTCTGCGGGTCCTTTAAATCGCCGTACAAGCCAGGATTGAAACGTGGATTGATAATGCGAATCAGATCAAGCCCTGAGCGAACTCCCGAATTAATGTCGCGCATAAGATTCAAGGTATCTTTACCGTTTTGGATAATGGACTGAAGTCTAGTTACCTGTTCAATAGCTTGAGCTAAAATCTGCACCAATACGGCGACATCACCACCGAAAAGATCTGCCCGCGCAGATCTCGATGGGAGCATTAAAGAAGACGTGATCATCGCTAGCGTTAAATATTTTTTTAATTTATTCACGCGGCCACCTTTGAAGCAGAAACTCCGAAAGGAAATTCATTCGCGGCTTTCTTGATTGCATCTGATAGCTCAAGACCACTTTCCTTCAGTTCTGCCAAATATTGATTATCTTTTGAATCACTAGTTGAAATCCAGTATTCCACCGGGCCTGGGTAAATTCTGATAATTTGTCTGTGATCTCCCTCGATCAAAAAAGCTTCACTGAAAACACCTTTGCGTTGCTCTAAGCTTTGAATCAAAGACACTTCACGAGGGTTTAATTTTAAAGCCGTTTCAAGAGGTCTTAGATCACCTTTTTGGCTCATCACAACTTTCATGGCCGTATTGTTCATAATTGCTGAGCCGATTGGACTCTTGACGATTTCTTCAACGCCCTGAGTGATAAATGTAATACCTGATCCCGTTTTTCGAAATGTCCGAGCCGCGTATTCCATGAAGCTTGCAGCAGCTTGGCTTTGTAACAGCTCCCACGCTTCATCAAGCAGGACTCGTTTCGATGTTTTTCTGTCGCTTTCAACTTGATCTAATATAAAATTAGTCAGAATCAAAATCATCACAGATTGCAAATCTGGATATTGCGACAGACCTTTTAAATCAAAACTGATAATGGGGCTATCGGCCTTAATTTCTTTTCTTCGATCAAGAAGTTTTCCATAAGGCGAATTACCGATCCAACTGAAAAGTAATTTTCCAATTTTTTGAAGCTCTGGCTCATCTGATTTTCTGCAAATTCTTTCGAAGTCACTTAAGATTGGCGACTCTCCAGTTACTTTCGAGTTTTCGTAAGTCTCGTTAATTGCCTTTTCAATAAGAACTCTTTCAAATTTTGAAAGTTTCGAATTAGTTTCGGATACCATTTGTTCAACAATTGAAGTTAAAGCTTTTACTTTTTCGCTGGACGGACCCGCTTTAATATCTTTGATAGCAAACGGGTTGATGGCATATTCATCACTTAGTTTAATTTCGAAATATTGACCGTGCATTAGTTCAGTCAACTTTTTGTAACTGCCGCCAATATCAATGACGAAAACTTTAACCCCTCTGGTCATCTGCTGAAGTAGCAAAAAGTTATTAAAGAAACTTTTCCCGGAGCCACTAGATCCAGTCACTAGCGAATTATAATTTGAAAGACTTGGGTCATACGGATTAATGCTGACCAAAGACCCAAGCCTATTATGAACTAAGCAGATCGGATTTTCATCGCCAATGCGCGGCCCATACAACGGCAAGAAATCGACAAGATTATTTGTCTTCATTCGCTTGCCACGTTCTAGTTGTATGGGTGCGGCTGGCATATTTGATTTAAAGATCTTCCAAGCACCGACAGATTCTTGAATGCCTTCGGCTCCGCTTAAAGTTTTAAACCGCGTTAACACCTCGCGGGTTTTTTGATTTAGTCGTTTCAAACCAGCAAGATCATTTTCTTCACGCAAAACTAGTATAAGCTCGCCAACGTAAATTCGTTGACCGGTATCAATCAGTTCACGAATCAAGTCCTCCGTATCAGAGAGTCTCGATTCACTTTCGATATCTGAAATTTGGCCGCCCTTAGTTTGTGACAAAGAGTGCGCCATTCTTCTTTTTTGTTGAATCCTAGACATTTCTTTTGCTTGATCAGAAACGTTAATAGAAAAAATAAGATCATAATGAAATGGAAATCTTAGAAATCCGTCCATCATCCCAGCAATTGTCATTTCTGGTAATGTTTTGAGGCTTAAAACCCGCGTTTTCATTTGATCTAAAATAAAATCGTTTTGATCCAAGACCAAATCACCAAAAACTAGCTGCGATCGAGGCGAATTAACTGCATTTTCAGCCGTTATATTCTCATCAATTCCGATTTCATCAGTGGGCGTGAAAACAGATGGTTGTTCGACATTCTGTGACCTCTTGGGATTTAGATATTTATAAAGTATCCCTAAGCATTTTTTCTGATCCAACTTTTTAGATTGAAATCCGTGTGACAGTAATGAACTCATAAGTGAATCTACAGACTCGATCAGTTCTTGTTTTCGCTGATCGTATTCGACACCAAAATCTGATGAAAACTTTTTGCCATTTTTCAATGAAATCTTTCTTTGAACTTTTGGCGACGGAGAATGTAAGAATGCATAGACTTTTGTTCTTAATAAAATATTTTCATTAATTTCATCTTGAATCTGATCACATCGGTGTTTATCCAGTTCGCACAAAAATTTATTGTCAGTTGAAATAAAACTTTTATGTTTGCGAAGAATTTCAGAAAAGTCAGATCCAGTTTCGACGTGAATTTGCAAAGTGAGATTTTCAGAAATTGAATTAACAACTGATCGTAAGCCTAGCGTAAGTTGATTTATTCGTTCGTTGTCAAAACACTCGATATCCAAAGGAGTTACTTCAACCGCAGCTGATAGCGACCCGTCGGATAAAACACAGATGTTTTCATCAAACTCCCAAAATGGAAGTTCTTCACAAAGGGAATCATATTTTTCTGTCATAGCTCCTCCTTCTTTTTAAATTTTTTATAGAATCGGTCATTGAGGCCCGCAAACCTGACCGAGGGCGAAGTAATGTACTCGCCTAAATGCTGAAGATACGAATCTGGCTTTCCACGCTTGATAAAAAACAAGACGAAAGCGACAAGCAATGTGCTACCGTAGACCATCAAGATCTTAAATCTTGTTGATCCAAAAATCAGATTCTGAAGCGATAGATTTAGAAACAAGATCAAAATATCTGATAGCTCAAGACCAAATATTTTACTTTTTGCTTCTAGCGATCTTGGGACTGATGAAGTAAGAAGTGGATTATCGCTCATACTAGTTTACCGTCTGAGCCATGAAATCCACGATGGCTTGTGCTCCGAAACCAATGGCACAGCCAATAATGGCGTAAAGAATGTGCTGCTTAGCCTTTTCAGAGCCCGTCATAAACGAAAATCCCGCAAGTAGTAGCCCGATGACAGATAAAACTGGCAAAACAAAGCCTGTCAGTTTTGACTTAATCCCCAACAGAGATGACTCTAAACTTGCAAAGCATGGTTCGGGTGAAAAGCAAATCACGTAAACCAAGGCTAGGATTAGCACAAAATCGACAACCCTTAGTTTTTTGATGTCATTCATGAGCACCTCCTTTTTCTGTTTAAATTGTTTTTTGAACTCAATACCTCCTATTGAATCTTTGTTAATTTTTTTCATGCAGCGTCCATCGCCTGTGCAATCATCGAAGCTTCTTTGTCTTCAAAAAGACTTAAGAACAAGCACTGTTCAAATAGATTGAACTTCATCCGCAAATAATTTCCGTACAAATCAGCTTCGCCAACTTTATTCCAGAAAGATTTCAGCTCCTTGTTTTCTGAAATATATTCTTCTAACGAATACAAATTATATTTCGTCTGATCTTCTTTGGTTGGAATCACAAAGTATTGCTGATTCAAAAACATCCACAGTTTTAGTCGGAATGCCGTTGAACCAATTTTTTGAAATGCATAACCAACTTGATCTTTTTCGACAACGTAGCCGGATTGATCTAGCTGACCCAGCCGAACTTTGTAACGATCCGCCTTTGGCTTTTTTGGTAATTGAAAAATATTATTATCCGTCATTAAACCTTCCTTTCTGGTTGCTTACGCAACATTTGAGTTTTCATACATTGTGACCAAATCTTCGATTGAACCGTCTCCGCACTGATCGCAAGTGCCATCATGATTTTTACAAATTCGACCACAGTCTAAGCAGTGATCCATGTGACTGTGATACATGCGGTGGACTGAGCTTTTTTCGCGAAGATAAGAACGGGATAGTTCTTCTTCATTACGCTGGATATCTTTAAGGTAGCCAGGCTTGTCTTTGATTGTGCGACTCACTAGGATCTCCAATTCTGAGAATCTGAAATTTCGTTGAATTTAGATTTTCTAAATTCAATGTCCTGCCACTGCTCAAGCCCCAAATCTTTCTTTGGCTTTGAAAATGCGGTACAGACCGACATCAGTGCCGAAATCATTTTTTTAGATGTAGGCTGTGACTTCTGCGTATGTTGCGATAGAGCTTCTGCAACCATTTTTGTTTGAATTCGTTTGCTCATAATTTTTACCCCCTTTGGTAAGTTGTTATTCGTGACTCTGTGAGGCCCAATGCCTTCAGTAATCAACGCTTCTTACCAACTAGTAATTCACGAACGTGGCCAACAGATTGAGACACGAGCTAAGTTAATGATGTGATTTATGATTTTTTGATTTTGACGAAAATGATGGTGATGTTGAATTTGCGATTTCAACGTAAGTACGAACAGCTGATTTTTATCTGCTGAGATATTTCAATAGCTTAGGCTGTGTACGTAAAATTTTGCTGGATTCGTAAGTGCGAACACCAACTCTAATCAGAAAATGATAGACAAATTACTATTAGCCCGTAGAATTCTGTAATGACCTCTTGGAAGCTTATATTTTTTAGTGCCTGCTATATTTTTGCAGCAGTGTACCCAGAGTCGCTCTATGCAAAAAACATATTTCCACTCCCTAGCAATTCAAGCTGTGAATTTTACCAAGAACTAGAAAAGCAATTAGATTGCCAGAAAGCCGATTGCCCCTATTTAACTGATTATGGATATCCTTTTTGTCTAAAATTTCAAAGTATGAAAAAGATATGGAAAGGAAAACTTAAGAGATGGGTCCCCGATACTACATTATGCCTACAGTCAGAACTTATTCGAGACCCAACGCTTATAAAGCCATGTAAAATGATGGAGGATACGGCCTTTGGCAGCCATCCTACTTGCTATATGAAGAGTGGATTTTGCGACTTAGATTATTTTGATAAACAGCGAATTTTTAATGTCGTCAGCTGGGCAGACATAAAAAGCCAACTTAGTCAGTCAATGGCACAAAGTCTTCGAGTAAAGGCAACTTGTGACTTAGGTGTCTTCGAGGTCTTTATGCATATATTTGATTTTTACTATGATATAACTCGTGCTATGGACGCCGTTACCAGATTAGCTGCTGCCGAGATATTCTTAAATACCCCAGCGAATCCAAAAGAGGCACAAAACTATATCTCACAAAAATATGTCACGCTATTGACTGGAAATATGTCACCTCAAGCTAATAGCACGGCTGCATTTAAAGACATTTACAAAAATGATACCATTACTTCAATTGAAAGCGTCTTTGAAAAATGCAAAGCGAACTCATCTAATACCTTTTGCAGAGATTTTTTTAAACTAAACAAAGTTACGATAGACACCGACAAGGCTCAATTTGCGAAAACCTTAAATGCTGATGTTCTTAAAGAACGTATTCTTAAAATTAGAAAAAACATGAACTTATTAAAGTGATAACTTTTTTCATTTTATCTAGGTATTTAGAAATTTATCATTTTCAAAAAACCATTCAAAATTTTTCTCTATTTTTGGAATATAGATTGAAACAACAGTTCCATGTCCAGGGCTTGATTTAATATTTAGACGACCACCAAGATCCTCAATAAACTGTTTAGCGTAAAAGACTCCGATGCCAGTGCCGTTTTCTTTTTCTGATGAAAACCCCTTAGTTCCAATTTTTTTAAGATTTTCAGCAGAGATCCCTTTGCCGAAGTCTTTAATAAGTACTTCAAGAATTTTATCAGCATCATTGACGGCGATAATCACTTTTGACCCTAATGGCGAAGCTTCGGCAGCATTATTGATTAAGTTTGAAACTGATCGCTCGAACTCCAAAGAATCCAAATTAGCAATTGCAGTAATTTTGGGGACTGATGGTTCAAGTTCGATTTCAACGTGACCTTCGAACTGAATTTGCTTTTGTTGAACAATATTAGAAATTATCTGAATTAGATCAACATTTTCTTTTTGTAGATAAGCTTCGATTTCTTCGCCAATAGATTTTTTTGTATGCTTTGAAATATCATCAGCAATGGCTTTTATTTTATTGATCGACTCGTTGAAAAGTTCTTTTTGTCTAACGGTTAGGCCCGTTGTTCTACGGGCTAAAATTTCAACATTTCTTACGGAACCAATAATGTCATGACCGACACGAGAGGCGATTTCACCCAGCATAATCTTACTTTCATTTTGAATCGCAATTTGATGTGCGGCTTCAACCTGATTCTTTTTATCTTTCCACCACGTCATAAGCGTTGGCAGTTCTTTTTCAACTACCTCTGATGGACGATCTTTTGAAATAAAATCGTTGAGTGCCTGTTTAAAAATCTCTTCACGTTTTACATACTCTTGATTTTCGACTGATCGTATTACCGCAACCAGCGCGATTAGCATTAATAGCAGAAAAGCAACTCCGCCGAAAAAGACAGAATTTAAGACTTTAGATTCAACGTCGAATATAAGAAACATCTCATCACGACCTGGAATTTTATAAAATGCGCGGCTATGCAGAAATCCAGCTCGCTTAATAACGACTTCTTGATTCATATCAGGAATATCAATAGTTTCTAAACTGAATGGATCGCCAAAATGAAGTCTTTCTCGAACTTGATCTTTGTCGATTTTTACTAGCTTTACGGCCCGCACGTAATCACTTGAGAGCAAGAATCTTTGATTCTTTGTTGATGATGTTAATAAGTTGCCTTGTTGAATTAAGGCCGACTCTGTGCGAACCCAATTTAGCATGAGTTCGTGCCCCACTGAGTTCAAATAATAATCACAAAGCGAGTAGATGCCCGTCATACTTATGACCACAGCAACTAAGAAAATCTGAACTGGTTTTTTTCGAGAGATCTTTAAAGACATAGTCTCTCCAGAGCGCCACCAATAAAAGGTGGCTGATTTTCAAAATAACAACGGTGAACTTGAAATAGGTCATGAAGCTCATGTTTTACGACCTCATCAATTTCAAGTTTGGGTAAAATAATTGATTCGTTACCTTTTGCTTCAAGACGTTTTCTGATTAATTGATTTCCGTGACCAACACCGAAATAAGCTAGGCGCTTTTCGTAGAAGGTAACAGGTTCGATATTTTCAAGGCGGATTTTTTCAACTGCCAGACCATGACGATATAATTCATCCAGCGACCGCAGTAAAATTTGTTCTCTATCACCAATTAAGCCGCAAGCCCCGCCCGAAATAAAACCGCCAGATCTGAGACGGCCAAAAAGAATGACTACTGACAAACCATTTGAGTTATCAATCTTTGGCTCAATTACAAATATTTCTTCCATGCGGCACTGATCTTTTACAGTTGCAACGTAAGGTGAAATCTTATGTTCATTTGCAGAATCTCTTATCGACTCAAGTTTAAAAGCAATTGTCTCGTCATCCCACCATTTCGCCCAAACGTATCGTTCAACAGCCTCGGCCAATGCTGATTCACGAGCTTTTGATTCGGCATTTTGACAAAACAATGGATAGGCAGCAAAGCCATCCGAGCGGTCAGTCATGCAAGACGTATATTTATTCTCGTATCCAGAGCGAAATGCAAGTCGTTCAACTCTTTCGGATAAAGCCTTAAGAAGTGCGATATTGCCGTCATCAGCAAAGCCAGTTGTCGAGTTTTCAGAAATTACTTTCGACTTATCTTCGTCATGACATACAAACCAATAGCGGTCGCCAACTTTAGAAACGTCCATATTCTTAGGAAGACGATTTCTAAGTTTTAATTCTTTAAGCAAAGAAGTTAAGCCTGCTTGTACGTCAGTCATTGGTTAATCCATCCTAAAAACCTGCCAAGGTGCAGGGGATGTAATTGAAACTGGCGCTTCCATAATCAGCGAGCTATCTTTGGCTGCATAAAACCGTCTTACATGAGTGAAAACGTTAAAAAGTGACTGGCTATAAATATGTTGATTGAGTTTAACGAACGCGGATTTTTCGAGGCCCGACGTTTTCAAGTTTCTGATTAAGTTTTGCATTTCCTCATCTTGGCTCACGAACTGAAGTGTTTTATGCATATTAGGCGTCATCAACATCTGAATATCACCAGCGGGATCAAAGGCCCAAAAACCAGTTTGAAATCCTTTAACAGCGACTTTGCCGGATAAAAACAATTCGTCTTCGTCTTTCTGAGTCTCCTGAACAACAGGTGGCGCAGATTCAATTCCAAGCTCTGAAAATACTCTCTCCATAACGACGACAAAAATAGATTTTGGATTATTCGTTGCCTTCAGCCACTTGATCGGCTCACTTTGCAGCTGTGACTTACAACGAACAACATCATCGGCAGTTAGTTCAGATGAAATTCCGTCGTAAAGTTCTTCGTTTTTCAAATACCCTGGAAGCAAATCTGTAAAGACGCTTGATTCAGATTCGCGGGCGTCGCCAACCATTTTGTGAAACGCATTTCTAAAGGCCTTCGCAAATACTTGTCGGCATTTTTTATCTTTAAAAGCACCGACATTTGGGTTTATGACTAAGCCTACGATTCTAGAGGCCGGAGCAAACGAAATTTGAATTTTTGATTGAAGCTCTTTAATTTCGTCAATAGAGTATCGAAGCTCACTACCTGCAATAACAGTTTGTGCATCAAACTCATTCGCAGTTCTTACAACTTCTTGAGCGGACATATACTTGAAATAAAGTTTTTGCGGAGTCTTCAAGCCATGAATAGGATCTGCGTCTTGTTTTTCAAATTGGAATTCATTTTCTGTCTTTGAAAGCATCTTGTAATGACCGCTGGCTGGAATTTCTTTGCATGTAATCTTATTTGTCGCAACATCTACGCAGCTTTTTGGAATTACAGAAAATATTTCTAAGCAAAAACGAAATAGCGGATGATCTTGTTTTTTATTGAACTGAATTTTAACAGTCTGGCCATTAACTTGAATTCCTTCAGGCAGTGATTTTAAGGCATCTTTGGATTTGGACCACTCTTTTACACCTTTAACGTCTTCGATAACTGGAAATGTTGGGCGCGTGTAAACCATTCGCGCAACGGCAAATGCTACATCCGCTGATGTCAGATCGGAGTTGTCCGAATACTTTAGCCCTGATTTAACTTTCCAAGTCAAAACCTGAGTCTGATCGTTGTATTCGAACAGATCCAAAATCTTACTTGTTAGGTCGCCCTTGAGATCGACTTCCAGCGGTGTTGCATACAACATGCGAGCAACTGGCAGATTTACGGTCTGGTCAGCATCCAGTGGATCAAGCGACGTTGCCGCCGATGTTTCAGTGATTATATAAGTGTAATGATCTTTTTTGACTGAGTGACTATAAATCATAATAATCACTCCCAACCCAACAAGGGCTATTGCAAATGCTATCTTTTTCAAGCTGACCTCTAAGTTTCATTTATTTTAGGTTTCCGCTATCTTGCGAGCTGATGACCATGCCCCCAGGTTTTTGCGAGTTCACTTCCGATTCTTCGCCAACAATAGACTTAAGCCATTGCACGAAATGTTTAAGCTCTTGATCCTCTGAAGTTTCAAGAATCACGGCGACTTTCTGATCATTAAGTTCAAAACGACCTCGGATATTTGTTTTTAAAAGAATTTTCTCATCTAACAGTTCCTGAATAGTTTGAGCTTCCAAATTATTTTTTAGAAGTATTTCTGCTGTTACGACAGCATTTTTAGCGAATGCCTGAGAACCTATCGACATCATTAGGCCGACGATGGCTTTGGTCATTTTAGTTGATTGTTTCTTCATGAATTAATTCCCCCATTTTTGGTTTAAGTTCAAAATTTGCTAAATTCTTATCTAAAATCTTGATTCGAGTTGAAATCGTTGACGGTGAAGCATTAAAAAAAGATCTACATGCTTCTCGTAGTGTTCCGCCTTTTCTGATCAATGTCTGGATGTATGAAAGCTCAGACTCGTGCTGAATTCTCATAAATTCTTGATAAGTCGGAACTTCGACGTCATCCGCATCAACATTCGCTACACTTCTGATTTTTGAATTTAGATCTTCAGGTAAAATTCTTGTTTTTTTCAAAGCGACAAGTCTTTCGATTTCATTCTGAAGTTCTCTGACATTTCCAGGCCACGAATAACTTTCAAGACAACGAACGGTTTTCTTTAAAATCTCCGTACCTTCGGCCTTATATAATTTAAAAAAATGGGTTAGCAGTGGCCGTATGTCAGCTCGACGTTCGCGCAAGGCTGGAATTTTTATCGGCATCACATGAAGTCGATAGTACAGATCTTCACGAAATCGTCCATCTGCCATCGCTTTCTCTAAATTGACATGAGTAGCGGTGATGACTCGAATATCAACGTCAACGGGTCTTGTTCCTCCGACAGGTGTTAACTTTCTCTCTTGCAATACCCTAAGTAGTTTAGCTTGAATAGACGGCGCAAGATCGCCGATCTCATCTAGAAAAAGAGTTCCCTGATGTGCCGATGCGATCAATCCCTTCTTATCGGTGATCGCCCCAGTAAAAGCGCCTTTAACATGACCAAACATTTCACTTTCAAAAAGTGTCTCTGTGATGGATGAAACATTGATTGCAACAAATGGTTTATTTTTTCGATCTGATAAATTATGAATCGCCTGCGCAATTTTTTCTTTACCTGTGCCAGACTCGCCGCTGATAAAAATATTGCAGGTGGTTTTTGCGGCCCGACGAACAAGTTGAGCCACTTGCACCATCGCGTTTGATTTTCCGATAATACCAATAGATTCAATTACTTTTTGATTTTCAGATTCGTGGTTGGTGGCATGAAAAAGTTCCGCAGTTTCTTCCCAGCGCTGGCAAAGAGCGCGCACTATGCCTCGCACGGCTTCTTCGTCTTGATTTTTTTCAATGAAATCTTTTACACCGATGGCCATGCATTTTTTCAAAAGTTCGCGCGAGTCATCCGCAGAATTCAACGCAATCACCAGATGGGGATTAATTTCTAACATTTCTTTAGCTGTCTGGATGCCGTCCTTGGGCATCCGATAATCCAAAAGAACGACTGAGTATTGCGATGGCTTTTCTTTGATTGAATTGATGGCGGCTTCGACGTCAAGCAGACCCGTGACCTCAAAGTCAGGATCATCTTCAAGCACCAGTCGTGTGCACTCAAGATCGGCGGTCTCATTATCAACGACTAAAATTTTATATGGCATGTGCTTCCCCCAAGAAATTGCTAACTGCTCACAAGTAAGCCTTAAAGCAAGCGGGGTACCAGCTGTCAGAAAACTAGAAAAAGAGATCTAACCCCTTGAAAATACTTGAATCTGTTTAGCACTGGTGCGAATAAGACTCAACGCTCCAAATGAATTTGTACGTAAGTACGAACAGCTGCTTCAGCTCCGGTCGCGAGCGAGGCAAAGTAAGCGTTTGATTATACACAGAATATTTTATTTTGAATTGTTGTTCGTAAGTACGAATGGAGCGTGAAGGAATTACAGCATAGAACTGCTTGAGCCATTAGCTGGAAACTTTTGTTTAAAATGAACTGCGATAAAACGCATAAAATCCAATATAAACTCTTACTTTCGCTCGACTTTTTTCTTCGCAACAATTAAAAGGCACATAATTAGCTGAACCATCAAATTGAATGAGTATTCCGGAAAAAAGGATAGCGAGTGGGCAACTTTATGTCTCCAATTCACACCTGCCTTTTCAATAAGAATAAATCTTAAAAAGAACAGCTGATCTTCGGAAAAAAGATTTTTGATTGTTGTAGTATATAGCAACGAATTTATATCTTGCTCATTCACAACTTTTCTTCCGCCTTTATCATCTCTCATGAAAAAAGTAACTTCCCCACTCTGCTCACACAAGTCGCGCAATAGGCCTTCAATTTTTAGTGCCAGCGAGTCCGCACAGAGAACAAAATCTGGAGACTGTTTTGAGTTTTCAAGCACACTTTTTGTTTGGCCTATAAAATATCGAATAGAAGGCAATACTAACTCTAGAAATGTTTCTTCAGATTCCACAGCTGGTGACCAGGCTTTTCGCTGATATGAAAGCCATGTCTCATCACGCAAATAAGTTTCAAATGAATCGGGAGTTATTGCCCCCGCCTCAACACCTTTTATAAAAATCGCCCTCAAAAGAAGTATTTTTTCACATTCGATATGAAAATTATAAGTATATAGGTCCCACTTTCTTTTGATTTCCTCACGCGTAGAGAAATGCTCTACAGCATTTCCACGATGATCCAATATGGTTTGAGGCATATCTCTTTGTAGTGGCATATCTTCGAGCATCGACTCGCTTTCAAGGCGAATGTCGCTGATCTTTGGAATTAGTGTTGGGTTATCCCTAAGGTAACTAAGGATTCCCGTACCATTCTCCTTAATAAGAGTGTCTGCAAAATTTGCAGCCTCGGTTGCGGGCTTTGTCAGATCAATAGATTGTTGATGTGAACCAAATCGCACAGATTTTTTTGCTTTATCATATTTTTTTTCCAGCTCAGATACCTTTGTGGCATTTTTTAAAGACTTATATATCTCAATTGCCTTAACTAGATAACTTCCACCAGCTGGATTTTCATTTTTCAAGAAAGCCTCTGCAAGCTCCTCGTAGATTGCTCCAAGCAAAGTTTTCCACTGAACCGTTTTTAACTTTTGCTTGCTATCAATTCTGCCCAAGATCAGCAGCCATTCCATGACTCCAAATAAATCAGTCATAGTTTTCTGCTTCTCGAATACGGTCTCAACGTGTTGATATAGGTGAAAGCCCAGATTCTTCCAATCACCCAGCCCTAGATTCAAAATAAACAGTCTGACTGAGCATGAAGATGGATTATTATATGCATAGTTCAAAAAAGTATTTGTAATAAGCTCAACAGACTCTTGAATCTTATAGCTAACGCTCGACGAAAGAACCCAAAGACTTTCAATTGATTTTGTAATTCTATGTCCACGACTTTTTTTTGGCTCAACCAACTCAAAAGCTTGTATTTGCTTTATAGAATCAATGTATGAATCAATTGCAGATTTTGCGAAGTCTACGTGCTTGATTTTGGATTCCCACAGTAAATGGGCATATCGGGCCTTTAATGTAGGATTTTTCACTGACGCGTGACGATCTTTTAAATAAGTTAAATTTTCATCTGAATACTTGGAAAGGTCTGGAAAGGGAAACTCCATAACAAATAAAGGATGAACTTTTCCCTCCACGAATACGAAACTTTGTACTTCCAATTCAACCTGACACTTCTCAAGAGAGACCTTGTCTCCAGCTTTGCCAAATTGATCTCTAAGTTTCTGAAAGGCGTTTGCAAGTCCATTTTCAAACTTTACCTGGTGAGCAAGCTCTTCGGACTTCGCATAAGCATCGGCAATATCAGTAAAATCTGAAACTTTTGGGTTTCTCTTTTCGTCTGTACTCATTTGTCATACCTCAACAAATTTGGTTTTAGCTTGGCAGATGATCCAGCGCTAGTTTATTTGAAGTCGAAATCATGCCGCATCTTGATCTTCTATACCTAAATTAATATTAATTAAATCAGCTAGGTCATTAACTAATTTTGGCATATTCACTCGAAGGTCCCGAGATATATCAATTGTCCAAGCCATAAAAGTAGTATCTGAGTTATTAACTCTAAATTCCTTTTGTAAATCTTCGCTAGATTTAGGGTACAGTAACACAACCGAAGGCTCGAACACCTCATTTTTATGAATTTGTCTGTAAGCTAAAACCTGATAGGCATCCTGATTGCCAATGCCATAGTGACTTTTTCGTGAGTTCACAATTTTATATTTTGTATCAATAATAAATCCAGGCCCGCTTTTTGGTTTTACAGAAATGTCTGTGTAGGTATCAAAAAGACTTCGATCCTCCCATTTTCCAGAATTTAAGAAATCCCGCTCAGCACTTACAAGCCTCTTCTTTTTCTGAGCTGTGACTTCAATTTCGAGAAAACGTTCATTTCTTTTAAGCACTTGATAAATAAATTCTTCAAATAGCTCATTCATATCAAATAGCAGTGTGAAGACCTTGTTTTTGCGCTGACCAGAAAATTCCGGACGAAGTCGCTTCAAAAATATTTTTGTTAGATTTATCAATGAAATAAAATTTAGATCGCGCTTTCCAATTGCCAAACGATCTAACTCCTCAGCATTCACATAACCAGATTGCACTCCGTCAAGTAGTCCCAAACACCGATTTAAAGTTGATAACGACGAAGCATTCCTTGTGAGATTAGCCAAGGAGTATACTACGAACTTAAATGCTTTTGATAAATTATTGTCTTCTGTAAATTCTGAATAATCACAAAATATATGAGATTGATCGAAACAGTTCACAGTGCTTTGCTTTCCAAATGCAATTTTCCCCCTTATTGCCATAAGGTTTTCGTTTCTTTCAACGTAGGCTTTTGGCGTTCCGAAGCGAATTAGGTGCTTTGATAGTCGTGCCGCAAAGATGGAAATATAGGCCTCTATAAATGAATCGCAATTTTGCGATAAAGATCCAACTCCTGTGTCGGCAATTTCCAAGGCATTTGTATATGACAGCATAAACATTAAATTCTGAAGAATCGAATTCGCTGATGCTCCAGTGTCGACGTCTTTGTTCTTAAGGAGCTTTGGTAAAACTTCAATATGAACTCCTCCAAATGACACAACGCCAACCATTGAAGTGGCTCTTATTTTAGATGAGCCAATCTCAAAAATACTCTTTCCTGGCATCACAGAATCAGATAGTGATCTTAGATATTGGATTTCTTCAGGACTCAAAGAACAGCCCGCAAGCGAGTCGGATTCAATCCCATTTGCATCTAAATAGCCGCCATATTCGTAAAACTTTAATTCCTTCATATCTATTCTAGCTTCTTCATAAGCTCAATAAATTGAGCATCTGAAATGTTGTTTTCAAGAAAAGAACCGAATGAAAATCTAGGCAAAGATATTTTTTCAAGATCCTTAACTTCAGTTTTTTGAACAAAATTTCCAACAAGAGCTTCTATCTTTTCCCAATCGTCAAAAAGATATTCTTGTAGCAAGGGAAGAATATTTCCAAACCATGTTTTTTTTAACAGTTGGACAGAGCTTACATTTTTGCCCATAAAATAGCTGTGCCCAATTTGATATTCAGTTCCTAGAATAACTGCAATTTTTTGATTTAGTTTTTCAAAAATATTTTTAATATTTATTCCGTCTACTACTGGTGGAGATATTAGCGCAGCATTTGGTCTGATTGAAATAAACTCAAACCTTCTTCTTAAGGCCATATCAACTAAAGCAATTGAGCGATCTACTGAATTCATAGTTCCAATTACATATAAATTTGACGGCACTCCAAAGCGTTTTCCTGAATACGGCAAAGTTATTGTTATTTCATGTGGAGCACCGATTCTTTTATCTTCCTCAATAAGAGTAATTAATTCTCCAAAAATTTTTGATATATTTCCACGATTAATTTCGTCAATAAAAATTGCGTACTCTTTATCTGGATTTTCAAGTGCGCGTTGGCATAATAACTTAAATACGCCATCTTTAACCTGGTAACTTATGCCCGAGCCATCCGGCAACCTTTCTGGCCGAATACCTTCAACAAACTCCTCATAAGAATAGCTTTGATGAAATGTTACAACTTTAAATCGCTCATTAACTGACTGTGTTTTTCCAGATCGAATTTTCTTTACGCCTTCAACAAGGTCATCAAGTTGACTTTCCCAATCACCAACAAGACTCCATTTTGAGTCCTCTGATTTATCTACCACTAAGGGCTCTTGTCTTTTTTCAAAATTTACTGTCTTGGAGCTTGTAACCGTATGCGCTTGTAATAACCCCCAAAGCGTATTCTTAGGAGTTTTATTGGTAGATTGTTGTTTAACTTTGAATTGAACAAATTCGTGCTTAAATAGCTCGGGAACTGTTATCGGCTTTCCAATGTCAATTAGAGCGGCTGCGATCACCTCCCACCAACCCAACTCTTGAATCCAGGATACAATCTCATCTACATTAGACGAAGTATCTTTGAAATGACTTTGTAGTTGTAATAGCTTGTATGTTTTCCCAGTTCCAGGTGGACCCCAAAAAATGGTGTTTCGTGTTCCCGGCAAAGATTCTACAGATTTCATCTGCCCACCCTTTTTGTTAGAAGGATCGCTAAGTCCAGCTAGTTTAAATAAATTTTCAACAAAAGATTCATATTGAGTAATGTCCGTTAGGGTTTTGATTGCAAACTTATCTCCGACAAGATCCCAGTCCCCAATTTTTAACCAATCTACACTTCTTATATGTCCCTGACCGGCTGATTCATCAAAACGGTAGTCGGATGTAACTCGTCCAATTCCGATAAGTTTGGTGCGACCATTTTTTATAAAAACAATATCGCCATTTTTCAGACGATGTCCAAATTCAAATAATCCCAAAGTGTCATTTTTAGGATCATCTGTCTTAGGATTGTACTCTTGAATATATTTCTTTTTAACGGCTTCTAAGGTTTGATAATGAGATAAGTCTCCCATTTTGTTCCAGCCTAAGGAAATTACATTTTTGCTCTGCAATTCAGACCAGAATTGCGCGCCTTCTCCTGGTGCAATAGACCAATAGTGCACACTCTTTGAGTCGGTTGATGCGTAGCTGTTCGCTGTCTTTGCTGCCGAATCCATTTCTAGATATGCATTCGCATCAAGGCACAAGTGAAGAAGTGCTTGTGCCTTTTCCACTTCATCAAATTTCGTTCCAATTGTTGGCAATTGTTTTTTGTACTCATCAAGAAGGCTATTATTAATAAGCAGGGATGAATACTGTTCTTTCTGCTTTGCACGCTGAATTTTTTCAGCTTCAAAATGTAGAGCAAATGTATCTTTTGCTATCGGCAGATATTTATCCCAAAGTTTCGCCAACTGAGAAACCAATGAACTATTGTTCTTCAAATATTCACGGACAGTTTCGCCCACACGCTCCTGCACAGTTTTCCCATCGGCATCCTCTAGTTCAAATAGAGCCCGATAGTTTGTCATCACGACTTTGTTCACATATGGAACTGATTGTAATCTTGCAAACCCGTGAACTTCCAGCACGGCTACATATTCCGATTTGTCCTGTGGCTCAGTTGAATCTGCGTCATGAACCATAAAGCCAGTTTTTGAAATTGACTCTCCATTCATCCACCGTTCGACAAAACTAATAAACTGTTTTGCAGAGTTATTTCCCAGAATGGGTCCAAAGGTTTGCGCGGCTCCAGTCTGATACGCGTTGGTTGCTGTGAACAAGGTATAAAAGGCACTCATGAAGAAAGTTGCCGGCTTAAGATCATCCTCATTTGAAGCTATATAATATGGAAGAAACTGAAAGCGATGAATCAATGAACCATTCATATCTACGTCTTCACGTTCTTTGCAAAAAGTCTCAATATAATCGGCCAAATGTTCGGAAATAGAATTAGCATCTTTAAATGATCTCGGATGAGATTCTCTTATTGATTTTGAATCAAACTCGGTCTTACGAATGACCTTTGCTAACTCGGGACCAAGTCGTTTGAAAATATCTGGTGGCAAATACGCAGAATATTCTTTAGGTACAAAATCAAAATTTCCTTCAGCGCGAGCTTTCTTTGCCGCTGAAAACATCGTAAAAAGAAATTTGCGAAGCTCACTTGGTGGAAAAAAGTCATCCTTGAAATATTCGATATAGTATATGCCAAGCAGTCTGATTTCAGGCTTCCACCAATAGTCATTTCTGAAATCGACTTCATGAAAATATTTTTTGCAGATTTGATAGCTTGAATGAATCTGAAGAAAGTATCCAATATTGTGAATAACCATTTCCTGAATCTTCGCATTTGATTCAAGATTTTGAGGGCTTTCTTTTAATAGTGTTTCTAACTGTGGTTTCATTTATATCCTGTTTCTTACCAACTAGGCAGCTTTAGCTTTTGCTGTAACTTCAATTTCATGTTTCCAATATTCATAAATCATAACCATTGCGAAAGTGTCTAATTCGCAATATTTGAGAAGTGCTTTCGCAACCTTCTCTGATTCTTGCTCACTCATTTCAGTAAACTGCATTCGTGCGTAACTCGTCATTGCAGCCCCGCCATCGGCAATACTTCCTTCAGTTATCAGGGAATCCATAGTATCTAAATCAAGATCACTAAAAACAGGTGGTAGCCGTTTATACGGATCAACAACTCCGCCCTTAAGATCACTTTCGATCCAGCACCAGTCTTTGTAATTAAGGCTTGCGATTTCGTTGGCAGAACCATAAATCGGTTTTGAATACTTACTTTGAAGAAATTTTGACTCATTCAAAATAGCTGGAAGAACTTTTTTAATCGAATTAGAACCCTTAGTTAGAGGGTGGTAGAAATATTTTTTAACCAAGTCGCACATATCAACCATATTGCGAGTGCCGTCCCACTTGACCGACGAGTCATCTCCTGACTTCGTAATTGACTCGATAAAACGAACGAGTTGATCTCGATCTTCAATCTTATCACTCGAGTCTAAAAGCTGTTGTCTGATTTGACACAAAACTGTATTTTCGTGAGTTGCATATCTAAATATAGTCCCATTGTCTTTGCTTAAAGCACTCATCAGTGCGCGCACAAAATCAAAATTTGGAAAATGACCTTTTTCACGATTGATATATTCATCCTGATGGACGATTTTTCCATCCTTACCAGCCGAGTGATGAGAAAATTGAAATGCAATCTGCTCATATGGCCTTCGGCCTTTGTGAAATGGAATTGCGACCATCGTTGTTTCAAAATCTATAAAGTGAAGAGGATAGGTCCAACTCTTCATTTCCTTCTGAAGACCAGCATGATCAAAATAGGGACGCGCGTCTTTTGTTTGAATCTTTTCAACCTGTAGCCATTGACGTTCAGAACTTGATAAACCAGTTTCATCATTTTTTGAAGCCGGAGAGACATCTTCTTGATCCAGTTGATCCACAAAATATTTGCCCTCTTCAAGTAACTTGGATGCTTTTCTAAAATTCCAGATTTCAAAAATAAATGGCTTATCAAAATCGTCTTTTTTTAAGCCTGCACTTTTGCTCCAGCAATTTTCAAATCCACTTTTAAGTCCTTTTTCTTTTTGATCTTTGCCAATCTTAAACTCGCAAGACTTGCAGTGATTGCCCACAACGGGTTTTACAAAAGTATGCTCTGAACAAATTTTTGAAAGGTGAGAAACCATTTGTTCAAACGACTTACCCGTATCGAACGTCATATCCCAAACAATCTTTACTTCTGAATCCACAGGAATTTTAACCAATAACTTTTTTCCTAAATCGTCGGCAGTAGTTCCCTTTGCGACAGTTACTTTAACTTGCCCCGAATCTTCCTTTTCTAAAAAAAACTTCTGGTTGATGCCACTGACTGTTGCCTCAACCGTTTTATCTGCCAACATTAAAAAACTTGATACTTTAAATTTTGGGAATGCTTTTTTGAAAACATATGTTTGGAATGCAATATCAATTAAATAAGGCTCCCAGCTCGAACTTAGTTTGGGAGTACCTTTCTTCAAACTCGTTTTATTATAAAATGCGTCTTCTTCGGTAGGGTTGAAACTCTTTGCTTTAACTTCAATAAGTTCTATAAAGTTGCCTTTTTTAACCAAGACATCAGCCTTAATAAAAAGATTCTCGTATTTGAATGATGCCTCATAGATAACAACATTATCTTTTTTTAAAAGATCGGCGGTTTCTGATGCTGCCGCATCCTTGTCTCTAGTAGTGATTTCAACCCCGCCTGGGTGATACAGCTTTGCTAATTCACCAACCTGAAAGCCACCTTCAGCAAGCGCAGCTAGAAAAGAATTGTCGGTATTGTTATTCCCAAAGGACTTGTCGTCCAAATAGTAGAGCTTTGTTGGGCAATCATAGCCCACCTTGAATCGTGACTTAGTTAAATATGTATTGCCCAAAGCAGAACCTCACTTGTTCGTGATAAACCTCAACAGGTTCCTATCGGACTAAACTGACAAGAGTTACACGTACTTAGGGCCGACTTAAGAAAATTTAACTGCTCAAAGCCAAGAAGACTTAAGTCCAGCAACAACAGATATGAAACAAATACACACACTGTAGAACCTCGTTGAACGATGTCGAACTAGGCGATATTCAATCACTCTCTCAAGGGGTAAACATGGCAAAGGTTCGTGGGGTTCGCTTTTCTGAAGCGGAGGAAGAAATGATTGAGGAGTTCTTAAGAAAGAACCCCTTTTTTGACTTTTCGACGCTTGCGAAAATTTCAATTCTTGATTTTATTCGGAAGCCCGAAATCAATCTAACTCCTATTGCTATAAAATCCAAAAAGGAGGCTAAAGATGTCAGACTTATTTAGGGAACAAACTGGACCTCAAAAATCAAATTTAATTCATCTGCCAATTGAGTTCAGAAAAATGCCGCCCATTGATGACGGCGCACCTTCGTTATTAACACCAACATACAATAAACTACTAAAAGATGCCGAAAAGATGGAGCTAGTTTCGGCTTACAAATCTTCATTCGACTATAAAATATATCGTGACCTAGAGCTACGCTATAAAGACCGTCCAATAAGGGGTGGTATTGTTAAAAACAATCCTTTCAAAGTAGTGAATTCCAATTCTACTTGCCAGCAGTGTCTATATGCCTTTGAGGTCGACACATATGGTAGAGGCTGCTCTCACAACTGCACATACTGTTACGCAAAAGCTCAATTAACCGTGCACGGATATTGGAATAACCCAATTCCAGTACCTATTGATTTAAATGAAGTGCGAAAAATGTTTTATACAGTTTTTGAAACTAGTAGGCCTTCAAAATGGCGAAATATTCTTGAGAAAAAGATCCCTGTGCGAATTGGAGCAATGAGTGATTCATTTATGTGGGTGGATACAAAATACGGTGTCACAAAAGAATTTTTAAAAATACTTAATTATTACAATTATCCATATGTTATTATTACTAGATCTGATTTAGTCGCACGAGATGATTATATGTCATTAGTTAGAAAAGACCTATCCTCAATACAATTTAGTATAGCATCTACCAATGATCTACTTAATAAGCAAATCGAGCCAGGAGCGCCGTCTGCGAAACGCAGATTGCTCGCATTAGAAAAATTAAACAAAAATGGCTATTGGACATCGGTTCGTATTAATCCAATGTTTCCGATTTATCCTGATGGATATTTTACGAACACAAATTTTAAATTTGAAGGAATAATTCCAAAATTTGAATACAGCTCATTTGAAATGGTAGACGAAATTGCAGATGCTGGTGTTCCGGCAATTATATGTGGCTTTGGTAGATTTAGCACCTTTGCACTCAACAATATTGAAAAAGCAACCGGCATAAACCTGAAGCCATTTTACAACAGAGCCGATGTAAACAAATCTTCCAGAGACTGGCACTTCAGCGAAAAGGAAATTCGACATTATTACGAAGAAATAAAGAAAAGAACCGTCAAGCGAGCAATGGAGTTCACAGTTTGCTATATCGGAAATGGAGAAAATCAGTTCTGGGAAACACAAGACCTCTGGTCGAATAAAAAAGACTGTTGTAATATCAAAGATCGTGTTGCCTCTTTTATAACGGACGCAAGAGAAGTTCCATTTGAGGAGCGTCTAAAATTTGCTGGACTTAGCAAGTCTAAGCCAGTCAATCAAGATCTACTGCATGTAGAATTGGGACGCAGACAATTAGACAAAAAATTAAACTTAGAAACTCACGACTTGGAAATTTAAAATGGCCTCGAAACTCTATACTGGCATAAATATTCAATTTCCAATTTCTCGACTTATATTAAGTGGAGAGAAAAAGATTGAAACTCGAACATATTCGATTCCGGAGCGTCTAATCGGACAAGAACTCGCAATCGTTGAAACACCAGGAAAAACAGGAAAATTTAAAAGCAGAGTTGTCGGAATAATTGTTTTTGGTGAAAGTTTTAAATATAAATCAGCAAAAGAGTTTTATGCAGATGTAAAACGACATTGCGTTTCTGAGGATTCTGATTGGGCATGGGATTCGAAAAAAGGGAAATGGGGATGGGTGATCAAAAAAGTTACCCACTTAAAAAACGAAATCCCACTTAAAAAACGAAGTGGGATTGTATATTCAAAAAATATCAGAATTTCAATTTAGGCAGCTTTTTTACGCGCTGCCTTTTTCACAACAAAAAGTAATTCGGTCACTGCCTCATCAAGATCATCTTCGAGACTCTTAATCTTACTGTCTGCCTGATTTGACTCGTATGCTTTAGCAAGCTTTCGTCCAATTCCAATTATTTCAGATTTTATAGCTTTTGGCGTTTCAGAAGGAATCGGAAAACTAGCTAATTCATTTGTCTTAACTTGAGGAAATGTCTTTCTTTGGAATTTGTCAAATTTTTCAATGAACCACTGACTTATTACTCTTGAATTCAAAATTGCCGCAACAAAAAAGGCATCATCTTCTGATGGAGTTTTTACTATAATACTATTAATGTCATTAAGTTCATCCCCCGTCACCACGGCTGCATTTATGCAAAATGGTGGTTTTGATGGGATCTGTCTAATGAGGACTCTCGAACCTTCAAACAACTCAGCATCTCTTGGCGCCGCCAAGTTCCGACCGTACTCAAGCCACTGGCCAGCCCATCCAAGAGTAAATCGTTTAACATCTTTTCCTTCCAAATATTTTCTACACTTAGAGTTTTTCTTTTTATCGTGATGGTAAACACGCGAGTTTTTCATTTCCATTGTCTGCTTGGGGGTTCCCTTGCCTACTTCATAGGCCTTTAAGCCTGACTTCACCGTGTAGACATCTCCTATGGTGCTCAGTGCCTCTTTTAAGATAAGACTTACTTCGCCAGATACCTTCTTACGGCAGTTAATAATTTCCTTAGAAGGAAGAATTTCTTTAACTTCCAATTGTTCAAATTTTGAATTTTCATAGTATTGAGTTCTTAGCTCACAACTTTCTTCTTCATTTTTTTTCTGTGCAATCAAGATAGCATTATCTACGCTGGCATCTTCAAATATTTTATCAAAACAATTTACGATGTTTAAATGAGAAGAAGATTGGATCAGTTGCTCCCTAAATACATCGGATGACTGTATTGATAACCAAGTATTTGGCAAAATAAATCCCAGTCGACCTTCGGGTTTCAGTAATCTAATAGAAAGCTCTACAAATGACTGGGCAATATTTATTTGATATCGTGACCAATTATAATTAGATTCCAAATATACTTTTTCAGCAGGTTTAATCTTTTTATTTCTAACAAAAACATATGGTGGATTACCAACAATCGCGTCAAATTTAGAACTAAATTCATCGTCCCAGTCAAACGCGAGTAACGGAGTCACTTCCTTGTCATCAATTAAGCTATCGCCATTTTTAATTTGATCGTTAAGATTTTCAAGCTCGTGCCCTGGATGGGCCGTCTCTAGCCACAAGCTCATTTTTGCTAACTTCACAGCTCTTGGATTTATATCAACACCATAAATACAATTGTGAAGAATTTTATCTTTTATTTCTGATATTACAAATTCGGCATTATCTTTTTCACTAACCGCAGACAAATATTTTGCCGTTAGAAATTTCAAAGCACCCGTTAAGAAATGACCTGAACCCATCGCTGGGTCGCAAATTTTCAAAGAAAGTATCTGCTCCGGTTTCTTATTGTTAATCATTGGACTCAATGTTTCATTTAAAATAAATTGTACTATCCTGTCAGGGGTATAGTAACTTCCACTGACTTTTCTGTCTTCATTATCTGGAGTGAAAAATAGATCTCCTTTTATTACCTTGGGTAAGTCAGAATACTTATACTTAGAAGATTTTAAATCTACAGGCTTCCACTGTTTCTTTTCAAAAACCATATCCTCGCCTGCTTTATCTATTTTAAACTCAAGAAATGATTCATAAATAGAACCTAACTGTCTAGGAGTAAAATATGAATATGGAATCTGCTGATACTTTCTGTTAAGTGATTCAGATTCAGCATATCCAACTTCAAATAAAATTCTTACCCAATCAAGATTATTAATTTTACATGACTTAAATAGATTCCATTCATTATCAGAAAAAACTGATTCTCTAAAACCGCCAATTTCAAATCCAAAATTGTCCTTAGCAGAGGCCCCTTTATGAATTACGCCTGTTAATCGCAAAATTCTGTCATGCAGCTCAGTTCCATCGGGTCTAAAAGAAAATGAATTGCCATTTCCTTTTTTAAACGCTCTTTCGAGTTCTCTAAAATTTAACATATCTTCTTTTTCAGGATCGAATCGCTCAATTTTATCAATTATGCTAGAAAGGGAAATTTTCTTATAATCCGTAGCGGTCATTGGAAGAACACTACGACTTTCCAGTGACTTGATAAATAAAATATTGAACAAAACACTCTCGGAAACATTTCTAATTGCAGTATGATCTTGGGTCATGCCCTTGATTTTCAATGATTTAAATAAACCGTTGCACGCAATATTCATCGCCTTTACAAAGCGTTCCTTTAAATCTTCTTCAACCTTATTTACATATTTTTTGCTGTATTGAAGCACCTCATCGACAAAAGGTCTCTCCGCTTCATTCTTGGGGTAGAATGCGAACTTCGAAAAAAAATGATAAAAATACTTCGCAGCTTCTGCAACCTCTAGTGAGTCCGCCTCTGTCTCTTCGGTAGTCATTGCTTGAAATAAACTTGCAAAATTAAATTCATAGTATCGCTCAGCATCTTCAGATGAAAGCTCCGTATTAAAAAGCCTCCACTTTGCTCCATCGGTCAAGATCCCCCAATTTTTTTTGAGTATATCCATGTATTGGATTGTCTGTTCATTGGGAGTTGTTGTTCGAGCAATGTCGTCAGATTCATTATCAGTACGACCTTTTTCTTCCTTTTTCCCTTGGCGATACTCCTCAAGACGTTGCCAATATTTAACTTCAACAGGCATGAGAATCGACTGGCGAGCCTCTTTAAGTTTATCATCGCCTTTAGCTTGATTTACATATTGTTTTTCTTTTGGGTGATCGACAATTAGAATATCAGTTCTATATGTTTTTCCATCATATCGAAAACTTGTTTCTTCCAAAAATGGGTTTTGCACTCCTGTACAATTATTTGTCCATCCGAGAGCATGGAGAACATGCTTCACCCAGTTATTTATCGTTTCTGTTTCAGACCAATTCGAAAGTTCTTTTTCTCGATCTTTATATTCAGCAGCGATATTTCGAAGCGTATTCATAAAATTTTGAAAATCAAGATCATCATCATTTTTCCAGCAAGAATGTTTGTCTGAAATATCGTGTCTCAAATAGACCGTATTAAATAGACTGCTACTCCAATATTTTGTAATGGCATCGTCGCCATAAAGAAGCTGAAGTTGGGTGTCATTAACAGAGTTGGTTTTTACTTTTTTTGCTGAAATGGCCATTACTTATGCTTCCTTCACTTTGTCAACTTGGGTAAAGTGAGAATCTTCAAGAAGTTGAAATTTGACTTCCTTATTTTTTTTCAAAGTTTTTCGTTTTTTATCTGTTTCGATAGCTGAGTAATGGACAAAGAATGAATTACCATTTTCATCACGAATCACGCCTTCGCCTTTAAGATCGTCGAACCATCGAACTGTTCCCAGTTGCCATTTTGGTGCTGCCATAACTTCCTCCGTGAAAGATACAAATCTTGTCGAATTTCTAATCGGTTGTTTGCGTCTCAAATTGAGGCCAGCTCCAATTAATTTGACCTTGGGCTGTTTCTTCCAAGTAAGGCCGTTAACTTGAAGTCCAGTCCAGCCGATAGCGGATCGTATTGGAGTGCAGAAATGTCGGCAGAACTAAAACTAGACTTTGAAATTGTAGAAATGATTGCTGTTACTATTCGTGGATTGAAGCGAAATGGCTTTAACGATCAAGACGTCCGCCTGAAGCTTCGCAAGATGCACGATGACGATTTGGTCGAGGCAGCTTTCAAACTCTGTCAGAGCGAAGATTCTGCGCTTTCTGACCCGTCATCTCACGCACTCAAGGAACCGAGCGACCACTATGGTTGGTATGCAGGACCAAAACAACAGGGCGAGTTCCACTGGCCTCGTCTAAAGCGAGCCTTAATGGATAAAGTTTCACCTTGGACAGATGAGATGGTCAAAAGTTTGGATGAGGCTTCAACTCTTGTGGTTTCACATTTAGCTCCACCAGACTCCAAAAAACCAATAAAATGTAAAGGTTTAGTACTTGGATATATTCAAAGTGGGAAAACCGCAAACTTCTCGGCAACAATTGCTAAGGCAGTTGATGAAGGCTACAAGCTCATCATTGTTCTGGGCGGCATGCATAATAATCTTCGAAAGCAAACCGAGGTTCGACTGCGCGAAGAACTTGTTGATCCTGCCATAGGAAAAACATGCACGACATTAACAACAGACGAAGAAACAGGCGACTTCAAACGTCGTCAGCCAATTAAAGCAACCAGAACCCTTGGCAGAAAAGACGGCTTCACTCTAGCTGTAATCAAAAAAAATTCTAGTGTCCTACGAAATTTTCGGGCTTGGATTGAAGAGGCAGATCCAGAAGTTTTGAAAAATTGCCCTACATTAATAATTGATGACGAATCCGATCAGGCCAGTGTCAATACCAACAAGGAAGATCAAGATCCAACGGCAATTAATAATCACATCCGAGAATTGTTAAACGTCTTCAATGTAGTTTCATACGTTGGCTACACAGCAACGCCATTTGCAAACGTCTTTATTAACGCCGCTGACCATGATGATCTGTATCCAAAAGATTTTTTAGTCGCATTAGATAAGCCAAAAACATATTACGGCCCTGAAGATCTTTTTGGTCGCGAAGCCGTCAATGGCAAAAAAGCTTTTGAAGGAATGCCCGTCATTCGACGTGTGCCTGACCAAGAAGCTGAGTTTTTAAAAGAATCTATCAAAGACCGCTCCTCTATCGGTTTAAGTCCGTCATTAGTTTCTGCAATTGACTCATTTTTCTTAGGCGCAGCGATTAGACTCTGTCGCGGACAATGGAAAAATCACATTTGTATGTTGGTCCACATGACTCATCTTACAGGCCCACAAGAAGACATCAAAGACGCAATTGAGAGATACACTGCCGAATTAAGAAATAAAATTGAGGATTCTGATAAAAAATTAAAAGCACGCCTACTCGAATTATACGAAAAAGATTTTTCGAAAGTCACAAGTGAAATTATCGGACCACAATCAATTGATTTTGATCTGCTATGGAAAAATCTTGGCAAATTTGCCGAGCGACTTGAAATCATAATGGACAACTCCAACTCTTCTGATCGCTTAACATTTGACCCAAGTTTACGCGACGGCGAACCCCTTTGGGGAATTATCATCGGCGGCAATACACTATCACGAGGGCTAACTCTCGAAGGTCTTACGACCAGTTACTTTATCAGAGACTCAAAGTCATACGATACTCTGCTTCAAATGGGCCGTTGGTTTGGCTATAGAAAAGGCTATGCAGACTTAACAAGAATTTTTGTAACAGATGACCTTTTTGAAAATTTCTATCACATGGCAACAGTTGAACAAGAAATTCGTGATGAAATTGCGGTTATGGCAGCAAACCAAGAACGACCTTATGATGTTGCTCTTCGCATTCGCAAACATCCGAGTATGCTAATAACAGCAAAAAACAAAATGCGCTCGGCCGTTAGCGCGACTTTAACTTTTAGCGGTACAAAGATACAAACACACCAATTGAACGTAACCGACTCAAAAGCTTTGGCAAAAAATCGCCAATCAGTGGATGACCTACTTAGAAAAATTGAATCCGACGGAAAAAAAGTAGAGTCAGTAAAATTTAAAGATCTTGAGAACTGCTATCTTTTCAAGAACGTGCACTACGAAACGGTTCTACAGTTTTTAGATAGTATTTATATTTCAGAAAATAATGCAAAATTTAATAAAAAACTAATTCAAAACTATATTTTAGACCTAACAAAAAAGGGCGAGCTGCAAGACTGGTCAGTTTCCGTGATGTCACTGAAGCAGGGAATTCCAATTAAGGTTGGAGGCTTACAGGTATATCCAATGAACAGAAGTGTTAAGTATGAGGCTGCTCTGCCAAACGGATCAACTGAAGCAACCCTGCGAGCGATTTCGACTCCAGGCGAAGAAATCATCGACTTAGATGATAGGTTCCCAGTCGGATTCAATTCTACTGATGATATTATCGAACCTAAAGATGGTGTTAGAAAAAGCGATACACAAGTCAGAAATGAAAGCCGTCCAGCAAGTCGCGGCCTTTTGATGATTTACCCTCTTCAGTCAAACCTAGATATGACAGAAGATGAATACAAAAAATCAAGAGGCGAAATTTCAGCTAGCTATCCACTCAGAGGCAAAGATCAACTCTTTGCCTTCACTTTAGTATTTCCGAAGTCGATTGCCGATGGCGGCCCCGGCAAATACATGGTGAACCCACTCGCCCGTGTCAAATCACAAAAAGCAATTGTAACAAAAGAAAATACATACGTTTCTAAAGAAAAAATAACTGAAATGAAAGTTTTGAATATCGCTCAGCCGAATGCACACAACGTAATTTTCAATGGCAAAAATATCGAAAACCGAAGCTCAAACACTAAAATTCGTGGCACCATTGCGATATACGCCTCTAAGACGTTAAATCGCGAGCGATTTGAAGGTCAACAAAAAGGTACACATGTAGCTGAAGACGAATGTTCTTATGGCTGCATTATTGGTTTTGTTGATGTTGTTGACTCAATAACAGAAAAGGAACTTTCTGTGAAAACAAAAAAATGGTTTCACGGTCCATTTGGGTACGTACTTGATAATGTTATTCGCCTTGAAAAGCCAATTCCAGTGAGTCCGCCAAAAGGCGCAATTATTTGGTGGACCCTGTCAGGAGAAGGGCTTGATAAATGTTTAGAACAGCTTCCCGACGTAGAAAAATCAAAATTTAATCCAGCCAAGTAGATTCTGAGCTGATTAATTCTTCTATGTCGGATAGATGATAATAACTTGATCCACTATCAAAACTAATAATATTGCCCTCAGATTCTTCGTTCGATTCGTATTCGGACAAAGCACAGCTCCATGAAATTGGATCTTGTTCTTTTAATAATGTAATCGTATCAAATTCACACCAAGCGACTTTTGTAGTTTCAGGATAACAATCACGAATTGACTGCTCAAAAGATTCTTCAAGATTAGCCACTGTTAACTCAGTTTTGAGAATTTGTTCAATAATCCAATCAGTACCATATTCACAACCGAACTCTGGAACTAAGCGCATTAGATCGTCTGATCCACAGCACTCGCAACAACCAGTCGGAGCTTCTTCGTAGCAGCTATAGCAAAATGGTTTTGAGCGTTTAAAAGCAAGTTTTTCTAATTGTTTTTTAATTTCTGAATTCATAAGTGGCTCCTTGTTTTGTTTTTGGCCTCTTGATCGAGGGTTCCTTCGTAGAAGTTCAGGAACCCGAGGGGGCCAAGAAAGTGAGCAAGGACTCAAGTCTCGACATTCATTTAGCGACAGCGGGCAAAGCCCATGACAAAGCAAAGCTTTGGCGGGGGCTTATGTCTTGAATGGCGAAAACAGACTTGAGTTCGCAGTCGAGCGGCAAAAAAGACAAGGAGCTTTGAAACAGTCTTAATGTACTTTGAAAATACTATCGAGAATGCGAATATTTTATCGTGTGCCCCTTAAAAAAATTAGGACTGCCCCAAGTTTCAGTTCTGGATTCATACAAAAGCTTAGCGCGAGCGACGTAAACCCACTTAGTGAATGAATCCAAGTTACCCGCGAGTGCCGCCGCCAAAACAATCGTGATTGCAAAGTCAGTTAATTTATCGAAGTTCATATTGATCTCCAGTCTGGACAAGGTGTCCGTTTTTGATTCTTTTGATTATGTTATCTATGGAATTCCAAGACCAAGTTTTGCCCATCGGCGATGGGACACGCTTTCCATTGAGCTTGGTGGCTATGGAATTCAATGACTGTCCCATTTTCCATAGGCCGATGATCTGAAGTAAAGTGGGATACTCTTTCGGGTGCTTTACGACCCGCCCTTCAAAGTAAGTAAAACCGTAAGGTGGTTTCACATTTTTCTTACCCGCAATTCTTTGCGTGGCTCTACGGCTTTCCTGCAAGGCTGGTCTGATAGGAATCTTAAGGCGCAGCAAAGTAGCTCTGATCTTGGTTTTCGAAATACTAAGTAGTTTTTCAATATCACGAAAAGAATTGCCTTTTAGGTAGAGTTGAGTGATATTTTCAGCAAGTTCAGGTGAATTAGAAAAAGTTAACTCTATGAAATCATGTGACTTTGGCCACATTGCCTGATGGGCGGCTGGGGTCACCATTTTTTTCGAGACAAAATTAAGACCCTCAGTTTCTAATCGCATAAAAAATCCTTAAATATTTCAACGTGATACGTATTTACGAACAATAATTGCCCATTGGGCGGTTGAGACATCCATTCCTTCAAGCAATTTTTTATTTTTCCTATTTCAATTAAAACCCACTTGGAGTAACAAAGACAACGCTGAACCCAATCGCTTTTATTTTACCAATGTTCAAGTATGAGTGTGGCTGATCACCTCGAAATGAAAGAACGTCTCCAGATTTTAACTGAAACTTTTGTCCAGATACTGCCAACTGAATTTCACCCTGTTCACATATAAAGTATTCTTTTGTTCCATCAAGATGAGGCACTCCACCCATACGGCCACCGATTGATAATTCAATACGATCTATTTCTGCTCCTGAAATTTTATCAGGTAACAGTTTATAAATGTGCGCCTGCCCGTTCTGTCTGACTTGAACTGGAACATTAACACTCTTAATCAACAAACATTCTGAACGTGGAGAGCTTAAAAGCTCTTCAATAGAAATTTGCAATGCCGACGATAGTTTCACCAAGTTTTGTAATGATGGATTGCCAATGCCTGATTCAAAATTACTAATCGTAGATCTCGGCAATTCCGATCGCTCTGCCAATTGAGCTTGACTTAAACCACTTTTTTTTCTTAGCGAGACTATATTGTTTGCTAAGTTTCTAGACGTTTTGTCCAAGTTATTATCCATATGACAATATATTATCATTATATTTAATATACTGTCTATAAAAGATATTCTTAGATTCAAGAGAACACTTATGAACAACCTAGTATCAGTAGATCACATCAATTTATCAGTTAAAAATTTTTCAGATTCGGCGAAATGGTATAAGGACGTTTTTGACTTCGAGATTGTCGAACAAGGCATATATAAAGGCCTTCCTTGGGGAGTTTTAAGGTCGCAAGACACCATGCTCTGCATCTATGCGGAAGAAAACAAACGATCTGCTTCTGACGACGACTCAGTATTAAATCAGTTTTATCGTGTTTATCATTTTGGACTAAGAATAAAAAACAAAGAGGACTGGGAACTTAAAGTCAGCGAACTTCAGCTAAAAACTTATTATCAGAGTCCCATTAAACACACTTTTTCAACTTCATGGTATGTCCACGATCCATCAGGACATGAGATTGAAGTTTCTTGCTGGATAAATAACGAAATTAATTTTAAAAAAATTAATTAATCAGCAAAATCTTCTATCACATAATTTTCTGAAAACGTGCGAATCCAACCAAGAAAACCACCGACCTAGATGATCGGTGGTTCACTATTACTGTGTAGGCATTTTTCCTTTAAGCCCAATGTCTTCAGGATTTGCAACATAGATCAGATGATCGACCCATTTTCCATATTCAAACCAGTATCGCTTTTTAATTCCTTCTTTTTTCATTCCGATTGCTTTTACAAGTCGAATTGATTTTTTATTGTCCAAGTTGATAGCGGCCTCAAGACGATTTAGTTTCAATTTTTTAAAACCAACTTTAAGGCCAGCTGCAGAGGCTTCTTGGCCGTAGCCTTTTCCCCAATGTCGATTATAAATTTGATAACCAAAATTAGCGAATTGATGCGTACTTCTCACGAATATATCAAAATCAATTTGACCGACAATAGCACCAGATTTTTTTTCAAAAACGTAATAGCGGTAGTAATCGTCAGTCGCCGCTAACTTTTGATGCTCCAGCATAACTTTTTTAAAAATTGCTCTGGTACAGTCTTTTGCTTTACGAGGCTTCATATCCCATTTACTTTGATCTGGAAGTGAGTTTACATAACAATCAAACCACTTATCATAATCAGTGATCTTCAATGGGCGAAGAATAAGTCTTTTTGTTCTAAAAGCTTCTCTTTTCATCGCTGATCTCGTTTCGTAAAATAAACCCACTCCTGCATTTCACAAAATAAATTGCAGCCATGCTTTTCAAATAAATGAATCATCGGTTTGTTCGTCGTAGTGGTTCCGCCATGATAAAGCTTGCCACCTTGAATTTTCATCTGCTTAAAACTGTAACGATGAACCCACCGGCCAAGATTTTTATTTCTAAAATTTGGTGTAATACCCATGTAGGAAATACGAGACCATCCACTTTTAGGATTGATCTGAACTACTGTTAATGCGGTAATTTCTTTTTCTATAAATCCTATATGAATACATTGAAGCCCTGACGTTAAAATAGGATCAGCTAAAAAATCTTGAATAAACTGTAACGGATCTTCATTGGGATCAGTATCTGGGTCGCCTGTTGCAACTAGCTTTAAAGTATTAGCAATTTCTTGATGACTCCAACAAAGTTCAGCAGCCGATTTCCAAGTGATTATAGAATTTTCGTCGTCAGGTAATTCATCGACTGGCTTTTTATATTCAACTCGCTCGTTTTTCTTTTCAAAACCCAGCAGAGGAAGCATACGACTCATTTCTTCAGAATCTTTGTCTTTCATCAGACGAAATGCAACTTGTCTTGCATTAAAAATCTGCGCCTGCCCCAATGCTTCACAAATTACCCCTTCCCACTGACTAGCTACAGAAGTTAGTCCTGTTCTTTTTATTGTTAAGCCAAAAACATCAGCCCACAAATGTTCCAAAGTCAAAGTGCCGAGTTCTTCATTCTGACTGCCAAATAATGGAAATTTTTTGAAGGTAATTTCGCTACTCATCATGTGCCCCCTTTTTTTGTTGGCCTTTGCTTCTGGCATTAATGCTCATTTTTTTCCAAAGTTTTTTATCTTCTGCTGCCAGCTCCTTATTTTGCTTTCTCATTGCATGACGAACTTCGTCAGCAAGCTTTTGATAGCTTTTCCAACGCTCTTCCGGAAGAGAGTCATCCGCTAAAGCTTCTCTAATTTTACAATTTGGCTCGGTTTCATGTCGGCAATCATTGAAACGACATTTTGCAATTAGAGATTCAATATCAGAAAATTGGGTACTGACTCCATCCATGTGATCTGAAAGCTGTAATTCTCGCATACCAGGAGTGTCGATAATTAAACCGCCGTAGCGACTTACATATAAAGACCGTGATGTTGTGGTATGCCGACCTTTGCTATCGCTTTCACGAACATTTTGCGTTTTGATTTGATCGCCGCCGATTAAAAAATTAACCAAGGTTGATTTGCCAACTCCTGATGAACCTATGACGACAGATGTTTTTCCTTCTTTTAAATATTCACGAAAACAATTTTCTTTTTCAAAATCGTTTTTAGATATAGAGTGAATAGCCACATTCGGAAATTCACGACGAACATTATTTAATGTATCGACTATTTTTTCGGCACAAATATCTGACTTCGTTAATAGAATGACCGGAATTGCACCCGAATCCCAAGCAACGGCAAGGTATCTTTCTATTCGACGATAATTGAATTCATCGTTCAGCGATGTGGTTATAAAAACATAATCCACATTCGTCGAAAGAATTTGCATATCAGCACTTGAACCGACTTGCTTACGATAAATAATAGTCCTTCTGTTGCAAACACGATGAATTACACCACGATCAGACTGATCTGAAGCCTCCACCAAGACCCAATCACCAACAGCGGGATAGTCAGTTCGATTTATGGCATTAAACTGCATTTTGCCGCTCACAGAAGCCCAGCGAACATCATCCAAGCTCAGTTGAATACGATAGAGATTTTTTTCTTCGCAAATAATACGAGCAGGATATAAAGAACTAGAAACAAGGTTAGGTGATTGAATTTCAATCTGACTTTCAAAAAAGTCATCCCAACCAAAAAGACATAAAAATTCCTTTTGGGAACTAAGCATAAAACTCCTTAAGTTAATTTCAAAAACGAAAAAAAATTAAGAGCCTTGTATTGATCTGAAACTGTAGATTTAGTTTTGGTTTGAAAGAAGGCTCTTTGTGAATGATTGATTAGACATGAAGACCTCCTTTTGATGGGTATAAATAGACAGCGCTATGCTGTTCTTAAGATGAACTTACGGGAATTTTTATAATTGGTCAATAGCGATGCAAATTTTTCGTGTTGATCTAAAAAAAGTCCTGAATGATTGGCGGTAAAAGACGCTCAAGATCCGCAATCACCAGTTTATTTCACAAGGAAATAGTTCGTACTTCTTCCACCTTCTGAACTTTTTTTCAGGATCTTTCGTTGAACTAAATCTTCAATATCTCTGGAAGCTGTATCTTGCGAGCATTTACCTAGCTTAGCCCATTTCGAAGAAGTTAAGATTCCTTCAAAACCATCTATTAATTTGTTCAGTATTTTTCTTTGGCGTTCGTTAAATTTTTCACCATCAAGTTTTTCCCAAAATTTAGATTTAAATAGAATTGTTGCCAACATGTCCTCTGATCCTTGAATAGCGCGATCAAGACAATTTAAAAACCAGTCAAGCCAATTTGTTACATCAAGACGACCTTTCTGTGTCGATTCCAAAATGTCGTAATAATCATTTCTTTCGGCGTTAATCTGCGATGACATGCTGTAAAATCTTTTGGAACTATTTTCTGACCTTGCTAATGCCATATCTGCAACAGCTCTAGCTATGCGTCCATTACCATCTTCGAAAGGATGAACTGTAACAAAGTGTAGATGTGCAAGTGCTGCCCGTAGTACCAAATCAATAGTAGGTTTTTGATTAAACCATTTTAAAAATATTTTCATATCTACAGACAATCGTTTTGCAATTGGTGCTTCGAAATGAACTCGCTCGCGACCAAAAGCTCCTGATACCACACGCATAGGTCCATCGGCATCATCTCTCCAAGCTCCGACCTTAATTTTTGTCATTCCGCTGAACCCCGCTGGAAACAAAGCCGCATGCCAGTTGAAAAGTCTTTCTTGCGTCAGCAGCTGATCAAATTTTTGAGTTGCATCAACCATCAATTCAACAACACCGTCTACATTTCTTGGTGTATTTACCAAGCCGCCTAGATCAATACCTAATCTTTTAGCCACAGATGATCTTACCTGCTCGCGATTTAAATTTTCGCCCTCTATGGCACTGGACTTTACAACTTCTTCTGTAAGTGATTGAAGTAGTGCTTGTTCTTGTAAAGCAAATCCTAAACCTTCCATGCGACCAATTAAACGGCCTTGATCATGACGTACTTTCACAAGCTTTTCAGAAATCTTCGCATTATCCCAAGTGAAGTTCGGCCAGTCCTTTAATTGATAAATGTATTTGAATGACATTTATATTCTCCGCACGTTATGCGGATATTATCGGCTGTATTCTCCGCATAATCAAGGGTTAATCTCCGCATAAAAAACTAGACTCTAACCAAAAAGATACTATTCTTAAACCACTGAACCTAACCAAGGATAAAAAATGACACTTTCAATCATCCCAATATATGCAGGCCTGCTGGCTTTAATTTATTTAGCGCTAACACTTCGAACAGTTCTAGCCCGTAGAAAATATAGTATTTCATTAGGGCACAAAGACGAACCGCAACTGATGCGCAACGTTCGGGCTCACGGTAATTTCAGTGAATACGTGCCGATTTTACTTATTCTTATTGCACTGCTGGAGCTTCAAGAATTTTCACCACTGTTCATTCACATCTTTGGCGTTGTAATGGTGGCATCTAGAATTAGTCATGCATACGGAATTTCAAATGTGAAAGAGAATTTTGCATTTCGCATTGCAGGAATGGTTCCTACAATGCTTTTGCTATTGATCACAGGTTTGATAAATTTGTACTTGGCTATTGCTTAGAAACTAAAAAGCCTATTTTTTTTCTTCAGCTTCTTTTTTGTGTTTTCTATGTTCTTTACGTTCATGTTTTAAATCTTTCGTCGCTTCTTTGCAGCCGTCAGAAAATTTGAAATCTTTATTGGCTTTTTTGTATTCGTGCATGCATTTCAAAAGACCTTTGCCGACTTCTTTACCCGCACAACCTGTTGCAGTGGCTTCTGCTGAACATGCAGATTCTACAGCATTTCTTTGCGCTTCCATCTGGGCTTTGTGTTCACCTTTTTCATGGTTATCAGCCAAAGAAAGCTGGCCTGAGAAACTAACTGCAAATAAGCCTGTTGTTAACATCATCATCATCTTTTTCATAAAAACCCCTTTTTCGTTTTGTATACGCATATGCTGACTTAACCCCTTTCAAAACTAAATCAAATTCTGATTTTACTAGCTGTTCAACCAACACGACCAATGTCTTGTGGTTGGCACAAACATCATTAAAATCGCTCTGATTCTTTACGCTTTTTTCATAATTAAATATTTATCAAAAGCTGGCCGATAAATAAAATACTATGAAAAATACAATCAAACTTGGGTTACTGTTCGCAACAATCTTAACATTTAATGTAAGTATCGCATCTGCGATGTCACAGGGGCCTTTGCCACCTGAAGAACTGCCAGCTAAGGCTGCCGAATACACAGAGGGTGATATCATCTTTATTCAAAGCCAAACAGCTCAGGCAAAAGCACTTCGAGAAGCGACCAAATCGGTCTGGACTCACGTCGGCATTGTTGTCAAAAATAAATCGAACAAGTGGGCTGTGGCAGAAGCCATTGGGCCTTTAAAAGTAACTCCCATTTCAGAATTTATCGCGCGCAGTAAAAATAAAGCGTATAAAATTTTACGGTTTAGACATTTTGATAAAAAAACAATGCTAAAATCTCTGTATGCAAGCCTTCCGAAATACAACAAGCCCTACGATATTTATTTTGAATTTAACCAAGACAAAATTTATTGCAGCGAATTGACTTATTTGGTTTTCAAAGATGTCACAGGCTTTGAACTTGGCCGTGTTCAAAAAATGAAAGATATGCAACTCAGCGGACCTTACGTTCAAGCACTGATTAAAAAACGCTATACAGAAACTGGACGTGAGTTTGATCCGGAAGAGTTAATTATTACACCAGTCAGTCAACTGCTTGATGAAAATTTGGTTTTAGTGAAAGAAAAAATTTAATTTTTCAGTATAAAATTTTTAAGTTGGAAAAGATGAAAAACACGCAGTTTGATGATTTGAAGAAAATCTATTTATTAAGAACTTTCGAACAACAGGGCAGTCTTAACAAGACTGCCCAAATTCATAAAGTGACCCCATCTGCGGTATCTCAGTCAATCAAGTCGCTAGAAACCAATTTAGGCTATCCCGTCATTATCAAAATACAGGATTCATGGCAAATCACTGAAAAAGGTAAATTACTTTTGCAGATGGCTGAAAAAGTATTTCAAACCCTAGAGACAACTTTTCCAGAATCAAAATCGACACAACTTCAGCTTTCCTCACTTTCGATTGGGACGTATGAAAGTATTGCTCTAGATATCATCCATGATTTTAGTCAAAAAATTCGCTTGGATTATCCGGAGGTGAAATTGAATTTTCAAATTTCAAGAACTTCTGAATTGATAAAAAAAGTTCAGTCTGGTGAATTGTGTTTAGCTATTATTTCACAACATGAGGAAATTCCTGCTGGCTTCATATCTGAAATTTTATTTACAGACACTTTAGGAATTTATGCTTCATCTACTTTGGGCATTACTTCTTTATCAGAGATAACAGACCAAATGATGGGAGTTATTTCTACGGGTACAAATGGATTGCCAACATATTTTAAAAAATTTCTTAAAGATAATTCTGAATTCAAGCCAAATTTGGTTTGTGATTCCTTTGAGGTCCTTCGTGAATTAGCCGAAAAAGGTGATGCTGTTGTGATTCTACCAAAAAGGGTGGCTGAAAAATCACGTGCACATTTAACAGAATTGGCAATGTCGGCCACGAAAAGCAATGGCGAACACAAAATTTTACTGGTTGCTTCTGGCACCTGTGATCGTCAAGAATTTGAATATGTTTCACTGCTTTTGAAAACCTAGTCGTTAATTTGCCCACTATTTAGCCAACCTAGCAATCCACTATTGCGAAAACATGACCAATTAACCTTAATCTGATTTTAAGCATTTCTATGGCTAACAAATAAAATTTAAAAGCTCTAACAAGTAAAAACAAATTTAATAACAGTTCAAAACTGAACAAAGGAAAAAAATGAAAACAATTATCATGTCGATCGTCACGTCTTTATCTATAACTGCGCTTGCTAATACTGTTGTAGGCACAAACCTATTTCCAGGATACGGCGCCGTTGCTTCTAATAAAGTGTGCTTCACTGAAAATTCAGTAAAGGTTTCAATACCTGCACAAACAGTAAAAACATGTGTTAAGTACAATCAAGGTTTTACAGGATCAACATGTGCTGAATACAAATCAGTTACTAAACCAGCTGTTAACTTAGAAGCCCCTTTAAGTTTTGAAACAAAAGGTTGCGTAGAAACTAAACCAATATTTGATAATTCATTCATCCGAAAAGATGTTTGCGTTAAGACTGGAACAATTCGCTACAATCAACCCCGCACGTACAGTGTAGCTAAAACAGTTCAAATAGATGTTTTTCACAAAGACATCGTTTTCGTGAAGCATTCTATTCCAGCTTGTCAGTAATTTATTGATAAAAAATGTTTAATACTAAAAGGCCTTGGTTATACCAAGGCCTTTTAGTATTGTAGGTATATGGCAAAAGATCTTTTAGATTTACACGGCTTTAAGTCAGATCAAGTTGAAGATGCGATTGATCGCTTCTTGATGGCTTTATCGAAATCAAGTTTAAAAAAAGCGCGCATTATGACAGGTAAAGGTACCGGCACTGTAAAAGCACTAGCAATTAAATATTTAAAAATGGCAGGCTACAACTGGGCTTATGAGAAGTTATCCAATGGAAAGAATAATGAAGGCTGTTTGGTTATTTTTTTAGACTGAATAAAAATTAACTAAACTTTTTGCGTCCAGTGAAAAAGATCCGCTTTTTCGCCATATTGAATACCCGTAATTTCGTCGTACAACTTCGTAGCTAATGGTCCACGTGCACCGTTATTAATAATCATTTTAAACTTTTCTGATGTCAGTTCGCCGACTGGGGAAATAACCGCTGCTGTGCCCGTTCCGAAAACTTCTTTTAGCGTTCCTAATTTGTGCGCACCAATCACTTCATCCATCGAAAGTTCACGCTCACGAATCGGCAAACCCCAATGTTTTAGAATCTGAATCACACTGTCGCGCACTCCACCCGGCAAAATAGATCCGTTTAATGCTGGAGTCACAATTTCATCTTCAAAAACAAAAAATACATTCATTGTTCCGACTTCTTCAATCCACTTATGGGTCACATCTTGCCATAAAACTTGAGCAAATCCTTTTTTCTTTGCTTCCAGTGCGGCTTTAAGGCTTGCAGCATAGTTAGCACCCGCTTTTGTTGCACCTAATCCGCCTGGCGCTGCACGAATATAATTTTCTTCGACCCAAATTTTTATAGGCTCGGCACCTTCAGAATAGTAACTGGACACTGGTGAACAGATTGTAAAAAATAAATATTCAAATGACGGACGCACTCCTAAAAAAGATTCTGTGCCGATTAAAGTCGGTCGCAAATACAACGAAGATCCGCGTTCTTTCGGAATCCATTCACGGTCAATGTTAACAAGTTGACGAATTCCTTCGATCATTAATTCTGCAGGTGGAGCCTGCATACACAAACGATCTGCTCCGTCTTGCAATCGCTTTGCATTAAATTCTGGTCGGAACAAGATACAGTCATCATTTTTTCGGCGGAAACATTTCATTCCTTCGAACAAGGTTTGTCCGTAATGTAA